>JBBARJ010000021.1:17073-20244 GCA_040399825.1 Gemmatimonas sp.
ACCTTGTCGGCCTTTTTGGCCAGATGCAGCGCGAAGCTACCGTGATACGCAAAGCAGTCTAGCGCCTGACCACGAGCCAGCGAGCCGATCAGCACACGATTTTCGCGCTGATCCAGGAACGCGCCCGTCTTCTGGCCATCCCAGGGGGCGGCCAGATAGCGTACGCCGTGCTCCACCACTTCCACCGTACGCGGCACCTCGCCGTACAGCAGCTTCACTTCACGCGGCAGCCCTTCTCGACCACGCGCGGCGGGATCGTTGCGCGCCAGAATACCCGTGCACTGCGTGAGCTCCACCAGCGACGACACGATGGTGTCAGTCCACGCATCCACGCCGGCCGAGAGCAGCTGCACGACCAGTACGTCGCCGTACTTGTCCACCACCAGCGAGGGCAGGCCATCACCTTCGCCGTGCACTAATCGAAAGGCGTTCGACTCGAGCGCCAACGCTGCACGACGCGCGATCGCAGTGCGCAGCTTCGCGTGCCACCAGGCGGCATCGGGCGTGCGCGACAGATCGGTCTCGATGCGACGCAACGAGATTTCGGACAGCGGGCTCCAGAGGGCAAAGCCGAGCGGGGCACCATCCGGGCCCTCGATGGGCACGATGCCGGCAGGCGCCGGTGGACGATGCTCCACGTCGGAGCGGAAGATCCAGGGATGGCCGCCGCGCAGGCGTTGCACGCCTCGACGCGAGATGACGGCCGCCCCCGCGGTCCGTGGTGCACGACTCATGTGGTCGGCCCCGGCGCGCCTACGTACTGGTCCAGCCCGCACTCCGCTCGCGTGAGCCGCTCGCGTTGGGTGCGTTCAAAACGCTCGTGGTTGCGGGCGACAGCGTCCTGATTGGCGGTGCGATGCCACAAGTGAAAGGCCACGGAAGAGAATTTGAGGTTGCGCCGCACGACACCGGCGTTGATGAGCCGCAGGGCAAGCTCGCTGTCCTCGCGGCCCCACCCTTCCATTTGTTCGTCGTAGCCGTTCACCCGAATCAGGTCATCGCGCCAGAAGGCCATGTGGCAGCCGCGCGTCCGGTGCAATGCGCCGCTGGCGCCGCGGACGAACCGCGAAAGCCATGGGGCGTACACCGCATTCGCCCGGTGTGTGATGCCTGGGGAAAACCACCTGAGCGCTACATCCTCGGCCGCGAACAACCGGCTGGTCATGTCTGGTGACAGTAGCGCGCGCGAGCCCTGCACGTAGCTGCCGCCCCGTGCGAATCGCACATGGCCCGCGATGAACTCGGAATGCAGGACGATGTCACCGTCGATTTGGACCAGGTACTGCCCCCGCGCTTGTGCGATGGCCTTGTTCCGTATCGCCGCCAGGCGAAACCCCGTGTCCTCATGCCAGACATGCACGATCGGCACCGGGAAGTGCTGCGCCTCGCGCTCGATGAGGCGTCGCGTGTCGTCGCCGCTGCCGTCATCGGCGATCACGACCTCGAGCGGTGGAACGCGTTGCGCACGCACGCTCGCGAGCACGATGGCCAGTGCCTGCGGCCAATTGTACGTCGCGATCAGGAGGGAGATCGTGGGGGCGTTGCGCTGCGTCGACGCCACGGCGCTCATTTCGCCTGCTTGGTGCGTTTTGCCCGCTTGATGTCGGCGATCGCCTGCCGATGCTGGGCGAACGTGGTGCGGAATTCGTGGCCGCCATCGGCGCGCGCCACGAAGAACAGATATGGCACATCGGCCGGCGCGAGAGCGGCGGCAATCGCTGCCTCCCCGGGCGAGGCGATCGGGCCGGGTGGCAGGCCGACGTACTTGTAGGTGTTGTACTTGGATTCGACCTCGAGATCCTTGTAGAACACGCGGTCCACGTGCTGTGGCAGCGCGTACTGCACGGTGGGATCGGCCTGCAGCAGCATGCCTTTTTTTACGCGATTCCAGTACACCGCCGAAATCAGCACGCGTTCTTCGGGCTTGCGCGCTTCTTTCTCCACGATCGAGGCCATGGTGATGGCATCGTGCCGCGAGATGGCCATCGCCTTCACACGCGCATCCCACTCGGGTTTCCACACCGACTCGAAGCGCTCGAGCATGGCGCGCACCGCCTCGCGCGCTGTGGTGCCGTCGGCAAACGCGTAGGTGGCGGGAAAGAGATATCCCTCCAGCGACGCGGCCGGCACATTGAGTGTGCGCCGCCACATGGTGTCGGTCGCGGCCACTCGCACCGAGTCTTCGGACACCGACAGCGCCTTGGCCAGCACCGGCGCGATGTCACGCAGATCGAAGCCTTCGGGAATGACCACGGTGCGCATGATGCCGCTGCCCGTGACCAGCGCATCGAGCACGTCGGCGTAGCCGGCGCCCGACGGGAACTGATAGGTACCGGGCTTGATGATGCGCTCGCGACCGGAGGCCGCGGTGTACCAGCGGAACAATCGAGTTGACCCGATCACGTCGTGCACGGCCAGCGACTCCGCCGCGGCACGCATTGAGGCGCCCTTGGGAATAACTACCCGATCGCTGGACGTGGTGGCATCGCCGCTACCGGCAATCTCGCTGTACGCGAACCACGCGGTCAGGACGAGGACCGCGAGCAGCACAAGGCGCTTCACGGCGTTGGCGCGCTCACCAACTCGCCCAACGTCACGCCCTGCGACGACGCCCGCAGTACGCCCTCCAGCAGAATGCACGCCGCTAAGGCGTCGACCTCTTCCTTACGGCCTCGCGTGCTGCCGCCCTGCTCCTTGATGCTGCGCAATGCCGCCGACGTGGTGAAGCGCTCGTCGACCAGGCGCACGGGTAACGGCTGACGCTCGATGAGTTTTGCGGCTACGTCACGCACCTCGCGGCAGCGATCGGTTTCCAGACCCGCCGGATCGATCGGCAAGCCAAACACGTAGCCCGTCACGCCGAGTTCGTCGGCGCGGCGCATCAGTTCGGCGATCGGCGGGCGCTTGCCCGCGCGACGCGTGATCGCGCCAGCGGACGAGGCGAGCATGCCCAGTTCATCACTGACGGCCAGCCCGATCCGCTTGTCCCCCCAGTCCACGGCGAGGAGGCGTCCGGTCGTCGCGTTCATGGCGTGTTGGGCATAAAGGTTTTCAGGGTTCCGCCATCTGGTCGAAGAATTCTTTGTTGTTCGCCGCGCGTTCCATGCGTTTGATCAGGAACTGCAACGCCTCATCGGAGGGCATGTCGGCCAAGAACGCGCGCAGCAAATA
>JBBARJ010000022.1:0-20152 GCA_040399825.1 Gemmatimonas sp.
GACGTACATCGCCTCGCTGCCGTCGGTGGATGTGGTGGCCAATACGCTGCGTCGTGTGCTGCCGTCGAAGCTGGCGTACACGATCGCGCGCTGGAAGAACGTGGCGCGCAGCATGCTCTACTACCACATCGCGCGTACGCGGCCGGCGGTGTTCAAGAAGGCGCTGCGCACCACAGCGAAAACGCAGCTTGGCGAACAGTTCCCGTTCGACGAGCACTTCAGCCCACGCTATCAACCGTGGGACGAGCGCCTCTGCATGGTGCCTGACGGCGACCTGTTCGTGGCGTTGCGTGAGCAACGGGCATCGATCGTCACCGACCAGATCGAACGCTTCGATGCCACCGGCATCGTGTTGCAGTCGGGCGCGCATCTCGATGCGGACATCATCGTCGCGGCCACCGGGCTCCGCATGTCATTACTCACCGGTGTCACGCTTGTTGTCGACGGCCACGTGGTGGAGCTCGGGCGCGCGATGATCTACAAGGGCATGATGCTCAGCGACGTGCCGAACATGGCCGCTGCCGTGGGCTACACCAACGCGTCGTGGACGCTTAAATGCGACCTCATCGCGCAGCATGTGTGTCGTCTGCTCAACCACATGCGCACGCGCGGTTACGCGCAGGTCACCCCACGTCGCGATCCCACCATGGCGGAAACACCGGTGTTCGACTTCACCTCGGGCTATGTGCAGCGTGCACGCGCGCAGCTTCCCAAACAGGGCGATCGCGCGCCGTGGCGACTCTACCAGAACTACGTGAAGGACCTGTTCTCGCTGCGGCACGGGCGCGTCAACGATCCCGCGCTGGAATTCCGTGCCGCTCCCGGGCGTTCGGAGGCGACGCGGATGGCGAAGGAGCTGCCCACGTGAGCGGTAACACGGCCCCCGTGCAGCAGCTTGGCTAGCCCCATCGACCGACAGCGCATCGCCGCCGCGCAGGAGGGTTCCGTTGCGCGATGAGGCATCCGGAGGCAACATCCACGGGCCGCGAGCTCAACGCGACGCCACGCCCCTCTCCGCCGTTCCCATCCGCATGCCTCGCGCCAATCCATCTCCTGGACGCCTCCTCCTGCAGAACTGGGACCGACTGTCCGGTCTGCCGTTCGGCAAGCGCCTGTTCAGCTGGGCGGTGGGACGCACCGCGCCCTACACGGGATCGGTAGGCGGGGTCTTCACCGACGTCCGCCCCGGCTTCGCCCGCGTGCAGCTGCGCGACCGGAGGGCGGTGCGCAATCACTTGGCCTCTGTCCATGCCGTGGCGCTGGTGAATCTGGCCGAGATGACCAGCGGCGTGGCGCTCATGACGGCGTTACCGCCGGGGGTGCGCGGGATCGTGACGGGACTCCAGATCGAATACCTGAAGAAGGCGCGGGGCACGCTGGTGTGCACCACCACGGCGCAGGCCCCCACCACCGTAAGCGAGCCGGTCACGCACGAGGTGCAGGCGGACATCGTGAATGCCGAGGGGGTCCTCGTGGCGCGGTGCCTGGTGCACTGGCGCCTGTCCCCTCCCGATTCGTCCCGCGAGACGGCGCGATGACCGAGACGCCGACCTTCGATACCCCGCTCACGCGCCACGCGCACATCCGCGTACCATTGATCTGCGGGCCGATGTATCCGTGCAGCAACCCGGAGCTGGTGGCCGCGGTGAGTGCGGCCGGTGGGCTCGGCATCGTGCAGCCGATCGCTCTCACGTATGTGCACGGTTACGATTTCCGGGAAGGACTGCGCACGATCCACCGGCTCAGTGGCGGCGCGCCCATCGGCTTCAACGCGCTCATCGAAGCGTCGTCGAAGACGTATCACAACCGCATGATGCAATGGGTCGACATCGCGCTCGAGGAAGGCATACGGTTCTTCCTCACGTCGCTCGGCAATCCGAAGTGGGTGTGCGACCGCGTGCATGCCGTTGGTGGCGTGGTGTACCACGACGTGACCGAGTTGAAGTGGGCACAGAAGGGTCGTGATGGCGGCGTGGACGGACTGGTGGCGGTGAACCGCGAGGCGGGTGGGCACACCGGCTCGCGTGACGCACGCGCGCTCCTTGATGAGGTGGGTGGGCTTGGATTGCCCGTGGTCGCGGCCGGCGGTGTGGGCTCGCCCGAGCAGTTCAGGGCGCTCCTCGACATGGGCTACGCCGGCGTGCAACTGGGCACGCGCTTCATTGCCACGCCGGAGTGCAACTCCGACGACGCCTACAAGTACGCCATCGTGAAGGCGCATTCCCGCGACATCGTGCTGACCGAACGACTCACCGGCGTGCCGGTGTCGGTCATCCGCACGCCGTACGTGGAGAAGCTGGGCACCACAGTGGGACCGATTGCCCGCTGGATGTTCAGGGGGCGGAAGACCAAGCATTGGATCCGCACCTTCTATGCACTGCGCTCACTGCGACAGCTCAAGCGCTCGAGTGTGGATGGGGCTACGCAGGACTACTGGCAGGCGGGACGCAGCGTCGATGCCATTCATGAGATCACACCCGCAGGAGAAATTGTGCGTGCATTCGCGAGTGCGTTAACGGGAGCCGCCGTGCAGGCGGTGCTGGTGCTGGCGTTGTTGCTGGGGCCCCCGCGCGGTGCGCAGGCGCAGTCAGCATCGATCCCCACGAAAGGCCTGCGCGCGCCGGTCACGCTGGCGCGCGACTCGGCGGGCATCGTGCACATCGAGGCCGCGAACGAGCACGACCTGTTTTTTGCACAGGGCTACAGTGCGGCGCGCGACCGGCTCTTTCAGCTCGAGCTGTGGCGTCGACAGGCCACCGGTACAATGGCCGAGGTGTTGGGACCGCGCTGGGTGTCGCGTGATCGGGCGTCGCGGCTGCTGCGCTATCGCGGCTCGATGGCGACTGAGCTGGCCCACTATCATCCGCGAGGCGCCTCGATCATTGGGGCGTTCGTGGACGGCGTGAATGCGTACATCGATCAGGTGCGCGCCACGCCCGCCATGATGCCGCAGGAACTCGTATGGCTGGGGATCACGCCGCAGCATTGGACGCCGGCGGTGGTGATTTCACGACACAACGCGCTGGCATCGAACGCCGCGGATGAACCAACCACCGCGCGTGCAGTGCGCGAGATCGGCGAAGCCGCGGTGGCACGACGCAAGCGCTACGAGCTCTCACCCGTGCGCCTGAGTCTCGACTCGCTCGTGGCCCGCGCGCTCGACGCGGCGCCGGGCGCGCGTATGCTGGCCGATTACAACGACTTCAAGCAGGCGCCGAATTTTCGCGCGGCCGAGTTGCCGGAAGCGCTCCGCCGTGTAGCGCCACCGGCCGATACCGGCACGCCCGGCTTCGATCGGTGGGAGAGCAACAACTGGGTGATCGCCGGTTCACGTACGGCCAGCGGCAAGCCGATCGTGGCGAACGATCCGCATCGTACGATTGCCGTGCCGTCGTTGCGCTACATGGTGCATCTGAAGGCGCCGGGTTGGGACGTGATCGGCGGCGGCGAGCCGGCCATTCCGGGCGTGGCGATCGGCCACAACCAGCACGGGGCGTGGGGGCTGACGATTTTCGGCATCGATGCCGAGGATTTGTACACGTACGATCTCGACGCGAAGAACGCGCTGGCGTATCGGTATCGCGGCGCCAGTGAGCGCATGCGGCAGATCATCGATACGATCCGCGTGAAGGGCGCCGCCCCGGTGGTGGTCACGCTGCAGTACACGCGACATGGCCCGGTGCTCATGTCGGACAGTGTGAAGCGCGTAGCCGTGGCGCTCCGGGCGGCATGGCTCGAGCCGGGCGGCGCGCCGTATCTGGCTAGCTTGCGTCTCGATCAGGCGCGCACCTGGCCCGAAGCACGCACGGCGCTGTCGTTCGCGCGGATGCCGGCGCTGAACTGGATCTGGGCCGACACCAGCGGGGCGATCGGCTGGCAGAGCGCCGGCATCGCACCGATCCGCAAGAACTGGGATGGCTTGGTGCCGGTGCCGGGCGATGGACGGTTCGAGTGGAGCGGCTTCCTGCCCATTCCACAACTGCCGCATGAAACGTCGCCATCACGCGGCTACGTGGGGACCGCCAACGCGCTCAACGTGGACCCGGCGTACCCCAATGCCAACGCGCTGGCGCGCACGTGGGCAGAGCCGTTCCGTCGCGATCGCCTGCTGGCGGTGCTCGATACCACACGCAAGGCGACAGCCTCGCAGATGATGGCGCTGCAGCACGACGAAACCCCGATGGCGGCGCGGGCGCTGGTCCCGCTGATCAAGCAGATCGCGCTCACCAACACCGCGTCGATTGCCGCGCGGGACACGTTGCTGCGATGGAATGGCGTCCTGTCGGCGAACTCGCGCGGAGCGGCGATCTACGCGGCGTGGGAGCGGAAGCTGCTCACGCACACCGCCGACATCGTGCTGCCCTTGGAAGCCCGTCCGCTGCTGCGCACGGTGTCGCTGGCCCAGACCATCGAGTGGCTCACGCATCCGGACTCGCTGCTGGGCGAGAACCCCACGGTGGCGCGCGATTTCATTCTGTTCCGCGCGTTTAATGAAGCGGTGTCGGACCTGTCGCGTCGCTTCGGCAAGGACATGGCAGACTGGCGCTACGGCGATCCGAAACTGCACCACGTGCGTATCGCCCACCCGCTCGATGCCGTGATCGCCGATTCCGTCCGCGGGCGACTGTCACCGGGCCCGCTGGCCCGCGGCGGCTATGCTAACACCCTGAATGCCACCGGCAACGGCGACAACCAGACCGCCGGCGCCAGTTTCCGCGTGGTGATGGATCTCGCCAACTGGGACGGCGCGATGGTGACGAACACCCCGGGCCAGAGCGGCGATCCGCGAAGCCCCTTTTACAGCAATCTCTTCGGGCCGTGGGCCCGGGGAGAGTATGCGCCGTTGCCGTATTCGCCTGGTGCGGTAAAGGCACGGACGGCGGAGACCGTCGTGCTGCGGCCGTAACTGCAACACGTGAGTGTGGGGTGGTGAGTAAAAGTTCGGCGTTGTGAGTTGTTCACCCACGACTCCAAACTTTTACCCACCACTCAAAACTCACAGAAATCCGTCCCATCCCCCCAATCCCTGGAGACTCCCCATGCTCGCCTTACGCCTGCCGCTCACCCTCGCCACCGCGTTCCTCGCGACGACCACCCCGGCGAGCCCCACGCCGCAACAGGACATGTCGTTCTTCATCACCAGTGTCGGCTCCGGCAACGGCGCCGCGCTCGGTGGACTCGAGGGCGCCGACAAGCACTGCGCCACGCTGGCCGAGGCGGCCGGGGTGCGCGGCAAGACCTGGCATGCCTACCTGAGTCAGCAAGCGCTCGACGGGAAGTCGGCCGTGAATGCGCGCGACCGCATCGGCAAGGGCCCGTGGAAGAACGCCAAGGGCGTCGTGGTGGCCACCAGCGTCGATGATCTGCACAGCGACAACAACAAGTTGTCGAAGGAGAACAGCCTCACCGAGAAGGGCATGGTGGTGAATGGCCGCGGCGACACGCCGAACACGCACGATGTGATGACGGGGTCCACGCTCGACGGCCGCGTGTCCACCGACGCCGGCGATAGCACCTGTAAGAACTGGACCAGCAGCGGCGAAGGCGCGGCACTGGTCGGGCATCACGATCGCCAGGGCGGCGGCGTCAATCCGACGTCGTGGAATTTCGCCCACCCGTCGCGCGGATGCAGTCAGGACAATCTGAAAGCATCCGGCGGGGCTGGACTGTACTACTGCTTCGCGCTGTAAACCGTTCGCGCTGTAACTGGGTGGAACGGCGGGCCTACTGCGCCGCCGTTCCCGGCTTCACACCCTGCAGCCAGAACGCGAACCACTGCCGGATCCGCCCAAGGCGGTCCACCAGCAACCACGGCTCACCGGTGCGCGAGAGATCATGATTCGAGCGCGGATAGCGCACCATCTCCACCGGCACGCCCTGCTTCTTGAGTGACATGAACCAGATCTCCGCACTCCCCATCGGGGTGCGGTGATCTTCTTCGCTCTGCACGATCAGCATCGGCGTCTTCACCTTCTGCACGTAGCGGATCGGCGAGAGCGTGTCGTACAGTGCCTGATTGTCCCACGGCTTGCCGTAGAACTCGAACTCCGTGAGTCCCTGCGCATCGCTGCTGCCGTACCAGTAGGTCCAGTCGGTAATCGTGCGATCGGTCTCGATCGCCTTGAAGCGATCCGTCTTCGTGGCGATCCACGTGGTCATGAATCCGCCGTACGAGCCGCCCGTGGCGCCCATCTTCGTGCTATCCACATCGGCGCGCGCGGCCACGATGTCCACGGCCTTCATCAGGTCGTCGTAGTCCTCCATGCCCCAGCGACCACGCGTGCTATAGGTGAAGTCCGCGCCGTAGCCGCTCGATCCGCGCGGGTTCGTGAAGAGCACGAACATCCCCTGCGCGGCGAGATTCTGGAACTCGTCGAACCAGCCTTCACCGTACGCCGAGTGCGGGCCGCCGTGGATGTAAATCACCATCGGGTACTTTTTGCCCGGGGTGTAGCCGTACGGCTTCATCAGCCACCCTTCGATCTCGAGGTTGCCGACGCTCTTGTACGTGAAGCGCTCGGCGTCGCTCCATACCACGTCCTTGTTCACGTCGTCGTTGAAGCGCGTGAGCTGACGCTCGCCGGTGCCGTCGGCGGTGGCCACAAACAACTCAGAAGGCTTCGTCATCGAGGTCGACGTAAACGCCATCACTTTGCCGGCGGCGTCGTAGCTCGCGCCACGCAGCTGGCGACGACCGCCCACCAGTTCCTTCGGCGCCGTCTTCCCCGTAAGATCGGCGCGCAGAATCGCCGAACGGCCACCAATGTCCGCCGCGAACTGCAGATGTCCGGTGGTCAGCCAGAACAGCGAGCCCGGCTCGAACTGCCAGTCGCCGAGAAGATTACGCGGCGTCCCGCCGGCGACGTCCACGACATAAATGCGGGCCGACTTCACGCGCGACGGACGGCCCACGAACGCCAACTGCTTGCTGTCGGGCGACCACGTGATGTCCGACTCGGCGCCCATCCACTCGCTGATCTTGCGCGGCGTGCCGCCCGTGCTGGCCACCACGTACAGGTCGGTGTCGTTGCGGTCGGCTTCATCGCGAGCCTTGTTGTACGGCAACGTGGCGAGCGAGTCGCGCTCGAGATCGACCACCGAATCCGGGCGCAGGCGCGCGTCGGCCACGAACGCGATCCACTTGCCGTCGGGCGAGACTTCGGGCGAGCGGTGCGAATACAAGGTGGTCGTGAGCTGCTGCTTCGCGGTGTCGCCGACCGTCTGCCGCCACAGCTGGGCGGGACGCCAGCTACGCGCCTCGGCACGACCGGGCACGAAGCCCACGCCGTTCACCTTGTAAGACATGTCGGTCACATGACGGCCATCAAAACGCGCCGGCTCGGCGGGACGGGTGATCGCGTCATACGTGGGCTTCGCCATCGGCTGCATGCGGGCAAACGGATTGGCGCCGTTTCGCACGGTCGTGTCACGACGGGCCGGCTCCGTGAACACCGCGAACGCGCCGTCGGCCGGCATCGAGCCGCTGGCATACGTGGCGATCTGCGTCGCTTCGCCACCGGGCTGATCGAGGCGAATGGCCCACGTGCTTCCCTGCCCGCCCGCGCGCGGCGAGGTGAAGAACAGGTTCTTGCCGTCAGGCGACCAACGCGGATTGCTACTTTCCGTGCTCGGCGACGTCCACCGCTGCGGCTCACCGCCAGCGGTGTTCACCACCCAGATCTCGTTGTGCCGCTTGTTCTCGGCTTCGACGGCTTTGGTGACGGTCATGGCGACGCGTTTGCCGTCGGGGGACACGGCCGGACTGCTCACGTTCACGACGCGATACCAGTCGGCCAGCGTCATCGCGCGGGGCCCCGTGGGGAGCTTGGTGGCGACCGGCGCGGCCGGCGCCTGCTGCGCCGTAATCGCGGTGGGGGCGGCCATGAGGAGGGCGGCCATCGTCGCCGCGCAGCGGGACAGAGGGCGACAGGAGGTCAGATTGACCATAGCGGTGCTCGAGGTGGGAAACCGGGGAATCCAGAGCGGGACTCTGTATCCGAAAAGTACCGATCTGTGATAGACGGCGCATTCCTCGCTTGCCACGGAGCCTTTGAGACCATAGGATGGTGGCTGCGCGGAGGAGCGACCGCGCTAAAAGCCGCGCTTCCCCGGTCTCCAAGCGGCCAGGGAAGCACCCGTAGGATCTCGGTGGCAGTCTGCCCGAAGTCCCACCCTATTTCGAGGAGGTGATCATTTGTCTAGTCATAGTTCCTTTGCCGGTTCGTCCTGGGCAACCGATCTCCTGATCGACGCCCGGTAACGGGTTTTACCGGTTCGGGATCGTTTCGAACCGGCAAGGAGTCAGAAGGGCCGCAACGGATCACTCCGAAGCGGCCCTTCTTCCTTTTTCACCCTGCTCGCCGCCTACGGCTTCGCGCGGGCCACCGAGGCCAGCTTTGCGTCGGCCGAGCGGACCAGCGCATACGCGAACTCCACCGTCCCGCGATAGAACGCCGGGTCCACTTTGTCGGCGTCGTCCCCCGCCTTGTGGTAGTCGTCGTGATCCTCGACCCCCAGGTACAGGAACGGGATCCCCTTGTTGTGAAACGCCGAGTGATCCGACGACCCGGTCCAATCGTCACCGGGCTTGAGATCTTTCGTATCGTGACCGAAGCGAATGGTCACGGCCGCGTTCGTCGCCGCCGCCTGAGCGATCGGCTTGAGCGCCGGCGTGTGCGACGTGCCCGATACCCAGAGCGCCTTGCCGTCCTGACGCGCCACCATATCGAGATTGATGTTCAGCGCAATGCGCTCGAGGGGCACCGGCGGCGCATTCACGAACGCCTTCGAACCGACCATGCCAGACTCTTCGGCGTCGAAGAACGCCAGAATCACATCGTGCTCGGGCGGCTCGCGCAGCAACCGTTCGGCGATGGTGAGCAGTGCCACGCAGCCACTGGCATCGTCGTCGGCCCCGTTGAAGACCTCACCGTTGCGCACGCCGAGGTGATCGTAGTGGGCACTGAGCACGAGCGCGGGACCGCCGGAGTTCTTGCCGGGAATACGCGCCACGATGTTTGCGCCGGCGGTGTCGCTGCCGGCCCGCGCGCGGAGCGTGACCGGCACGACGAAGCCTGCACCGGCCGGCTTCGCGCCCATCGCCGTGAGCTCCGCGACAATCCACGCCCGCGCACGCATTGAGCCCGCGGTTCCGGCGCGTCGCCCTTCCATGCTGTCGGCCGCCAACGCGCCGAGCCGCTGCATGATGCGTGCGGTGGTAGCATCGAGCGTCGCGGTGCTCTGCGCCCGCGCGACGGTCACGCTGCAGACGGCGAGCATCGCGATCGCGGCCGCGATGGCGGCCGCGCGGCGGTGGTTGAAAAGCAGGTTCATTGAAACCACACCCCTGACTGTCCGGTAAGTCGCGCTTTCACCACGACGGCGGTTGCCGTCGCGGTCACCTCGGTAATCTGCAGATCGCGTACGCTGCTGCCCATCACTACACCGGGCGCCATCGGCCCGTTCAGTTTGCGCATCAACTCGGCGCGCACCGAATCGAGCTGCGCCCCCAGCGCCACCCGTCCGCCGTTGGTGGCGCGTCGCACCGCGCGTCCCACCAGCGGCGCGCCAAGGGTGGCTTTTGCCCGCGAGAGCATCCCGCGGCTCTCCAGCGACCAATCGAGATCGTCGAGGCGGATTTCGCGCGTGGCGGCATCCCACCGCAACCGCGAGGTGAGCGAGAGTCGTCCACGCAGCGAGCCCGACACCGTGAGATCGATGCGTACGCTATCGCGCAGGCCGCGCACGTGCACACTGTCCACGCGCACACTGCCACTCGTGGTTTCCTCCGCCAGCAGCAGGGTGGCGCGCCGCTCGAGTTCGGCGAACGGCAGTTCCACACTGACCGGCACGGTGTACTCGAGCGGCGCCGAGCCCAAGGCAAGCACGGGCAAGGGCCTCGAGCGCACCACCGGTTTGGCGCCGGCGATCACGCGCGGGCGGGCGTACAGCACCATCGTGGTGATGATGCTCGGACCGTTGCCGGCGAAGGGTGTCACCTGCACCGATTGTGGATCGAGGATGAGCCAGAGCGAATTGGTGGAGTCGAGCGCGGTGGGCTCGAGAAAGCTTTTCCAGAGCGAATCGGCCAGCGGCCTAAAATCGCCGACGGTAGGGATGGTGGTATCCGCTTCGGCCGCGAAGAGCGCGAGCTGCTTGTCGATCACGCCTTGCAGCGTCTTGGTGGCATCGACCTCGAGCGCCGTCACGGTGCACGGGTCCACGAGCACGGCCGCCAGCTTCGTGTCGCGCGCCCCGATCTTCCAATCGCGGCGCCAATACAGCGAGGTGCTCATTGAGGTCGTGGCGCGCCGCATGGCTTCGGGGGCATAGCCGCAGCTGGCCATGCGGGCGCTGCCACCGATCGTGCCGAGTCGCGCGCGGTAGGCCAGCTTCGTGTCGATAAACAGCTGGGGCCCGTCGGCGCGCAGACGCAAGGGTTCGCGTCGATACATGTACTGGTGACATACCAGACCGATGGCGGCGCAGCGGGCGGCACTGAGCGAGTCGCTGACCGGAAAGAGCGAATCCAGCGACGGCGTGAGCGTGCGCAGCACGAACGTGACGCGCACCGGGACGACGGCGAGGTCGCCGGGCGGCGTGGGAGCCGAAACGGGCGCCGAAACGGTGGTTGTGCCGGCGACGGCGGCGGGTACCGGCGTGGGGTTGGCCGCCGGCGCCGTGTTACGGGCACAGGCGGCGATCAGCACGACGGCGGTATGTTGAACCAGTCGTCGCCACTGCATGACGTGTGCTGCCACTCTACTCCCCTCGACCATGTCTCCTCGTCGCATCTCAGTCCGTCGTCAATTGTGGGCGGCGTCCGCGCTTGCCTGTACGCTAGCGACCGTCACGCCCGCTGTGCTGGCCGCGCAGATGGGTGGCATGGGCGGCGGTGGCATGGGGGGCGGTGGCATGGGCGGACGAAGTGGCGGGATGGGAGGCGGTGGCATGGGTGGACGGGGTGGCCCGGGCATGGGCGGCGGTATGAAGTCGCCGGCGGCCATGACGAAGGAGCGGATTCAGCAGGCCGACCCGGTCGAGTTCCTGCTCGACCGCAAGAAGCCGCTGGAGCTCACCAAAGAACAGCAGGACGCCTTCAAGTCGCTGCGCAAGGAAATGCAGCACATGCAGGCACCGCTATTCAAGGAATTGGACAAGTTGTTCGGCGGTATGCCGCCGCGCGGCGGTCGTGGCGGCGGATCACCTCCAGCTGGCGGCATGGGCGGCGGTGCTCCGGACACGGTTCGCGTGGTCGTCGGCAGGCTCTCCGACATTCAGGACAGCTTTCGCGACCGTGCCCGTGAACAGCTCACCGCCCTGCAGCGCACACGCGCCGATTCCTTGCAGCAGGTAATTCTGGCCGAGGAGCGCGCGAAGTCCGAGAAGGAGCGGGAGAAGCGGCAGCCACGGCGGTAGGTCCGTCGAGCCGCGGCTCGTGGCACGCATCGATCGAGAACGCCGCTGGTGCAATGAGGTGCCGGGCCGCAAGCTTACCCTGTCCTTCGACGCCCGCCACCACGGCGAGCGGTCCATGCGGAACAGCACACGTCGCGACCTGAAGGAGGAGAGAGCCAATGCCGCAAAGCCGCGAGATCGCGATTACCCGATTCGACGGTCACACGTCGGGCGACACGCGCGACATCGTGGCCCTCGAGGAACCCCTGGAAATCCGCCTCGATGCGTCCGACGGCACCGTGCGCGGCACCCGCAGCCTGTCGATCACGATGCGTACGCCGGGGCACGACCACGAACTCGCCGCCGGCTTCCTTCTGACGGAAGGTCTGCTGCATCACGCGCACGAGATCGGGTCCATCACGCACGACGGCGACCACGTGGTCACCGTGCATCTGGCCGATCACGCGCGGGTGGCATGGCCCACCATGGAACGACACTTCTACGCGACGTCCAGCTGCGGCGTGTGCGGCAAGTCGTCGCTCGACGCGCTCGAAGTGCCCGGGTTGCAGCGTGTCGCCCGGGACGGCTTCGCGTGCCACGTGCACACCGTCCCGCTGCTCTCCGATCGATTACGCGCCCGGCAGTCGGTGTTCGACCAGACCGGCGGCCTGCACGCCGCGGCCCTGTTCGACAGCGACGGCGAATTCGTCGACATCCGCGAAGACGTGGGACGGCACAACGCCGTCGACAAGCTCCTCGGCGCGCAATTTCTGAAGGGCAGCACCCCGCTCGCCGATCGCCTGTTGTTTCTGAGTGGACGCGCCAGCTTCGAGCTCGTGCAAAAAGCGCTGGCCGCGGGTATCCCGATGATTGCGGCGGTCGGCGCCCCCTCGAGTCTCGCGGTGGACCTCGCCCAGCGCTTCGACCTGACCTTGCTGGGGTTCGTGCGCGGTGCACGATTCAATGTGTACAGTGGCGCCTGGCGCCTTCGTGAGGCATGACGTGACCGATCATGAGCCTGAAGATGGGAACCGCCGTGTTTACCCATCGTACCTGAGTCCGGATGTTCTCGATCCCGACATTCGCGCGGGATCGCCGTCGGCGTACTCCGGGGGCCTGCCCGCGGTGACGGTGGCGCTCACGATGGCCATCAAGCAGATGGGCGTGGCGCGCACCGTGTCGTCGCTGCTCGACGTGAATCAGGAAGCGGGCTTCGACTGCCCAGGCTGCGCATGGCCCGACCCCGACGGCGAACGCTCCCGCTTCGAGTTTTGCGAGAATGGTGCGAAGGCTGTGGCCGAAGAAGCCACACGCGACCGTGTCACGTCGGCGTTCTTTGCGGAACACTCCGTCGTGGAGCTGGGCCAGCAGAGTGACTACTGGCTTGGGAAACGCGGTCGGCTGACGGAACCGATGTACCTCCCGAAGGGCGGCACGCATTACGAGCCGATCAGCTGGGACGCCGCGTTCGCGCTCATTGGCCGCGAACTCAACGCGCTCGCGTCACCGCACGACGCCGTGTTGTACACGTCAGGACGCACCAGCAACGAGGCCGCGTTTCTCTATCAGCTGTTCGTACGGCAGTTTGGTACGAATAACCTTCCGGACTGCTCGAACATGTGTCACGAGTCGAGCGGCGTCGGGATGCTCGAGACACTCGGCAGCGGCAAGGGCTCGGTGTCCCTCGCCGACTTCGAACTCGCCGATTGTATTCTCGTGATCGGCCAGAACCCCGGTACGAATCATCCGCGCATGCTGTCCACGCTGCAACGCGCCGCACGACGCGGTTGCCGCATCGTGAGCATCAACCCGCTTGAGGAGTCGGGGCTCAAGCGCTTCAAGCATCCGCAGGAGGTCTCGGGCGTGCTCGGCGCGGGCACGGCGCTCGCCACCGACTACCTGCCGGTGCGCATCAACGGTGATGTGGCGCTGCTGAAAGGCATCCAGAAGGCAATCGTTGAATCCCACCCGGGGTACATCGACCGCGCCTTCATTGACGGCTATACCGACGGCTTCGACGCCTACTGCGACGATCTGGCGGCCGAGTCCTGGGAGGCCATCACCGAAAGCTCCGGCATCGAGGAAACGCGCATTCGCGCGCTGGCCGCCGTCATTGCCGCGTCGAAGGCGATGATCTGCTGTTGGGCGATGGGCGTCACGCAGCACGAGAATGCGGTGGCGAACATCAAGGAGATCGTGAATCTGCTGCTGCTGGGTGGCCACGTGGGTCGCCCGGGCGCCGGTGCCTGCCCGGTACGCGGACACAGCAACGTGCAGGGCGATCGCACGATGGGCATCTGGGAGCGTCCGACGCGCGTCTTCCTGGATCGGCTCGGCGCCGAGTTCAACTTCACACCGCCCGCCGAGCACGGCTTTGATGTGGTGCACGCCATCGACGCCATGCACGAGCGGCGGGCAAAGGTGTTCATCGCACTCGGCGGAAACTTCCTCTCGGCCACGCCCGACACCGCGTACACCGCGCAGGCGCTGCACCAGTGTCGCCTGACGGTCCAAGTGTCGACGAAACTGAATCGATCGCATCTCGTGACCGGCGAACAGGCGCTGATCCTGCCGTGCCTCGGCCGCACCGAGCGCGATCAACAAGGGAGCGGCGCGCAGGTGATCACGGTGGAAGACTCCATGGGCATCGTGCACGGATCGCACGGGCATCTCGCACCGGCGTCCGAGCATTTGCGCAGTGAACCGGCGATTGTCGTTGGCATGGCGCAGGCGACGCTCGGCGTGGACTGGAGCGGCTTCGTTGACGACTACGACCGTATCCGCGATCGCATTGCACGCGTGATTCCCGGCTTTGAGAATATGAACGTTCGAGTACGCGAGCCCGGCGGGTTCGCGCTCCCGCACGCCGTGCGCGATCGCCGCGAGTTCGCGACGGCGAATGGACGTGCGCAGTTTACGGTGCATCCCATTCCGCACCTCGACATCGCGCCCGGACAGTTGGTGATGATGACGATTCGCTCGCACGATCAGTTCAACACCACCATCTACGGCCTGGACGATCGCTATCGCGGTATCAGTAACGGCCGGCGTGTCGTCTTGCTCCATCCAGACGATATTGCCGCCCGGGGATTCTGCGACGGTGATGCCGTGGACCTCGTGAGTCACTTCCGTGGGGTGCAGCGTCGCGCGCAGAACTTCCGGATTGTGCCCTATGCCATTCCACGCGGATGCGCCGCCACGTACTTCCCCGAAACGAATGTGCTCGTGCCGATCGACAGCGTCGCGGCAGGAAGTCGCACGCCTACATCGAAGTCGGTGATCATCACGCTCGAGCGCCCGACGGCGCATGGCTGACCCGCCACTCCCTGCGCTGCAGGGCCTGGTGCTGACCGGGGGGACGAGTTCACGCATGGGACGCGACAAGGCGGCGCTGGTGTACCACGGCGAGCCACAGTGGCGCGTGGCAGCCGAGCGACTGCGCGAGTGCGGCGCGGATCCATTCTGGTCATGCAGCGCAGCGCAGGCGACCGCCTGGCATCTCGGCGAGCGCGCGGTTCTCGACGTCGTGCCAGGCCATGGTCCGGCCAGCGGATTGCACGCGGCGTTCTCGCGTAGCGGGAACGCCGCCTGGCTCGTGATCGGTTGTGACTATCCGTGGCTCGAGGTCCAAGATCTGCAACGCTTGATCACGGCGCGTGCGCCAGCGTTCGATGCCGTGACGTATCTGAACCCCGCCACGGACGACATCGAGCCGCTCATCACGCTGTGGGAACCGGCGGCGCAGCGGCGGTTCCTGCACGCGTTCGCCAGCGGCGAAGACAGCGCGCGCCGGATCCTGCGGACCTGCGCGCTGCAGGTGCTCACCCCGCGATCCGAGCAGGTGCTGGAGAACCGCAACGATTCGTGCAGCGAGCGCGCAGGACGGCCAGCCTAGATTACCGCGCGGTGACGACCTGCAGCGCGCGCTCAAGATCGCTCCAGAGGTCGCGTGCATCCTCCAGCCCCACGCTGAGCCGCAGAAGACCGCCTGCGATACCGGCGGCACGTCGAGCGTCTTCCTTCACGACGCGGTGCGTGAGGAGCGCCGGGGGTTGAATCAGCGTATCGGTGGAGCCAAGGCTCACCGCTGGCGTAATGAGACGCAGCGCCTCCACGAATGCGCGCAGGGTGGCGGAATCGTCTCGGACGAGTTCGAAGCTCAAGACACTCCCCGGGCCATCCATCTGCGTGCCAAGTAGTCCCCGTGGGTCCTGCCCCGGCAACGACGGGTAATGCACCCGGGCAATGCGCCCGTCGTCGACGAGCTGCTGGGCCAGTATGCCCGCCGTCGCTTGAGCCCGCTCCACGCGCAGCGCGAGCGTGGGCAATCCCCGATGCAGCAAGTAACTGCCCATTGGATGCAACAGACCGCCGGTTGCCGCACGCACGTGCTTGATGTCACGCACCAGCGCATGCGAGCCGGCCACCACGCCGGCCAGTACGTCGCCGTGGCCACCGAGAAACTTGGTGGCGCTGTGGATGACGAGCGCGGCCCCCTGCTCGAGCGGTCGCTGCAACACCGGCGTCGCAAAAGTGGAGTCAACGAGCACCGGCACGGTGCCGGCTTGGCGCACCACATCGGCGATGTCCACGAGCGCGAGGGTGGGGTTGGCGGGCGTCTCGACGATCACGAGCCCAGTGTCAGCCTGCATTACCGAACCAACGGCATCCTGCGTGGTCCAGGTGACCGTCATGCCGAGCAGACCCGTCGTGAGCAGGTGGTCAGCCGTGCCGTACATCGGGCGCACCGCCACCACGTGCGTACCGCGCGACTTCGCGGCGAGCAGCGTGGCCGTCAGCGCCGCCATCCCCGAGCCGAAGGCGGCGGCATCCTCAGCGCCTTCCAGCAGCGCCAATCCCCGCTCGAAGCGATCCGTCGTGGGATTGAACAGCCGCTGGTACACGAAGCTCCCCTGCGGCGCGTCACCCATGACGAGCGAGTCGAACGAGCGCGCGGCGGCGTCGAGGTCCGGGGTGGGATAGGTGGAACTCAGGTCGAGCGGCGGTGCATGCACGCCCAACGCCGCGAAATCATCGCGCCCGGCATGAACGGCGCGCGTGGTAAAGTGCGCGTCCATCGCCTGCCCCATCGGCTGCTCCAACGGCTGCTCCATCAAGCGCTCCGGAAACGGGAAAGAATCCGTAGATTATGCACTTCCACGCCCAGGAGGCACCTATACCGAATTCAATTCGGAAATCGAGGCCAGCGATGATCACGGACCGAACAGACCGCGAGATCCTTGCCCATCTTCAGCACGATGCACGGATCTCGAACAAGGTGCTCGCGGCGCGCGTCGGGCTGGCGCCGTCGAGTTGCCTTGCGCGGGTGCGACGCCTCGAGGAGACGGGTGCCATTCTCGGCTACCACGCGGACGTCGATCCACGGGTGCATGGGGTCACGCTGGAAGCGCTGGTGGCGGTGCGACTCGCCGTACACGAGCGCAACGCGATCGGTCGCTTCGAACAACATGTGGTGACGCTGTCCGAAGTCCGGGGCGTCTTCCACCTGACCGGCGCAAACGATTACCTCGTCCACGTGGCCGTGCGTGATGCCGAACATCTGCGCGAGTTCGTGCTCAGCGCGTTCGCCGCACGCCCGGAAGTTGGGCACCTGGAGACGTCGCTGATCTTTTCACACCGAAGCAACCCCGGGTTCGGGACGCAAGGCAGCCGCGCCTAGCGGGCGGGTGTGATCTCGAACGTTGCGCCACGGCACGCGGGGTGCAGCGCCTGGTGCTGCGCGCGCGGCCGCGGCGGTCGGCCGGGCGCGGCAAGGACGTCGTGAATGACCACGCGCGGCTCAACCACGTAGCGCCCCGGCGCCGACACGTTGAACACATCAGCGAGATCGAGCGTTGCTTGCCGACGCTGCCCGGGCGCGAATCGCAAATACTCATCGGCGGAGGGATCGGCGCGCTTGACCGACGCGCCGCCATACGACAGCGCGCGACCGTTGTGCGTCACGACGACGAACGGGTGAAACCACCCCTCCTCGAACGGCGTGCCCCACGTGAGCAGCTGGAGCACGGAGGTGCCGGCGTTCCGCAGCCGCACCGTGAGCTGTACCGGCTGACCAGCGACCGCGCTCGGCGTGACGCGCAGTTCGCACGCGACCGCCGGCGGGGCGGGAATCGCCGCCGCCCCGGACCCGCTCATCATGATCACGGCCGCGAGCCCACTGCCACGCCGCCGACTGTGCGCAACAGCCTTACGGCAGAACTGGCGTGTTCTCCGCAAAATACTCATGATTGTCGGCGTTACTGATGGCTCTGAGGATGTTGCTGATGGCGAGGCTAGCCGCGGCACTCTGCCCATACGCCCAGTCGTTCGTGCCGGCCACGGCGGTAAAGTGACTCATCTCATGCACCAGCGTCCCGGCGCGCGAGTCGGTTCCCGTATTCCTCGCACTCCAGAACGCCTTGCAGACGTAAATCTTGTACGGCTGACTGGGATACACGTAAGCGAAGTAGGTCTTCTTGCATCCGCAGTCCACCGTGATCGGCTTGGTGGCAAAGGCATTGTCGATCGCCGAGAAATTGGCCGTCACCTTGCTCGCATTCGCCGTACTTACCGTGCCGAACCATTTCGTGTAGCGCGCGCCGAGCTGGTTGGCCACCATATAGCTCTTGGCCTGGGCCGCGTACGTGGCCGCCGACGCAACCGCCGTGACGAGCTGCTGCTTTTGCGTCGTGGTACACGCGGTATAGCTCAGGAGCGCGGCCAACGCCGTGATCGACGCGGCGCTGTTCGGTCCCACGAAGGCCGACGGCCCCACGGTGGTCAGCGAGGCTCCGCGTCCCCCGAGTACGAACGCCTGCAACGGCGAACGTAGCGAAACCTGCCCGCCATTCGCGCCGCGGCTCACGAACTCGATCGTGTAGCGTCCGTTCTGCGAGAAGTCATACGCACGCGACAGCTCGATCACGAAGTCGAGTGTAACGCCGGGCGCGACCCGAATCATCGCGACCGCCGGCGCCGGACCACGCTTGATGTGCGGTCCGGCATACGACACCGGTCGCCCATCGCGCAGCACGACGAACTGCGCCGTTTCCAGATCTTCCGACGGGAGTTGCCACTCAGGCACCACAACCGTGGCGCGCGAACGATTCGCGACGGACACGCGCGCAATGATGGGCGCGTCGCCACGGAGATCGGCGGGCAGCGAGATGGCCACGTCGAGCGCACTCTGCGGCGCGTTGCCCGTCGCGACCTGCGCGGAGAAGGCGTCGTTGATCGGCGCCTCGGTCAGCGTCGGACGATCGCCGCTGCATCCGAGGGCAACGAGAATGGCGACGGCGGGGAGTACCCGCTTGACGGTGACCGACAGCGTGGGCGACACGGTAATGCTCCGGGAGACGGGAAGGCGCGCGACGTCTGCTCCGCCGCGGCGCACCGAGTGAGTCTAACCGTTCAACGGCCTTCGGCAACGGGGCATCCCCGAAGACGCGCCGGGTCGACCAGTGACACGTACTCGGCGGGGACGCTGACAGGCGATGCCGCGTCCCTACCTCACCACGCCCGTTCCGCCCCCGTCCAGTCCAAGAAGCTTCCCGTTTTCTCGCGCGGCAACCGCTCCATCTGACTCAGCAACCCGAGCGCCGCTTCATCAATCGGCACGCGAAACGCCGGGCCGTCGGGCGTGGTCGCGAAGTGCCCAGGGTTGCCGAGCATCAGCACGATGCGTTCCTCGGTCAGATCATGTGCCAGCGCGCGCATGTGCATGTGCAACGCCGCACTGCTGGCGCAGGTGGCGTAGTCGCCACCCTGCGTCTTACCCGTCAGCGAGCCGAGCCAGCTGCTGACCACCAGCACCCGCGCCCCATCGCGATTAGCGAGAAACGGCAACAAGGTACGTACCAACAGGAGCGGCGCCACCGCATGCCGTCGGTAGTGCTCGGTGAGCCCGGTGCCCGACAACGTGGACAACGTCTCGTCGCGTTCTGTATCGGAGAACTTCTCATGCTGTCCCGGCTCGGCTGGCGCGATGATCAGCTGATCCAACGTCTCCGTAAGACTCTCGAGCACCGGCACCGCGTCGGCCACCAACGACGGATCGGCGGGGTCAAGCGCGATCAGCTCCAGGCCGCCGTACTCGGCGCGCAGATCCGCCAGCACCGGCACGCGCGCGGGATTGCGGGCCGCCGCGTACACCTTGTCGCCACGAATCAGGCACTGCCGCACCAGCTCGACCCCGAGCGGCCGCGCTGCGCCGGTGATCAACGTGCGTCGGGGCGACGCCATGGCATGCATCCCGGCGGCGGTCACGAGGCACTCCGCAACACCGCTTCCACCGCGCTCACGGTGGCATCGATCTCGATGGGACGATTGGCGCGCGCGTAGTCTTCACGTTGATGCAGCTCCACCAGCATGCCGGGATCCTTGAGCACGTGTCCGGTGAGCACCGCAACCACGGTGTCCCCTGCTCCGATGATACCGTCTCGCACCAATTGCCGCACGCCGGCCACGCTGGCCGCACTCGCCGGCTCGCAGCCCACCCCGGCCCCATCGATCGTGACCTTGGCATCGATGATCTCGTCGTCGGTCGCCGAAATCACCAGCCCGTCGGTCTCGCGGATCGCCCGCACGGCGCGATCCCACGACGCCGGATCACCGATGCGAATGGCCGTTGCAATCGTGTCCGCCTGTACGGCGTAGCGTGTCGCAAAATCCTCGCGGAAGGCCCGCGCGAACGGTGCCGCACCAGCCGCCTGCACGCTCACGAGGCGCGGCACCTTCGTGATGAGCCCCAGCGCCT
>JBBARJ010000023.1:0-10067 GCA_040399825.1 Gemmatimonas sp.
TACACCGATGATGCCGTACGGTGGAAGGGCGAGTCCCTCGACGAGCGCGCGTTGTTGCAGAAGCCGTTCACCTCGCGTGAACTCGCCCGACGCGTCCGTGTTATGCTCGATCAGTCGCCGCGTGTGAGCTGAGCGCCGGCGGCCATGTACTGGATTCTCGTCATCATGGCCGCCATTGCGGCGACACTGATCGCGCTGGTGGTGGGTGGCTTAGTCACGCCGGCCGAGTATCGCGTGGTACGTCGCATGCGCCTGCAGCGGAGCGCGGACGACATCCGCGCCCTGCTCACCGACCTCTCCGCCTACGAACAGTGGGCGCCGTCGCCGAGCACGATCCAACGGCAGGCGAGCGACGACGCGCAGCTCATCGTGTTGCACGTGACCGACGATGACACCAAGTCACAGCGACAATGGGCATGGCGGATCGATCTCGACGTTGCACATAGCGTCATCACACTGACCGAGTCCGGCCGGGTCGGGAATCCCGTCATCCGGTTCTTCGCGGCGCTGCGCGGACATGGAGGCGATGCGGAACGCACGCTCCGCGCGCTGGCCGAGCATGTCGACGAGTTTGGCGTGTCGGTCGAACGGCTGTAGCGGCCCTTCGTACGATGAGCGCGCCGACGGGTGCCCCCGCTCTCGTACCTCCCGCCGGCGATTCGCATCCGGATCGCTGGCGCATGCTCGGCATTCTCACCATCGCCGAACTGCTGGGGATGACGTTGTGGTTTGCGGCGAGCGCGGTGTCGGCGCAGTACACCGCGCAGTGGACGCTGAACAGCAGTGAAGCGGCATGGCTCACCACGATTGTGCAGCTTGGCTTCGTGACCGGCACCGCCATCTCCGCGCTGCTGAACGTGGCCGACATCATGCCAGCACGATGGCTGTTTGCTGGTTGCGCTCTGCTGGGCGCGGCGGCGAACGCGATGCTGCTCACCGCCGAGGGGTTGTCGGGTGCATTGGTGTGGCGCTTCGTCACGGGGCTCGCCTTGGCCGGCGTATATCCACCCGCCATGAAGATGATCGCCACCTGGTTCCGCGCTCGACGCGGACTCGCCGTGGGCACCATCGTGGGCGCCCTGACGGTGGGCAAAGCGATGCCGTATCTGGTGCACGCCATCCCCGGCGCCGGCATCACCCCGGTGGTGGTGAGTGCGTCGGTGGGCGCGTGCATCGCCGCGCTGCTGGTGTGGTTCGGGTATCGCGAAGGACCGTATCCGTTTCCGGCACGACCATTCTCGTGGCATCTGGTGCGCGATGTGGTGCGTACGCCGGCATGGCGGCTATCCACGGGCGGCTACCTCGGCCACATGTTCGAGCTGTACGCCGCGTGGACGTGGTTGCCGGTGTTCATCGCCGCCAGTATCGCCGCACATGATCCCACCGCCGGTGCGCGCAGCGTTTCGGCGGCGTCGGGCCTTGCCTTTGCCGCGCTCGCGATTGGTGGCGCGGGGTGCATCTGGGGCGGACTCGTGGCCGACCGCCGTGGGCGTGCCTGGCTGGTCACCCGCGCCATGGCCATCAGCGGCGCCTGCTCCGTGCTCATCGGCTTTGCCTTCGGACGCTCGCTGTGGCTGCTGGTGCCGATCGCGCTGGTGTGGGGCTTCTTCGTGATCGCCGACAGCGCGCAATTCTCCGTGCTGGTCACCGAGAGCGTACCGCCGCACGCGGTGGGTACCGCGCTCACGTTGCAAACGTCGCTCGGCTTTCTGCTCACCGCGGTGGTGATTCAACTCGTGCCACCGCTTGCCGCACGCGTGGGATGGCAGTGGGCGTTTGCCGTGCTATCGCTGGGGCCCGTGTTTGGCATTGCGAGTATCGCCCAGTTGCTGCGTAGGGAGATACGCCGGGTGAACCGCACGGAATAACGCAGCGGGCCGCCGCGAGGAACCAGAAGTTCCCGCGACGGCCCACCGTGTTGTTCGCGGCACCGGCCATGAGCCGTGGCGCTTACATCCCCGTCGTCTCTTCCTCGGCGCCGATACGGCGCGGCGTCTGCACGTCACCGGCATTCACTTGGATCGCCGGCAGGCCGTGCTTCTTGAGGATCTCATCGATGGGCGGCAGCAGCTCCTTGTACGCCTTGCGGAGCTCCACCAGATACACCTCGAGCTCCTTGGTCAGCGTGTCGAACACCACGACCGACTGCTTGGTGGGACGCGCTTCGGTACTGCCCACCACGCCCGCCAACGCCGCGATCTGGTTGTTCACCTTGATCGGGTAGTTGAGCGGATCCTGGCCACTCTGGCTCTTCACCTGATGGATCTGCGCTTCCACCGTGCTGATCCTGGCGTTGAGCGTCCTCACCAGCTGCGCGTAGTGCAACGAGTCGGCACCCACTTGCTTGGAATGCGACACGGCTTGACTCCGTACGTGGCGCACGGTGCGCACGGCATCGTTCGCGTCGGTGGTCCGGTCGCGGATCTGCATGAGCAACTTGTACTGGGCCACCAGATCGGCTGCCGTCGCGTCGCTGCGCGGGTCCTTCTTCACCAGCAGCTTCACGTCGGACACCGGTGCACCGTCCACCACCAAGTGCACCGAGTAGGTGCCCGGCAGTACCAGCGGGCCCGTCAGCACCCCGGCCCACATGATCATGCCGGTGAACGAGGTCGCATCGCTCTCATGCAGATTCCACGAGAACGTGTTCATCCCCACCCTGTGCGTGGGCGCTGCATCGGCCGCGACAGCGCGGCGGCCACCAGCTGGCGCACCGGCGGCACCCGCGCCCACCGTGTCGCTCGAGAACGTGCGCACGGTGCGGCCCGTGGAATCCTTGAACTCGATAGTCACCTTATTGGCCGGCGACTTGAGCCAGTAGTGCACGATGGCACCGCTGGGCGGATTGGCGCCCACCGGTGCGCTCGTGCCAACACCCGGGTTGAAGCCACCACCCCAATTGATGCGATACGCCGCGCGCGGCGTAAACAGATGCGCGCGCTCAGCCATGACACCCGCGCTCAGCTGACGCATCAGGGTGATGTCGTCGATCACCCAGAACGAGCGGGCGTGCGTGGCCGCGATGAGATCGCCGTCCTTGATCGCCAGGTCATGCACCGGGACGATCGGCAGATTGTGACGCATCGAGAACCACGTGGCACCGTCGTCGAGCGACCCATAAACGCCACGCTCGGTGCCGGCGAACAGCAGCCCCGGACGCACCTCGTCTTCACGGATCACGCGCGTGAACTCGGTGGCGGGAATGCCATGGGCCTTGCCGCTGTGGTCGATACGCGACCACGTCTTGCCGAAGTCGTTCGTCTTGAAGAGATACGGTTCGTGATCGTTCATCTGGAACCGATTGGCGGCGACGTACGCCGTCCCGGTGTTGAAGTGCGAGGCTTCGATGATCGAGATACGCGACCACTCGCGCTCCTTGAGCAACGCCGGGGTCACGTTCATCCACGACACGCCGCCGTTGCGCGTGACGTGGACGGTGCCATCGTCGGTGCCCGCCCAGATCACCCCCTTGGTCACCGGCGACTCGGCGATGGCGAACACCGTACCATACGTCTCTACGCCGGTCTGGTCCTTGGTGATCGGGCCGCCCGACGGTCCGAGCGTGCGCGGATCGTTGCGCGACAGATCGGGGCTGATCGCGGTGTAGCTGTCGCCTTCGTTCGTGGTCTTGAAGAGCACGTTCGAACCCACGTAGATCGTCTTCGCGTCGTGCGGGCTGACCGCGATCGGGAAGGTCCACTGCATGCGGTACTTCGCATCGATGGCCGAGTGCCCCATTGGATTGAGCGGCCACGGATTCACATCACGCGCGAGTCCGGTGCGCATGTCCTTGCGCGTGAGGTAGCCGCCGTAGCTGCCGGCGAACACGATGTCCGGGTTGTTCGGTAACGCCGCAATGAAGCCCGACTCACCGCCGCCGGCGTCCTGCCACATGTCCATCGTGATGCCACCCGCCGCACGCGACGGACCGCAGAGCGTGCTGTTGTCCTGCTGCGCACCGCAGATCTTGTACGGGAAGTGATTGGTGGTGGTCACATGATAGAACTGCGCCGTGGCGAAGTCCTGTGCCGTCCACGTCTTGCCCGCGTTGGTGCTCACGTTCGCGCCGCCGTCGTTCGCTTCGATCATGCGATCGCCGTTGTCCCCCGCGATCCAGA
Organism: Gemmatimonas sp.; assembly: GCA_040399825.1. Classification (GTDB taxonomy): domain Bacteria; phylum Gemmatimonadota; class Gemmatimonadetes; order Gemmatimonadales; family Gemmatimonadaceae; genus Gemmatimonas. The sequence continues at coordinate 4,119 of JBBARJ010000023.1, forward strand.
GATTGTGCGAATCACCATGGGGCGTGCTGATGTTGCTCCACGTCTTGCCAGCGTCGTGCGACACCTGGAACTGCACGTTGCTGGCGTAGACCAGATCAGGGTTCTTCGGATCGGCGTAGATCTTCGAGTAGTACCACGCGCGCTGACGCAACTTGCGTTCGGCATTCACCCGCGCCCACGTGGCGCCGCCGTCATCGCTGCGGAACACGCCGCCCTCATCGGCTTCGATGAGCGCGTAGATGCGCTGCGTATTGGCGCCGCTCACGGTGATGCCGATGTTGCCCCACAGGCCGGCAGGCAAACCCTTGTGCTTGGTGAGCTCGGTCCACGTGTCGCCGCCGTCGGTGCTCTTGAACATCCCGGAGCCCTTGCCGCCCGACTCCAGCATCCACGGCCGCCGATGCATCTGCCACAAGCCAGCGTACAGCACATTCGGGTTGCTCGGATCCATCGCGAGGTCCGCCGCGCCGGTGGAATCGTCACGAAACAGCACCTTCGACCAGGTCTTGCCGCCGTCCCTCGTGCGGAACACGCCGCGTTCGGCGTTCGAGCCCCACGCATGCCCCTGCGCGGCCACGTAGGCGACTTGCGGGTTGGTGGGGTGCACCAGCAGGCGCGAGATCTGACGCGTGTCCTTCAGTCCAACGCTTGCCCACGTCTTGCCGCCGTCGGTCGTCTTCCAGACGCCGTCGCCGTGCGACACGTTGCCGCGGACCGTGAATTCACCGCCGCCCACGTACACGACATCGGGATTGCTGGGCGCGACGCCGATGCTGCCGATCGTCCCGCCAAAGTACTTGTCGGTCATCGGCGCCCAGTGGTCGCCGCCATCGACCGACTTGAAGACGCCGCCACCGACGGTCCCCATCCAGTATTCCTTCGGACGCGCCACACTGCCGGCCACCGCGACCGAACGGCCACCGCGATACGGACCAATCTCGCGCCACGAGATGGCCGACAAGGCACCGGTGTCGAACGGGGCAGACAGTGGCGCAATCGCCGCAGGGCGTGCTGTCGCACGGGCGACAGGACGCGCCGGCTGCGCACTGGCCGACACAGCGGGAGTGAGAACGGCGGCAGCGCAGATCAACCGTAGGGTAATTCGGTTCACGACAAGCTCTCCAGATACAGGGACGGGGCCGTAAGCAAGCGACTATTGCTCCGCGTTCACTCGCTGGCAAGACTGGTTTTTCGGAGCGCGGTAGAGTGGGGGATGCCCACAGCCCCCCAATCCCCCTGAAACCGCACGGAACCTGATTGCGTAGGGAGATACTGAAGTGATATCACTTCAATACCAATCCTCAGCGAGGCTCCCATCATGTTCCGCGAAGTCGAGGCCCGCCCCTCCCCCGGCCTCCTCATGGCCGTGTTCGTTTCCGCCGCCCTCCTTGGCGGTGCCTTCATGTTCTACCTTGGCGCGCGCTACGAGGACGGCCTGCACGCCATCGGCGGGATCCTTCTGCTCACGGCCGGTGTCGCCGCCACCCCCGGGTTCTTCACCGTCGCCCCCAACGAGGGCAAAGTCCTCACGCTCTTCGGGAAGTACAAAGGCACCGCCAAGAATCCCGGGCTCTGGTTCACGAATCCGTTCATGACCAAAAAGGCCATCTCGCTGCGCATCCGGAACTTCGAGACCAACAAGCTCAAGGTGAACGACGCACGGTCGAACCCGGTCGAAATCGGCGCGATCGTGGTCTGGAAGGTGATCGACACCGCAGAAGCCAGCTTCGAAGTGAACGACTACGTGCAGTACGTCGCCGTGCAGAGCGAGTCGGCGGTGCGGGCGCTGGCGTCGTCGTATCCGTACGACCACCATGGCGACGATGCGATCGCGCTCAGCACGCACCCCACGGAAGTCTCCAAAGGCCTGCTCGAAGCCTTGCACGACCGGCTCGGGAAGGCCGGTGTCGAAGTGCTCGAGGCGCGCATCAGTCATCTGGCGTACGCCCCAGAAATTGCGGCCGCGATGCTGCAGCGTCAGCAGGCGAGTGCGATCGTCGCCGCTCGTCAGACGATTGTCGAAGGCGCCGTCGGCATGGTCGAGATGGCGCTCGACGCGCTCTCCGCGCGGCAAATCGTGACGCTCGACGACGAACGCAAAGCGTCCATGGTCAGCAACCTGCTCGTCGTGCTCTGCTCCGATCGCGCCGCCCAACCGGTGGTCAACACCGGAACGCTCTACTCCTGATCACGGGAGCGGCGGCGCATGGCTGAACGCAAGTCATTCCTCATTCGCGTGGACCGCGATGTGCTCGACGCGGTCCAGCGTTGGGCCAACGATGACCTGCGCAGCGTGAATGGGCAGATCGAGTTCCTGCTGCGACGCGCGCTCCGGGACGCCGGACGCGTGTCGACGCAGGCGCTGGCTGATCGCAATCCCCCGGTCGACGATGTCGACCACGAGTCCTCATAACTCGCACCGAACGCCTCCATGCTGCACCTCATCTTCCACCGCTCACGTCGCGCCGGCGTGATTGCCGTGCTGCTGGCGGCGATCGCACTCGTCCTCGGCGCCGTGCTCGCCACGACCGCGCGCGCGCAATCGGCCCCCGCCTATCACTTCGTCTATCTGCGCGGCATCGATACCCTCGGCACCGAAGTGATCACGCCGGGTCCGTCGTCGATTATGGGACTGCTCACCATGCGCGGCGCACCGGTCATTCGGTGGGAACAGCAGCATGTGAACACCATGCCCGGTCGCCTCACGCTGTCGGTCTTTGCGCCGGGCGTACCCACCACCGGCCTGCCCACGCAGAACATCGTGGTCCATATGGTCGGCGACAGTGCCAAGCTCACCATCTCGGCGAATGGCACCACCAACGAACAAGCGGTGCTGAGCGCCGTCGGCGCCGTGGCCCTCGTGGGCAACAGCGTACTGCACACCGCACTGATGGCCGATCATGCGCGCGGGGCGAAGAAGGCGTCGCTACCCGTGTTCCTCACCAACGGTGGCCGGACGATCACGGCGACCGTAGCCGAGCAGGGAGACACCACGGTGTTCTCGATTGCGGGGATGGCCGTGCGCATTCTGTGGGACATCAACGGGGGCCCGCGCGAGATGAGCATTCCCGCGCAGAATCTGCGCGTGGTACGCACGACGGGCGCCGCAAGCCTCTCGAGTGCCCCAGCCAAGATCGACTACGGCGCCCCGGCCAACGCGCCGTACACCGCCGAAGACGTGGTCATTCCCACGTCGCGTGGCTACACGCTGGCCGGCACCCTCACGCGTCCGAAGGGCCAAGGCAACGCCACGACGAAAGTGCCCGCCGTGGTCACCATCAGCGGCAGTGGCCCGCAGGACCGTGACTCGCGCATCAGCATCGTGCCGAACTACGCGCCGTTCCGGGATATTGCCGACACCTTGGGACGCCGCGGCATTGCGGTGCTGCGGTTTGACGATCGCGGCGTGGGCGCCAGCGGCGGCGCGGCGTCACGCGACAACGCCACCAGCGCCGACTTCGCCGATGACGTGGCGGCCGTGGTGGCCTATCTGCGCACGCGCGCCGACATCGACGGCACGCGCATCGCCCTCGCCGGCCACAGCGAAGGAGGCTTCATCGCCCCGATGGTCGCCGCCAAGGATCCCACCGTGCGCGCCATCGCCCTGCTGGCCGGCCCCGCGTACAACGGTCGTCGCATCCTGGAATTCCAGAACGAGAACGGCATCAAGTCCGCTACGCAGCTCACCGACACGCAGCGCGATTCGCTCCGCCGCACCGTGCCGAAAGGCCTCGATTCCCTCGCCGCCGCCAACACGTGGATGGGCTTCTTCATGAAGACCGATCCAGCCGCCGCACTGCGCCGCGTGAAGCAGCCCACGCTGGTGCTGCAGGGGAACACCGACCAGCAGGTCACCCCCGAGCAGGCCGACTCAATCGGCACCATCCTCAAGGGCAGCGGCAACACGCGCGTGACCGTGCGCCACTTCCCCGCCACCAACCACCTGTTCGTAATCGACCCGAGCGGCGCGCCCGCCGGCTATACGTCGCTCAAGGACACGCGCGTGCGACGCGAGGTGCTGGGGGCGTTGGCGGATTGGGTGGTGCGGGTGATGCAGTGAACGGCCAACTGCTTAGGGAGCAGGGAGGAGCATTCACGTCCCCGACCGTTCAGGGAGCGGGCGGCTTCACCGCCGGTGGCCCGACAAACCGCCGCCGCTCCCCCCCGAACCACGCGACCGCCGCCAACAGCCCCGCCGCCACGATGATGCCGAGCGCCTTGCCGTTGGGCGGTTGCACGCCGATCACCAGCAAGAGCACAATGCCCACAACGCACACGCACGCCATCCATCGGAAGTGCACGCCAAGTGTCCAGGGCCCGAACGTCGTCCAGGTGCGGCCGTAGGCGCGCAGCCCCAGCATGGTGGGCATGAGGTACGACAGATACAGGAAGATCACGCTCACCGACGTGATCGTCGAATACACCGGCGTGTACAGCGTGAAGGCGATCGCGAGCGTGCACGTAACCCAGATGGCCGTCACCGGCACCTGACGCGTCGGGCTCACCCGGCGGATCTTCGTGGAGAACGGAAGCCCGCCGTCACGGGCGAACGCGAACATCATGCGTGATGCCGACGTGACCGTGGCGAGCCCGCACAGATACTGCGCCATCGCGATGCCCACGAACAACAGCGCCGCAAACCACGCCGGCAGCACCGAGCTGATGGTCCACACCACCACGCGGTCCCCCTGCTGCGCCGCCGCATCGAGATCGGGCATCGCCAACACGATGGCGCACAGCATCGCCCACCCGAAAATCCCCGACACCAGCACCGAGCGCAGGATGCCGCGCGGCGCATTGTGCACCGCGTTCACCGTTTCCTCGGCCGTGTGTGCGGAGGCGTCGAAGCCGGTGATGGTGTAGGCAGGGAGCATCAGCCCCAGCAGAAACAGCCACGCCGTGGATTCCCCGCGTGGCCACACCGGCGCCGACGTGGGCAGGCCGCTGTAGTTGGTGAAGCGCACGAGCCGCGACAGATCAAGCGACGGCGCCGCCACGAGCAGGCTCACGGTGAGCACCACAGCCACCACCAGAATCAACACGCCGCTGAAGTCGGTGAGCCGCGTGGTGGCCCGGATTCCGACATGGTTGATCAGCGCCTGCGATCCGGTAATCAGGGCGACACCACCGATCTGCAGCCAGAACCGCGCGGACTCGGACAGCGTGGACAGGTCCACCCCGAGCGACGGGAGCATCGCGCCGGTGATGAACAAGTACGTCCCGACGTTGATGGCCCCGAGGACGGTCACCAGCCCGAACAGATTGAGCCACGCCGTGAGCCATCCCCAGCCGCGCCCGCCGAGAATCGACGCCCAGTGATACAGCCCGCCCGCCGTGGGAAAGGCCGAGGCGACCTGCGCCATCGTGGCGGCGAACCCGATGGCCAGCAGCGTGCCGAGGGGCCACCCCAACGCGATACCCGCCCCACCGGCGGCCGCAAATCCGAGGTGAAACGAGGTGATACCGCCGGCCAGAATGCAAATGATGGACAGCGAGATGGCGTAGTTGGAGAACCCACCCATCCGTCGCAACAGCTCTTGCCGGTACCCGAACCGCGCCAGCGTCTGGGTATCCTTGCTCAACATCTCCTGGTCGATCATGTGCGGTACACGACGACGACGGCGGTAGTCGGGGAGACCGACGGAATGGGCGGCTGATTCATGGCGGGAATTCTCGCGGTGGCGGACGGGATGGGCAACCGGTTCATCTCCCCCCTCCCTCCTGACACCCTCCTCCCTGCTCCCTAGGCTTTTGGCCGTTCAGGGACCACCCATCAGCACGCCCTCACCACCACGCGTTATTGTGTGTCTGCCGGTCCGCCACCACGCGCCTTAGGGCCACGTCCCCTCCCAGAGATCCCACCCGCATGCGACACGCTTCCCTGTCGATCGCCGCCGCCGGCCTCGTGCTCGGCGCCTGCGCCCCGAAGCCGACCCCCGCGCCCACCCC
>JBBARJ010000023.1:10167-12141 GCA_040399825.1 Gemmatimonas sp.
CCCGACATCCCCATGCAGCCGCGCTTGCTCGACGACCGCGTGGGTTACTTCGGCGTGCAGCAGCGTGACTTCTCCGGCGCCACCCAGCGTGTGGAAACCAAGCGATACATCTCGCGCTGGCGCCTCGAGTGCTCCGACAAAAAGGTCGGCAATCTCTGCGTCCCCAAGAAGCCGATCACGTACTACCTCGACCCCGCCACGCCGGCGTGGTTGAAGCCGTGGATCAAGAAAGGCATCGAAGACTGGCAGGTGGCCTTCGAAGCCGCCGGCTTCTACAAGGGCATCGTCGCCGCCGAAGCCCCGGCCAACGATCCCGACTTCTCCGGTGAAGACGCCACCGTCGCCATGGTGCGCTGGCTCCCGTCGTCCACCGAAAACGCCGTCGGTCCGTCGCTCAAGGATCCGCGCACCGGTGAAATCATCGACGCCGACGTGCAGACGTATCTCAACGTCATGAACCTCGGTCGCTCGTGGTACTTCACGCAGGTCGGCCATCTCGACAAGCGCACCCACAAGTTCCCGTTCCCCGATTCGCTCGCCGGCCGTTTGCTCGAGTACGTGACCGCACACGAAGTGGGACACACCCTCGGCTTCCCGCACAACTTCAAGGCGAGCTCCATGTACCCCGTGGACTCCGTGCGCTCGAAGTCGTGGGTCGCCAAGAACGGCCACACGCCCACCCTCATGGACTACTCGCGCTTCAACTACGTCGCGCAGCCGGAAGACGGGGTCGCGCTCGACGACTTGATCCCGAAGGTCGGTCCGTACGACAAGTACGCCGTGATGTGGGGCTATTCGCCGATTCCGAACGCCAAGTCGCCGGAAGCCGAAAAGGCCACGCTCGACAAGTGGGCGAAGATGCAGGACACGATCCCGTGGTACCGTTTTGCCAACGATGGCGGTGCGCAGGGTGCCGATCCGGGTGAGCAGTCGGAAGCCGTGGGCGATGCCGATGCCGTGAAGGCCACTGCGCTCGGCGTGAAGAACCTCAAGCGCACCATGGCCATTCTGGAGTCGGCCACGGCGTGGAAGGACGGCAGCACGTATGACGATCTCGAAGAGATCTACGGCCGCACCGTCGGACAGTGGGCCACCGAAATGGGGCACGTGGCGCGCATCATCGGCGCCGAGTACAAGCAGGAGAAGCTGGTGGGCCAGAAGGGCGTCGTGTGGCAGAACGTAGAGCCCAAGCGCCAGAAGGACGCGCTCCAGTTCCTGCTCGACAACGCCTACACCACGCCCACGTGGCTGCTCGACGAGAGCATCCTGCGCAAGATCGAGTCGAACGGCAGCTTGAGCCGCGTCGGCAACGCGCAGGCCCGCTCGCTGGCGGCGGTGGTCAGCAACGACCGTCTTGCCCGCATGATCGAACTGGAAGCGATGGCGAAGAGCAAGAGCGAGGTGTATTCGGTGGCCGACATGCTCACCGATCTCCGCCGCGGTTTGTGGAAGGAAATCGACACCGGGGCGCCGATCGATGCCTTCCGTCGTCGCTTGCAGCGCGTGTACCTCGAAGCGATGGCGAGCAAGATCAACCCGCCCGCCGCATCGGCCGCGCAGCAGGCGCCGGCTGGCGCCCGCGGCGCGGCGGCACCGGTCACCACGGCCGACTTCCGCCCCATCCTGAAAAGTGAAATGCGCGCGCTCGACGCCGATCTGGCGACGGCGATCGCCAAGACCAGTGATCGCATGAGCAAGGCGCATCTCGAAGACGCGCGCGATCTGATCGCCACGATGCTCGACCCGAAGAACTGAGGACCACCTCGTGGTGGCGAAAACGGCGGCGTGTCCTTCGGGACACGCCGCCGTTTTCGTCACCAGTCTCGTGACCACAACCGGGAAATCGAGCACGATCGCGCACAGGCGACTCGCCTCCGGTCGAGCGCTCCCCTAGACTCTAGGGGAGCCCGCCGAACGCGTGGGCGTCCCCTCCCTTTTCCGATCAGGTCCAATGCGCTTTCGCTCCCTCCCGCT
>JBBARJ010000023.1:12241-19740 GCA_040399825.1 Gemmatimonas sp.
ACCGTGATCACGCCGCGCGCCAAGTCGAAGACCGGTGTCTTCGGCGTGCACCAGGTTGGCTCGCGTCTCTATTTCGAAATCCCCGCCGCCGAAGTGGGCAAGGATTTCGTGATCACGACCGTGCTGGCCGGAACGCCCGCCGGCATCGGCATCAACGGCACGCTCGGCCCCGACCGCGTCATCCGGTTCGAACGTCGCGATAATCGCATTCTCGTGCGCGACATCAACTTCAACAACGTCGCCACCGACAGCACGCTGTCCACGCGTCGCGCGATGTCGCTGATCGAGTTCTATCCGATCATCGCCGCGCTCAACGTGGAAGCGTATGGCAAGGACAGCGCCGCGGTGGTCGAAGTGACGCGCATGTTCACCGGGGGCATTCAGGAATTCGCCGCCGGCGGCCGCCGCGCCGCGGTCGACGCCTCGCGATCGTACATCGAAAAGTTCGCGGCCTTCGCGCGCAACGTGAACGTGACCGCCACGCAGACGTTCACGCCGCAGGGTGGCCCCGGTGGGCCCGACATTCCGGGGCTCGCTCAGGGCGGCCCCCAGGCGACCACCGAGGCCTACACGTTCTCGATCGTGCGCCTCCCCGACGTGCCGATGATGCCGCGCTTCATGGACGCGCGCGTCGGCTTCTTCGGCGAAACCAAGACCGATTTCGGATCGCCCGAGCAGCGCGTGCTGCCGCGTCGCTACATCTCGCGCTGGCGCCTCGAGTGCTCCGATCAGAAGGTCGGCAATCTCTGCGTGCCCAAGAAGCCGATCACGTACTACGTCGACCCGGCCACGCCCGACTGGCTCAAGCCGTGGATCAAGGCTGGCATCGAAGAGTGGCAGGGCGCCTTCGAGCAGGCCGGCTTCGCCAAGGGCATCGTGGCCGGCGTCGTGCCGACCGACCCCGACTTCTCGGGTGAAGACGCGTCGGTGGCGATGGTCCGCTGGCTGCCGTCGCCGGTGGCCAACGCCGTCGGACCCAGCACGGTCGATCCGCGCACGGGCGAAATCATCGACGCCGACGTCCAGATGTATCACAACATCATGGACCTCCAGCGTGAGTGGTACTTCGCGCAGGTGGGCCATCTCGACAAGCGCGCCCAGACCTTCCCGTTCCCCGATTCCCTCATGGGACGGCTCGTGCAGTTCGTCGCCGCGCACGAAGTCGGCCACACGCTCGGCTTTCCGCACAACATGAAGGGCAGCTCGATGTACCCGGTCGACTCGATCCGCAGCAAGACGTGGGTCGCGAAGATGGGGCACTCGCCCTCGATCATGGACTACGCGCGCTTCAACTACATCGCGCAGCCCGAAGACGGCATCCCGCTCGGCGATCTCGTACCGAAGGTCGGTCCCTACGACCGGTTCGCGGTGCAGTGGGGCTACACGCCCATTGCCGGCGCGAAGAAGCCGGAAGACGAGAAGACCACGCTCGATACATGGGCCCGCATGCAGGACTCCGTGCCTTGGTACCGCTTCGGTGGTGGACAGGTCGATCCCGGCGAGCAGTCGGAAGCGATCGGTGATGCCGATGCCGTGAAGTCCACGCGCCTCGGCTTCAAGAACCTGCGTCGCATCGTGGACCTGGTCGTGCCGGCCTCGACCACCGACAAGACGGCCGACTACTCGCTGCTGCGCGCCACGTACTCGGGTGTGCTCGGCCAGTGGGCGACCGAAGCACAGCACGTCACGCGCGTGGTCGGTGGCCTCGACAAGCAGGAAAAGGCCGTCAGCCAGAGCGGACCGGTGTGGACGATGGTGCCGCGCGCCCGTCAGAAGGAGGCCGTGAAGTTCCTGAATGACGAGGTATTCACCACGCCGACCGCGATGATCAAGCCGGACATCCTCCGCAAGATCGAATCGGATGGCAACATCAACCGCGTCAGCGGGGCGCAGGCCCGCACGCTGTCGGCGCTGGTGCAGAACGCCAAGCTGCAGCGCATGGTGGAGTTCGAGGCGATGGCCACGAACAAAGGCGAGGTCTACTCGCTGGGCGAAATGCTGACCGATCTTCGGAAGGGCCTCTGGAGCGAGATCTACGCGGGCAAGCCGATCGACGCGTATCGTCGTCGCTTGCAGACCACGTACCTCGAGGCGATGGCGAGCAAGATCAAGCCGCCGGCCCCGAACGCGCAGGAAGCGGCGCTCGCCGCGGCCTTCGGGCAGGCCATCGTGAACACGCGCGATTTCCGCCCGTTGCTCAAGGATGAAATGCGCACGCTCGACCGTGAACTGGCGGCGGCCGTCGCGAACGCCGGCGACCGTACCACCCGCGCGCACCTGATGGACGCGCGCGATCAGATCAAGACGATGCTGGATACGGACAAGTAGTCCAACATCTGGAACGTCGGTACGAAACCGGGGTGGTCGCGCAGGCAGCGCGGCCACCCCGGTTTCGTTGATCTCATGACGCGTCTGCAACCGAAGCGAATGCGCGCGCGTACTTTTCCTCATATGTCACTCCACGCTGATTCCGCCCCCGGCGATATCGCCCCGGTCCGATCCGCCCTGCGCGGCCAGTACGACATCCAACGTGAGCTGGGCCGTGGCGGCATGGGCATCGTGCTGCTGGCCCGCGATGAGCGCCTCGACCGGTTGGTCGCCCTCAAGGTGCTCCCGCCACAGCTGGCCGAACATGCGGAGACCAAGGAGCGCTTCCTCCGCGAAGCGCAGATGGCGGCGCAGCTGTCGCATCCGAACATCGTGCCGGTGTACCGCGCCGATGAGATCAACGGCTTTGCGTTCTTCGCAATGGGCTTCGTGGACGGCGAGACGTTGGGCGAGCGGATCCGCGATCGCGGCGCACTCCCCGCCGCCGAGGTGGTCCGGGTGCTGCGCGAAACCGCCTGGGCACTGGCCTACGCGCACGCCCGCGGCATCGTGCATCGGGATGTGAAACCCGACAACGTGCTGCTCGAACGCGGCAGCGGCCGGTCGGTCGTCACCGACTTCGGTATTGCGCGGTCAGACTTCAATCCGGCGCTCACGCAGGACGGGCATGTGCTCGGCACCGTCCATTTCATGAGCCCCGAACAGGCCAGCGGGGAGCCGCTCGACGGCCGCAGCGACCTGTACGCGCTGGGCTGTATCGGCTTTCTGGCCCTCAGTGGTCGGCTGCCATTCGAAGGATCGGCACCGCAGGCGATTCTGGTGGCACACGCCACCAAGGAGCCACCGTCACTGCGATCGGTGGCGCCCGCCGTGCCGCCGGCGCTGGCCGCCGTGATCGATCGGTGCCTCCGCAAGCGGGCCGACGACCGCTTTGCGAACGGGGAAGAGCTGGCCGACGCGCTGGGCAAGGCGCTGCAGGCGGTGGAGAGTGCCGCCCGCGATGAGCCCGGCCAAACGGCGCTGTCGAGCGACGACGCCATGCTGATTTGGCGGCGCGCGGCGGAACTGCAGGCCGAAGCGGCGGCGCGCTTGGAGTCTCGCATGCGGGCGACCGCGGGTTCCAAGCAGCTCGTCACGACATCAATGGCGCCGGTAAAGTCTGACAAATCGCCAACAGCATCTGGTCATACTAAAGGCACTAACACGGCATTTACAACAGATTCGTACCGCTTGCGCGATGTGGAAGCGGCCGCCGTCGAAGCCGGCATCTCGCAGCGCTACGTTGCGCTCGCCCTCGACGAACTCCGTGCATCGCCCAATGCGGTCCAGCGCGCGCGGCCGATGCCCCAGTGGAAGGAAGCCCTCGCCACGCGCCTGTTTGGCACGACCCAGCGCACCCTCTCGGTCACGCGCCGCTACGCGTCCGCACCTCGCGCCGTACTTCAGGTGCTGGGGCGCTCGCTGCAGGCGGCACCGTGGTCGCTGGCACTCCGCGATACACTGGGCGGACACCCTCTCGATGGTGGCGTGTTGGTGTTCGATCTTCCGGCGATGGTCGACGGCAACTATAAATGGAAGTGGACCCGTTACGGCGTGTATGCCCCCGAACTGCGGGTGTCACTCGCCGCCGCAACGGGAAGTACCAGAGCCTGTGAGGTCACGATCAACGTGAGCCTGCGAGAAGGGCTCACGGCCAACCTCGCCGGCTACAGCATTATCGCTGGCGGTGGCGGCTCGTTCGGCGGACTCGTCGGGTTTGCCATCGGCAAGAAGGCCATGCTGCTCGCCGGTGCCGCGCTCGGCGGTCCGGTACTCGCCGGCACCATGCTTGTTGGTGTCGCCTTGCTGGCGTTCGCCGGCCCATGCTACCGCTGGGAGATCCGGAAAACCGAGGCTGAGCTGCAGGCCGCACTAGCCGCCATCGATGTCGCCATGCGCTCCATCGACATCTTCGGGGAGGCACCCACCCCGCCACCACCGCGCCCCGCCAGCTCCGGCGGAGACCTGTTGATGTTCTCGTAACGCCCTTGCATTAGCTCATTACTGAGATATATTAAGGGTATCCCAACTCCGAGCCGATCTGATGTCTATCCGTCCCGTCAAGCGCATCGTCCAAGCCCAGCCCACCATGGAAGGCGCCGGTGTGCATCTACACCGCGCCTTCGGGTTCACTGAAACGTCCGAGACCGACCCGTTCCTCCTGTTCGACGATTTCCGGAACGACGTCCCTCGGCAGTATCAGGCGGGCTTCCCGTGGCACCCGCATCGCGGCATCGAAACCATCACCTACGTGCTGGCCGGCAACGTCGAACACGCCGACTCGCTGGGCAATCGCGGCATGCTGGGCGCCGGCGACGTGCAGTGGATGACCGCCGGCAGCGGCATCGTGCACCATGAAATGCCGCAGGGCGATGCGCAGGGACGCATGCACGGCTTCCAGCTGTGGGCCAACCTCCCCTCGTCGCTCAAGATGACCGCGCCGCGGTATCAGGACGTGCAGTCGAAGGAGATCGCCGAGATCATCGACGACGACGGCACCACCGTGCGCGTCATTTGCGGCGAGTTCTGGGGCAAGCGCGGTCCCGTAGACGGCATCGCCGCCGATCCCTGCTACCTCGACGTGTTCGTGCCGGGCGGGAAGAAGAAGTCACTCCCCGTCGACGCCTATCGTAGCACCTTCGCCTACATCTTCGAGGGCACCGGCACGTTCCGTCATGCCTCCGACCCCATGGGCATCCTCACGGAGCGCACCGCCGGCAACGACGACGATCTCGTGCGGGATATGTCCGGCAACCGTTCGCTGGTGCTCTTCGACAGCGGCGATGAAGTCGTGGTGCGGGCCGGCGAGCAGGGTATTCGCTTCCTGCTGGTGTCCGGTGCGCCGATCAAGGAACCGGTGGCGTGGTACGGCCCGATCGTGATGAACACGCAGGCCGAGTTGCAGGTCGCGATGCGTGAACTGCAGGCGGGGACGTTTATCAAGCACTGACGGCGGCGCACGCCGAGTACCGTGGCTGCTGGCATGTCGTGCTCGGACGGATCGCGAACAGCCAAAACACGGATAGCACGAATGACACGGTAACAACACGGATAAGCAAACAACGCCGACGCAACGCGAAGCCTGAACGGAGCAGATCCGTGTCGTTACCGCGCAATCGGTGTGATCCGTGTTCTGGCAGTTGGCGATCTACCAGATTACGCCACAGCGAGTGAATCGGGTCAGCGGCGGATCGCCACCCGCCAGACCCACCACATCAGCAGCGGCTGCAACGGCAGCCGCAGCCAGAGCCCGGCGATGAACCCGGCCGACGCCTGTGCCGCCCGCGCCTGATTCAGCATGTGCATGTTGGCCGGCAACACGGCAACGAGCAGCGCGATCAATCCCCATGCGGCAACGACACGCGTGGCCGGGATGAGCAATCCGATCGCGCCCACAATTTCGCAAACGCCACTCACGTACGTGGCCAGTCGCGCATTCGGCACCCACGGCGGCACGATGCGATCGAAGAACCCCGGCATCACGAAATGCAGCACGCCGGCGGTAAAGAACAGCAACGCCGGACCGAGGACCGCCGTGGGAATCACGCGGTTATCGCGCAGGCGCGGCGTACCAGAGCACCGCGAAGTAGTGGCAGATGCTGCCGCCCATCACGAACAGGTGCCACACCGGATGCGTCCAGGCACGGCGACGATCCACGTAGAAGATCACGCCACCGGTATAGCAGAGACCACCCGCCACCAGCAGCATCAATCCGGCGTGCTCCATAGAGGCCATGAGCGGCTTGATCGCGATGATGATCACCCAGCCCATCGCCACATAGATCGCGGTGGACACTTTGGCCATCGCGCCGCTGCCGAACACCACTTTGAACAGCACACCGAGCGCCGCGAGCGTCCACACGATGCCGAAGAGCGTCCAGCCCCAGGTGCCGCGCAGTACGCCGAGCGTGAACGGCGTATAAGTGCCGGCAATGAGCAGATAGATCGCGGCGTGATCGACCACGCGCAGCTTCTGCTTGAGCGTGGGATGCGGGATCGCGTGATACAGCGTACTCGCCGCATACAAGGCGATCAGAGTGGCGCCAAACACACTGGCGCCGATCACCGTCGCGCGCTCGCCGCGATCGAGCGCGGCGAGAATCAGGATCGGCATCCCGATGAGACTGAGTACGAGACCAACGCCGTGTGTGACGGCGTTGGCCACCTCCTCACGGAGGCTCACGACGCGATCTGGAGACATGCTTGAAATCTAATCGACGAGGTCAGCGACGCCGCGTGTATTACTTCGCAGCCGCCAGCGAACCCAGCAGTCGTTCCACGAACCCATTCACCGACGCATTCGTGTCGATCCAGCGCACCACGGCCACGACATCATTCACCGGGTCCACGTAGATGATGTTGTTCCCGGCGCCCACGTGCACGAAGGCCTGCGGCGGTGCCGCCGGCACGTACTTGCGGTCGGTGTTCAGGAACCAGTTCATGTAGCCGTACGTCGGCTGCGCCGGCGTGGGCGTGAGCGCCTTCGTGACCCAGGCCTCGGAGAGCAGCTGCTTGCCGCCCCACACGCCGCGGCGCTGGGTCAGCAATCCGAAACGCGCCATGTCCCACGCGTTGATCATCATGCCGCCGCCCCAGTGGCCACCACCACTCACCGACTGCACCAACTTCCCGTCGAGCACGATCCACGAGTTGTCGTAGCCGTACCAGCGCCACGTGTTCGACGCGCCAATCGGCTCCATGATTTTGTCACGCAGAATGTCCGGCAGCGGCTGACGCCATACCTGCAACGCAGCCAGCGCCAGCACATTCACGCGCGTGTCGTTGTACTCGTACGCCGAACCCGGCTCCACGCGCAGACGCGTGGTCCACGTGTTCACCTGCTGCGCCGGACGGTCGGCCCACTCGGGCTTGCCCCACAACGTGCCTTCCCAGTCGCTCACCTGACGCAGCAAATGATCCCACGTGAGCCGCTTGTTGTGCGGACTGTCGAACGGACGCAGCCACTTCGCATCGCCCGGCCAGTCGGCGCCGAGTCCGGTGCCGTTGGGATACGCGCGCAAGATTGGCGGCATCACCTGTGACACCGTGTCATCGACGCTGCGAATGCGACCCGCATCGACGGCCAGCCCCACCACCGTGCTCAGAAAACTCTTGGTCACGCTGTTCACGAT
>JBBARJ010000024.1:0-19072 GCA_040399825.1 Gemmatimonas sp.
CTGGCCGGCTTCGTGTTCGGTACGATCGTTCAGGAATTCGTAAAGGGGATCGGCGCGCGCCGCCGGATGTACGGCGAAGGACTGTTCGGCGCCTCCATGCGCCTGATCGGTCGCAACCGCCGACGCTACGGCGGCTACATCGTGCACTTCGGCGTGGCCATTCTCTTCTGCGCGTTCGCCGGCTTGATGTTCAAGAAGGATCTGACCGCCACGCTCAAGGCTGGTGAGTCGGTCAAGGCGAAGGATGCCTACGGCAGTGAGTGGGTGTTTACCAGTCAGGGCATCTCCTCGTTTGAACAGCTCAACCGCCGGGTCGTGGCCGCGTCCTTCAACGTCACCCGTGACGGCCAGAATATGGGCATCCTGTCCAGCGAGAAGCGTCAGCACGTGAACGCCGCCGGCGAGCCGACCTTTGAGCCGTCCACCGAAGTCGGCATTCTCGAATCGCCGAAGCAGGATGTGTATCTCGTCTTCACCGGGGCGGTTGATCGCGACACGGCGGCGATCCATATCAACTTCAACCCGCTCGTGTGGTGGGTGTGGTTTGGCGGCATCATCATGGCGTTCGGAGGGTTGATCGTGATGTGGCCGCAGGCCGTCCGCGCTGAGCGCGAAGGTGGTTACGTGGCCGAGTTGCCGTCAGAGTCGACCACGACCTTGGTTGGAGCGGGCGCGTGATCGCATCACGTGAGCAGTCGCCTGAGGCGGCGATCTCCAGTCGTCGGTTGTTCCTCACGCGCGGCGGCTCGGTGGCCGTGGTCGTTGCGGGATCGTTCCTGATGTCTCGCACGGCGTGGGGGCAGGACGCCGCGGCGCCGCAGCCGGCGACGGCGCCCGGCGGCGAAGAAATGACCTCCGATTCGTACAAGCCAGTCGTGCGACCGGCTAAGTCGAATGCGGTGAAGCAGATGGATGAGAAGCAGCTCGAAGCCTTCGAACGCAATCTCGCCTGTCCGTGTCCTTGCACGCTCGACATCTACACCTGTCGCACCACGGACTTCAATTGTGGCATCTCGCCCGCGGTGCACGGCGACATCCAACGGCTCGTCGACGGCGGCTACAACGCCGACGAGATCATGGCCGCGATGACGCAGACCTACGGCGATTTCATCCTCATGCAGCCGCGGAAGCAGGGTTTCAACCTGCTGGCGTGGTTCGCGCCGTTCGCGGCGCTCGCGCTCGGCGCAGTCGCGATCGGCGCATTGCTGCGCGGCTGGCGTCGCAATGCCGACGTGGCAGCGGCGAAGCGTGCCTCGGAGCCGGTGAAAATCGATATGGCGATCGACGCAACGCCCGATGAACTGGCACGCCTTCAGGCCGCCATGCGGGAGGAGCGTTGATGATGTTGGCCATGCCGGAAGGGGCCGCTCCACTCGTGCTGGGGACGGCGCTGGCCCTCGGCGCGCTCACGCTGGTGCTTTCGCCGCTGCTGAGCGGTGAAGCCGAAGTGCGAGCAGAGGATGAGCAGAAGGCCGCGACCGAGGCGGCGCGAATCAAGGCGGCCCGCGCCAAGCGTTCGGGGCGCGAGGAGGAGCAGCTGGACGGTGCAGTGGCTGCCCTTCGCGAAATTGAGTTCGACCGCGAGACCGGTAAGCTGTCGGACAGCGACTACGCCGAGCTCAAGACGCGCTACACGCGCGAGGCGTTGGCCGAGCTGCGTGCGGCCGACGCTCGGGACGCCGCGGCCATGCCTGTTGTCGTGGCGGCGTTGAGCGCTGCCGACGCGGACGATCCGGTCGAGGCAGCGATCCGCCGGGCGCGCGAGAATCAGCGCTCCTGTGGTGCCTGCGGGCCACGGCCTGAGCCCGACGCGACGTATTGCTCGAGCTGCGGACGCTACCTGCCCGGGGCGTGCGCCAAGTGTGGCACCAGCGTGGATCTGGTCGGATCGAGATTCTGCATCGGGTGCGGCGACCACCTCGCGGCCGCCTAGCGCACACCAGCGGTCTCAGACCCTCGTGCTGGCGCGCCGCTTACCCTTCGGGGTGGGCGGCGCGTCCGCTTTCTCGGCGGGCCGCACCGCGGCTGCCTCCAACAGCGGGAACGTGGCACAGCCAGCCGTCACGGGGCAGATCCCGCAACGTGGCACGCGCGCCGTGCACACGAGCGCGCCCAGTTCCATCAGCGCCTGATTGTGCGTCCACGTGGCTTTTCCGGTGCGGGGCAGTAACTGCTCGGCGATGAGCCACAGCTGCTTGAGTCCGGGCCCCGACTTTGGATGTAGGTGCGGCGCAAAAACCCGCTGCAGCACGCGGGCCACGTTGGTGTCCACCAAAGCCGCCCGCTTCTCGTAGGCGAACGACGCCACCGCACCGGCCGTGTACGCGCCCACGCCGGGCAGCTCGCGCAGGGCGATCGGTTCGCTGGGAATCACGCCATCCTGTTCGGTGGTCACGTGCTTCGCGAGCGCGTGGAGATTCCGGGCGCGCGCGTAGTAGCCCAACCCCTCCCACGCCTCCATGACCTTTTTCGGTCGAGCGTCGGCCAAGGAATAGAGATCGGGAAAACGATCGAGAAATCGCCGGTAGAAGTCGAGCACCCGCGACACCTGCGTCTGCTGGAGCATCAGCTCCGATACCAGAATCCGGTATGGGTCGCGCGTTTGTCGCCACGGCAGGTCACGTGAATGCTGCCTGAACCACGCGTGCAATCGACGGCGAAACGCCGTGGCGGCATCGGGTGCGACCGTGAGGTCGATCGGGGGTGGGCGTCGTTTGGCCATCGCGGCAGAACCTAGCGGCTGGACCGCCGAAACCACAAAGCCAGCGGCTCGCGCGTGCCTAGGCCCGTTCCGTCGCGTCCAGCCGACGACGCGCCATCATCAACGGCGCGGCCGTGGCCGCGACGCAGACCGTGGCGGCCAGCGCGAACGGCAACAGCACGTCCGTGGGCCTGCGGGCCCAGCCGAAATGCTCGGCCACCACGAACCGCGCGGCCGGGCGTCCGGTGAGGTAAGCCACGGCACCGATCAACACGATCGCCGTCATCATGAACAGCAGACCACCGAGAGAGGTCGGAATTTGCGCCGCGTTCTCGGTATCGAACTGCGGATAGAACGTGCCGTAACTCAGTGCGAGCGCGGTGAGCGGAAACACCAGCGCCGTGATCGCCGCGAGCGACACGATGTGCACGAACGGCCGCACGCCGAGCATGACGTTGGTGCAGCCCACCAGTACCAGCGCCAGGAGCAATAACGGCACAGCGCCCACCCAGAACTTCGCCCAGAGCAGGTCCGACATACGCAGCGGACTCGAACGCAGCAGCCACAGGGCACGCCCCTCCAGACTGACGCTCGGAAACACGAAGCGGGCCGCGATCGACGCCAGCACGAATCCCGCCAGCGCCAGATTCAGGAACGGGATCACGTTCCGCAGGAGTTCCGTCATACCCGCACCCGACAGGGGCAGATATCGCACATTCGCGACGTACACCACCAGCAACACCGCCAGCATCACCAGCTGTGACCACTGCGTGCTGTCGCGCATGAATACGCGCAGCTCATTCAGTACCAGCTCGCGCCGCGTAGTGCCCAGCAACGACAGCATCCGGTCCAGCAGCGGCCGTCCCGTGCGCTGTTTTGCACGCGAGTTCGCCCCTTCCTGCGCCATGCTGTACGCCCGATGCCATCCGCGGCCATGGAGCAACTGACCCACGATGATCAGTCCCGACGCGACGCCCCACAGTCGCAGCATCGGCGACCACACGCTACGGCCATCGAGAAACCTGACGATCGATTCCGCCACCCACTCACTGGGCAGCCACGGAGACGACGGTGTGTCGAGCGCAGCGATGAACTGCACGAAGGTCTGAAAGCCTTCCGGTCGGGCCAGCTGCTCCGGCCGCGCGGCCCGAAACAGCAGCACCAGGCCGCACACCGCCATGGCCGTGATGACGCTGAGCAGATCGCGCGTGCGGCGTGCCGGGAACACGTTCACCAGCAGCAACGTGACCGTCGATCCTGCCGCGGCCGGAATCAGCAGGAACGGCACGAGCACCGCGATCGCGAAGAGCACG
Organism: Gemmatimonas sp.; assembly: GCA_040399825.1. GTDB lineage: Bacteria > Gemmatimonadota > Gemmatimonadetes > Gemmatimonadales > Gemmatimonadaceae > Gemmatimonas. The sequence continues at coordinate 4,015 of JBBARJ010000024.1, forward strand.
AACGAGGCGTTGGCCTTGTAGGCCACCCCGTACGCTGCCACAAGCGGAATCAACAGTAGCGCCACCATCCAGCTCGAGTGCAGCGCCGTCTCCAGCAAGCGCGCGCGATACAGTGCACCCGCACGAATTGGTGCGGCCGCGAGTTGGTCGAGATCACGGGCAAGAAAGAAGTTCGAGAGCGCGGCGATCGTATTCGACAGCAGCAGAATCGACCCGAACGACAACAGAATCATCGACAGCAGCTTCGCGGCCAGCAGCGCGCCGATGTCCTCGGCACTGCGGAAATAACGCAGCAGCTTGAGTGAGATCGCGAACGCTGCGAACCAGAAGAGCGCGGCGAGCGTGGCCACGACCAGCAGACGCCGGATGTCGCCCTGCTCGTGCCGACGCATCCGGTGTCGCGCCATCTGCCACTTGGGTTGCAGCAGCTGCCATGCGGTGGTCCTGGGCAGCGCTGCCGAGTCACGCATCCAGCACCTCGATCAGTTCGCGGGCCACATGATCGCCGGTGAGACGCAGGAAAATGTCTTCGAGCGCATCGTCGTTGCCTGACGTGCGCCGCAGATCTTCCATGGTGCCGCAGGCCACCAGTTCGCCACGCTGCATGATGCCGATGCGGTCGCACATGCCTTCGGCGATCTCGAGCGTGTGGGTGGACATCATGACCGTATGCCCGCGGTGGGTGTATTCGCGGAACAGGTCCTTCAGGATCTTGGACGACTTGGGATCGAGTCCCACCATCGGTTCGTCCACGACGATCACCGCCGGTCGGTGCACGAAGGCGCTGGCGATGATCAGCTTCTGGCGCATGCCGTGGCTGTAGCTCTCGACCAGCTCATCGCGCCACGCGTCCAAATCGAAGAGCGCCAGCAACTCCTGCCCGCGCTTCTCGACGACCGGCCCTTGTTCGCCATACAGCCCCGCGCTGAAGCGCAGGAACTCGATGCCGGTCAGCTTTTCGTAGATGAACGGGCGGTCGGGGATAAACCCCAGCGCTTTCTTCGCGGCCAGCGGATCGACCCGCAAGTCGTGGCCGGCGATTCGGACTGACCCTGCGGTCGGCTGCAGGATGCCTGCGATCATGCGCATCGTGGTCGTCTTGCCGGCCCCGTTCGGTCCCAGAAACCCGAACAGCTCGCCCGAGGGCACCACCAGGTCCAGCGAGCGGACGGCCGTAAACGACCCATACCGTTTGCAGAGCGCGCTGATCTCAATCATGCTCGAAGGACGACCGAGCAACACCCGGACGCAACTTCTTCGCGGTCAAGGGCGTTCCGCACGGGGGAAGCGTTTCGGCGCTGGCCCCGATTCGTACGATGGCGGGGTTGTCTTGCCCGTCCGGTCCTCGCACCTTCAGTCACTATGTCCGAACCGGTCCGTCCGTCCGATGCGCTCGTGGTGCGTGGAGCCCGCGAGCACAATCTCCGCAACATCAGCGTCACCATTCCGCGCGATAAGCTGACGGTCGTCACCGGCTTGTCCGGCTCGGGGAAATCGTCGCTCGCGTTCGATACGATCTACGCCGAAGGGCAGCGACGCTATGTCGAGTCGCTCTCCGCGTACGCGCGACAGTTCTTGGGACTGATGGAGAAGCCTGACGTCGACGCCATCGAGGGGCTCTCGCCCGCTATCTCGATCGAACAGAAATCGGCCGGCCACAACCCGCGCTCCACCGTCGGGACGGTGACCGAGGTGTACGATTACCTGCGCCTGCTGTACGCGCGCACCGGCACGCCGCACTGCCCCAATTGTGGGCGCGCCGTGCAACGGCAGAGCCCCACGCAGATCGCCGAGATGGTGCTGGCGTGGCCTGATGGCACGCGCCTCGAGATCCGCGCGCCGCTGGTGCAGGAACGCAAGGGTGAGTTCAAGGAGCTGTTCGAAAGCGCGCGGAAGCAGGGCTTTGTGCGCGCGGTCGTCGATGGAGAACTCATCGAATTGGCCGATCCGCCCAAACTGAACCGGCGACTGAATCACTCCGTGTCTGTCGTGGTCGATCGACTCGTGGTGCGCACCGAGGATCGGGGTCGGATCACCGACTCCCTGGAAACGGCGCTGCGGTTGTCCGAAGGACTCGCTGAAGTCGTGCGCTATGACGGGACCGAGCCGGTCACGGAGATGTTCTCGGAGCGCTACGGCTGTCCGGCCTGTGGAATCTCCATGCCCGAGCTGGAGCCGCGGCACTTCTCGTTCAACTCGCCGTTCGGCGCGTGCGAGATGTGCAGTGGACTCGGCACCACGCGCACGGTCAGCGACGATCTGATTCTGGGGGATCCGAGTATCTCGATCCTCGAGGGCGTCGTGCTGCCATGGGGCGAGCCCGATGGCTACATGCGCAAGGTGATTCTCCCCGGCCTCGCCAAGCAGCTGGGCTTCGATCTCAACAAGCCGTGGGGGCAGATCCCGGCCAAGGTCCGTCAGCAGCTGCTGCACGGCGTGGGCGACGCGCCGCCACGCGCGCGCAAGGCGGTCAAGAAGGCGGTCAAGGGCGCCGCCGCTAAGACCGCGGCCAAGACCGCCGCGAAAGTAGCCGCCGAGAGCACGTGGGAAGGCATCGTTGCCCATGTGCAGCGCCGCTATGACGAGAGCAGCTCTGACGGTGTGCGTCTCGATCTGGAATCGTTCATGGTGGCCGGACCGTGCCCGGCCTGCGAAGGTCGCCGCCTGCGTCCCGAATCGTTGGCGGTCACCGTGCACGGCCTCAACATCGGCCAGGTCGTTGAGCGCAGCGTGGTCGATTCACTGGCGTTCTTCGAAACCGTGCCCGTCCGCAGCGCCGGACATCCCGGTCTCGACCCCGGGATCGCCGGGCCGATTCTCAAGGAAGTACGCGAACGGCTGCGCTTTCTGGTGGATGTCGGACTCGACTATCTCACGCTCAATCGCAGCGCCGAGTCGCTCTCTGGTGGCGAAGCGCAGCGGATCCGGCTTGCGACGCAGATCGGTTCGCGCCTCGTCGGCGTGTTGTACATCCTCGATGAACCCAGCATCGGACTGCACCAGCGCGACAACGGGCGTTTGCTGTCCACGCTCAAGCAGCTCCGCGATCTCGGCAATACCGTCATCGTCGTCGAGCACGACGAGGAAACGATCCGCGAGGCCGACTACCTCATCGATCTCGGTCCCGGCGCCGGTAAACATGGCGGCCAAGTCATCGCGGCGGGCTCGGTCGAGGATGTGCTCAACACCCCGGCATCCATCACGGGACAGTATCTGCGCGGCACGCGACGCATCGATGTGCCGCTGCACCGTCGTCCGCGCGATGCGGCCCGTATGCTCACGGTGCAGGGTGCGCGCGAACACAACCTGCGTGATGTCACCGCCGAGTTCCCGCTTGGTCTGTTCGTCGCCGTCACCGGTGTGTCGGGTTCGGGCAAGTCCACCCTCGTCACCGACATTCTCCAGCGTACGCTGTCGCGTCACTTCTTCCGGGCGCGCGTGTTGCCGGGGGCGCATACGCGCATCACCGGTCTCGAGCATCTCGACAAGATCATCGACATCGATCAGAGCCCGATCGGTCGCACGCCACGGTCGAATCCTGCCACCTACACCGGCATTTTCACGCCGGTGCGCGAACTGTTTGCCGAGCTCCCGGAGGCGAAGATCCGCGGCTACGGGCCCGGTCGTTTCTCGTTCAATGTGAAGGGCGGACGCTGCGAGAGCTGTCAGGGCGACGGACTCGTGAAGATCGAAATGCACTTCCTCCCCGACGTGTTCGTGCCGTGTGATGTGTGCAAGGGCAAACGGTTCAATCGCGAGACGATGGAAGTGCACTTCCGCGGGCGTAGCATCGCCGAGATCCTCGATCTCACCGTCGAGGAAGCGTGCACGGTGTTCGAAAATCAGCCGCGTATCCTGCAGAAGCTCGAGACGCTGCGCGATGTCGGGTTGGGCTATATCCATCTGGGACAAAGCGCGACCACGCTCTCTGGCGGTGAAGCACAGCGCGTGAAGCTGGCGACCGAGCTCTCGAAGCGTGACACCGGACGCACGTTGTACATCCTCGATGAGCCGACCACCGGCTTGCACTTCGAGGACGTGCGCGTGCTGCTGGGTGTGCTGCACAAGCTGGTCGAGCGTGGAAACACGGTGCTGGTCATCGAGCACAATCTCGACGTCATCAAGACCGCCGACTGGATCGTCGATCTTGGGCCGGAAGGCGGCGTGCGCGGCGGTACGATCGTGGCACAGGGCACGCCGGAAGACGTCGCGCGAGTGAAGGAGAGCCATACCGGCCGCTACCTGGCGCCGATGCTCGCCAGCCGGTAACTGGCGCCACGCCGGCTTTCTGTCGTCTAGCACCGAGGGCAGGTACATTCCGGTCCTATGGTCTCTCTTCTGGATATTATTGGCCCCGTCATGGTGGGGCCGAGCAGCTCCCACACGGCGGGTGCCTGTCGGTTGGGTCTGCTCGCGCGGTGCCTTGTAGGCGGTACACCGGAAAAGGCGCATATCGAACTGCATGGCTCGTTCGCCCGCACCGGTGAAGGGCACGGTACCGATAAAGCCATTGTGGGCGGCCTCATGGGATTTCGTCCTGACGACGAGCGTCTGCGTACGGCGCTCGACATCATGGAGCATGAAGGGCTCGACTATCAATTCGAGAAAACGTCGTTGGGCGACGACGCGCATCCCAACACGGTGCGCATCACCCTCGAGCGCGGTGACCGCAGAGCGCAGATGGTGGGTGCGTCCCTGGGAGCCGGACGCGTTCTGGTCACCGAGATCGACGAATATCCGGTGGAGATTCATGGCAGCCTGCACACGATCGTGCTCGTGGCCGAAGACGTGAAGGGCTCCGTAGCCCGCATTGCGGGAATTCTTGCCGAGGCGAATTGCAACATCGCCACGCTCAAGCTCTCGCGAAAAGAACGCGGCGGTGACGCCTTCATGGTCATTGAAGTCGATGAGCAGCCGGACGAGTCCGTGCGCGATGCGATCCGCGCGCTTAGCTGGGTCACGTGGGCGTTCCGTCTCGACAAGGTAGGTGCCTGATGTATCGCGCTCTGGCCGATGCCATTCGCGACGCGGAAGCGCGCGGTGTCACGCTGTCGCAGGTCGCCCTCGAGGTCGAGGCGAAAGATCAAGGCCGCACGGTGGAGAGTATCCGTGAGGCCTTGCGGCGCGCGTTGGTGGTCATGCGCGCGGCGGTCGATCGCGGCATGGTTGGTGACCTCAAGTCGTCATCGGAACTGGTTGGCGGTGACGCCGCGAAGCTGCGCACCGGCCCCGATGGGCCACTCGCCAACACGCCGTTCCGCGACGTGCTCGCGCGGGCCATTGCGGTGCAGGAAGTGAACGCGGCTATGGGCGTCATTGTCGCGGCACCGACCGCGGGTGGGGCTGGTGTGTTGCCGGCGGTGCTCACCGGCATCGCGAAGGCTCGCGGCATCGACGACGAGCGGGTCATTGACGCGCTCGCGACGGCGGGATTGATCGGAGCCGTCGTGGCGGAACGGGCGTCGTTGTCGGGCGCCGAAGGGGGCTGTCAGGCCGAGACCGGTGCGGCGGCCGGTATGGCGGCGGGAGCAGCCGTGGAGATGCTGGGCGGTTCGCCGCGTCAGGTCGGACACGCCACGGCACTCGCTCAGCAAGGGACGCTTGGGCTCGTGTGCGACCCGCTCGGCGGGCTGGTGGAACTGCCCTGCGTGTTTCGCAATGCCACCGGTGCCGCGATTGCCATGGCCGCCATCGAAATGGCGATGGCCGGTATCGAGTTCGCTATTCCGGCGGACGAAGTCATCGATACGATGGGCGAGATCGGGAAGAACATGGACGTGCGCTATCGCGAGACCGCTGGTGGCGGCCTTGCGGCCACGCCGACCGGACGCCGACTCGCCAAGGAACGGCTCTACGAGATCAAGCGCGCCGGTGGGTGAGCGCACGCACGTGGTGCTGCTCGCGGTGCTGCTCTCGGGTGCGCTCGCATTCACGGGCGGCTGTAGCGGCCGCACGGCGGAGGACACGGCGCGGACGTCGAAGGACGAAGCCCGGACGGTGCCTGGGGCGCAGCCGCTCCGCGAACTGGTGCGGGCCGGCGAGTTCGGCGACCGGCGTCTCACCGAAGCGTCTGGCGTCGTAGCGAGCACGACGGAACCGGGAGTGCTCTGGTCGCAAAACGATAGTGGCCATGAGGCGATGCTCTTCGCCTACGATTCGACCGGTGCGCCGCGCGGCGCCGTTCAGGTGCGCGATGCCGACAACACCGACTGGGAAGCGATCGCGATCGGACCGTGCCCACGTGGGGAATGTCTCTACATCGGAGATATCGGCGACAACTTTGCCAGGCGGTCCTCTGTGCGGGTGTGGCGCATGCCATCCCCGATCTCCACCGCGCGTGTGACCGAATCCGCCACGTTGCGCCGCATCGTGTACGCCGGCGGCGCAGGCGACGTCGAAGCGATGTGGGTCGCGCCGGACACGAGCGTGTGGTTCGCCACGAAGCGGCCGCAGGTCGATGCGAAGGGCAGGCCGCGGCCGTCGCGGCTCTATCGCGTGCCAGCGTCCGCATGGGCCGGCGGTTCCACCGCCACGGCCACCGCGGAGCTGGTGGACTCGCTGCCGATCATACCCCAGGCGTCCGCGTCACGCGATTGGGTCACCGACGCGTCGCTCTCGTCCGTCATGTCCGATGGCCGGCGGCGACTGGCGATTCTGACCTACGGGTCGGTGTATGTCTTCGATGCCGACCCGTTCACGGGAAAACCCGGCGCGCGGTTGGCGTACTGCGCCGTTCCGCCGAGCCTCCGGCAAGCCGAGGGGATCAGTTGGCTTCCCGACGGGCGGCTCATGCTCGCCAACGAGGGGCGCGGTGCCAGCCTCTATCGGGGACGCTGTCCGTAGTGGGGCCGCTTCCGGTCTGCCGCTCGGATGATGCGATGGCCATACTTCGGCGCTACCATTCGACCTACCCGACGAAACGAATTGACCGGCGCCGCCGTACGGACCGATATCCGAACCTCAAGGAATCGAACATGGTCACGCGAGAAGACATCGAGGCATTCCTCGATCGACTAAGTGCCGACGGCGCCTCCCATCAGGAACTGGAGCCGGGGCTGTGGCTCGTGCGCCCGAGCGGCGCGCTGGAATTCGACGTGGTCGTTACGCACAATCCGCCGGTGGTATTGCTGCGGGTGAAGGTGATGCCACTCCCGGCCGCCCCCGCCGAACAAGCCGCACTCAACCGTCGCTTGCTGGAGCTCAATGCCAGCGATCTGTTGCACGGCTCGTACGGCATCGATCACGACAACGTCGTGCTGACCGAGGCCCTCGAACTCGCCCATCTTGATTTCGAGGAATTTCTCGCGTCGTACGAAAGCATGACTCTTTCGCTCACATCGCACCTTCGTGAGCTGGCCGCCTTCCGCGAGGCTCGCTGAACCATGGGTATCTTCGACCGTCTGTCGACTCTCATCAAGTCGAATCTGAATGAGCTCATTTCTTCGGCGGAAAATCCCGAGAAGATGCTCAACCAGATCATCGTCGACATGCGCAACCAGCTGGCCAAGGCCAAGCAGCAGGTCGCGGCGTCCATCGCCGATGAAAAGCGCCTGAAGGATCAGGCTGACTCGGAATTCAAGCTTGCCGATGAGTGGGAGCGTCGCGCGATGCTCGCCGTGCAGGAGGGGCGCGACGACCTCGCAAAGCAGGCGCTGCTGAGAGGGCAGGAGCACCTCGAGCATGGCCAGCAGCTCGCCAGCACGTGGGAAACGCACCGCATGGAAACGGAGAAGCTCAAGCAGTCGCTCCGTGACCTGAACGACAAGATCGAAGAGGCGAAGCGGAAGAAGAATCTGTTGCTCGCCCGTCAGCGGCGGGCCGAAGCGCAGGCGCGCATCTCGCAGACGATGTCCGGTCTCTCCGATAATTCGGCGTTCGATGCGTTCAACCGCATGGAAGAGAAAATCACGGCCAACGAACGGCAGCTGCAGGCGGCGCAGGAAATCGACGAGGAGTTCAGCGGCGATCGTCTGGCCGGTGAGTTCAAGCAACTCGAGCGCGCATCGGGCGGCGTGAACGCCGACCAGCAACTGCTCCAGCTCAAGCAGCGCATGGGGATGTTGGCCGCGGGCGCGCCGGCAACGTCGCGTCAACTCGCCGCCGGCACCCCCGGTGCCGCCGGCGCGGCAGCGCCGGCTCAACTGGCGGCGGGTCCGGATGCGGCGGCCGTTGCGGCCGCCGAACAGGCCAAGACCGGCGAAGCGGAATTGATCGCCGAAATCGAGCGGCTCAGCGGGACTCAGCCGAGGGCGTGATTCACGCGGTCGTGACTGAGCGGTAGATTTCCGGTATCCCTTCCGGTCGCCGACGGCGGCTCCCTTCCCGGGGCCGCCGTTCGCGTATTTGCCCCTCCGTATCATGGCACAGTCGCGTCGCTTTCTGATCCTCGCCGAAGGTAGCTTCGGTCCGCTCAGCTCCAAGACGGCCAACGCCTGCATCCGCTATGTGCCGGATGAAGTCGCTGCGGTCCTCGACAGTGGCACCGCCGGTCGCACGGCACAGGACGTGCTCGGCTTCGGCGGCAACATTCCGGTGGTCGCGTCGTTCGCGGCCGGCATGGCACATAAGCCAACGGCGCTGCTGATCGGAATCGCGCCTGCCGGAGGCCAATTCCCCGATGCCTGGCGCTCGATTGTGGGCGACGCGCTGCGCGCCGGTCTCGATCTCTGGAGTGGCCTCCACGCGGTGCTGGGTGATGACCGCGAATTCGCCGCGCTGGCCGCTGCCTCCGGCGCAACGATCCACGATCTGCGGCGCGCACCCACGGGACTCGATGTGGCGTCAGGCCGAGTCCGCGATCTCGATGCCACGGTTGTGCTGACCGTCGGTACCGACTGCAACATCGGGAAGATGACCGCACAGTTGCAGGTGCAATCGTCGGTGCGGCAGCTTGGACACCGGGTGAATTTTGCCGCCACCGGTCAGACCGGCATTTTGGTGGAGGGGCGCGGTATCGCGGTCGATGCGGTCATCGCTGATTTCATCGCCGGTGCCGCCGAGTCGCTCACGATCGAGGCGGCTGAGCAGGCGGATATCGTATTGGTGGAAGGGCAGGGGTCGATCATCCATCCCGCTTACTCCGGCGTGACGCTCGGACTCATGCACGGCGCGCTGCCGCATGCGATGGTGCTGTGTGCGCAGCCCTCACGCACCACGATTCACCGCAACCCGTGGGTGCAGATCCCGTCGCTCAGCGAAATGATCCGCTTGTACGAATCGGCCATGGAACCGCTCCGCCCGGCGCCGGTGATCGCCATCGCGCTCAACACCTTCGACCTTGATGACCGCGAGGCACGCAAAGCCGTCGAGCGCGCTCGTGCGGAGACGGGACTGCCCACGACCGATCCGGTGCGCTACGAACCACTCGTCATCGCCGAAGCCATTGCGGCGTTTCACGTGGAGCGCATGGCGGAGCGCACGGTTTTGATCCCGCCCGCAACATTCGGGTGACACGCCCGGGGGGGCACGCTCACAACGTGTCCCCCATGATAAAACAACGACTCCTCTCGGTGGCGCGTGCGCGCGCCGAAATTTCGGCGGGTGTTCCCGGGCGCTGCGCCATCAGCATCCGGGTGCTCGACGATGTCACGTTGCGCATTCACGCCGGCGAGCTGTTGCTCGTGCAGGCGCCGGAGGCGCTCGCCCAGTCGATGTTGCTCGCGGCGCTGGCCGGTCGAGAGCACACGCCACGCCATCGATACGTGCGCGCGATGCGCGACGCCGCGCCGGGGCTCCGGATTCGTCGCGCTGCGCTGCCTGCCGACGCGGTGCCGGAAATCCTGCGTGGATGGCAGGATGCGCACGTGCCCTTGAGCGGGCCCACCTCGCGCACGCTGTACCTACTCCGCGCATCACGTGAAGGCGCGGTGACGCGGCGCGAAGCGGCCGAATGGCGACAGTGGGGCCGGCACGCCCATGAACGACGAGACGGCATCGTGATCGCCTGTTCACCGCCGGCGGTGCGCACTGATGACGAGCCGCACCCGCTGTCGGTGCGGGCCGCGCACGAGCCACGCGCGGACTACGCGTACCAGACCCCAGCGACGGCCTCGCGCACGATCCGCCGGTTCGAACTGCGAGCGGGGCGCCTGCACGATGTGCAGACGCCCCGCCGATTTCGCACCAACACCGAGCGACTTACTGCCGACCCAGCGCCTCGTCCGTGGTCTGCGGGCGGTAAAAGCGACGCTCACGCGCCGATCGCTTGCCATCCATTGCCCACAGCGTCGACTGAATCATGATGCCGCGCATACGGCGCGTGTGCTCTGGCGCTGGAACCGTGTATGACGTCCCCACGCGCGCGGGCTCGGGCGTGGCCGGCTCCCCGTTGTACTGCGCCTGCCACGTACCCAGCTTCACGAGGCCGTCGGGCTTCTGCATGATGAACACGCGGCCAACCACCGGTTCGCCGTTGATGATCGTCTGACCCGTCACTGGGTCAACGGGCCAGGTGCCCGTCGCCTGCGGTGTCGGCACGGCGGCAGCCGGCGTCGTCATCGTGCTGTCCGGCATCGCCATCGAATCGGCCACGGCCGTCGTGTCCGTCCGCGTTGTGCTGTCCTGCGCCATCGAGTCGGCAGGGGCGACGGCCGCCGGTACGGTGGCCGGCTGCGCGGGGGCGGCCGACGGCGGTGGGGTCTGCTGTCCACCCTGACTGCGTGCCGCCATGGCGACCGCCACGAGGGCGCCGATGCCGACAACGGTGGAAACGCGCGAACTCAGGCGCGGACGATTCTGGCGAGGCTTCATGGAGACGGTCCGGGTTAAGGTGGGGGGACAACATGGGGGACTTACCATCTACATTCAACGAACGCAAGAAATCGTCGGGAGATCCCAGCGAGATCCCGCACCACGCCCGCCTTCACGCCGATGCCTGAATTCCGCCTGTACAACACGCTCGCGCGCCGTGTCGAGCCGTTCGCACCCGCCGATGGACAGACGGTGCGCATGTACACGTGTGGACCGACGGTCTATAACCCGGCGCACCTTGGCAATTTCCGCACGTTCCTCTTCGAGGATCTGCTGCGGCGCGTCATTCGGCTGGCCGGATGGCAGGTCGAACAGGTGATGAACCTGACCGACGTCGACGACAAGATCATTCGGAAGGCAGCCGCCACCGGCGCCAATATCCTCGAAGTGACCGAGCCGTTCACCGAGCTCTTTCATCGCGACCGGCGCTATCTCCGCATCGAAGATGCCGAGCGATACCCGAAGGCCACCGAGCATATCCCCGAGATGATCGCGCTCGTGGAGCGTCTCGTGGCCAACAACGTCGCGTATATCGCCGACGACGGCTCGGTCTACTTCGCGATCGATCGCTTCCCCGACTACGGCAAGCTCTCTCAGCTCGACAAGCGGGAGATCCGCGCCGGCGCGCGCGTGGCCCAGGACGAGTACGCCAAGGAAAACGCGCAGGACTTCGCCCTCTGGAAAGCGGCCAAGCCGGAAGATGAAGCGACCGGCGCCGCCTGGGATTCGCCGTGGGGCCGCGGGCGCCCGGGCTGGCACCTCGAGTGCTCCGCCATGGCCATGAAGTACCTCGGCGAAACCTTCGACCTTCACGCCGGCGGCATCGATCTCATCTTCCCGCACCACGAAGACGAAATCGCGCAGTCCGAAGCCGCCACCGGCAAGCCGTTCGCGCGATGCTGGTGCCACGGGGAGTTCCTGCTCACCGACGGCGCCAAGATGGCGAAACGGGTCGGCAACGTGGCCAACGTGGTCGAGATGCGCGATCAGGGGATCAGCGGCACGGTGTACCGCCACTTCGTCTTCAACGCGCACTACCGCAAGCAGCTGAATCTGGGTGACGACTCGCTCGAGCAGTCGCGTGCGGCGGTCAATCGCATCGGCGCGTTCGCGCTGCGGCTGTCCGAGGCCACGACCGGCACGGCCGCCCTGGCCGACGCCGCCACGCGGGCCGAGAAGGCGTTCCTGGAGGCGTTGTTCGACGACTTGAATGCCCCGGAGGCATTGGCCGCGCTGTTCACCTTCATCAGCGAAGCCAACAGGGAGCTCGACGAAGCCGGAGCTGACCTGCCGGCGCTCGAACGCACCCGCGCCGCCTTCCGGCTCATGGACAGCGTTCTCGACCTCGTGCCGGAGCAGGACGTCGACGCCGAACTGGCCGCGTGGGTCGAGGAGCGACTGGGCGCCCGTCGGGCTGCCCGCGAGCGCCGGGACTTTGCCGCCGCTGACGCCGCACGCGCCGAATTGACCGCCCGCGGCATCCTCATCGAGGACGGCCCCGAGGGGACGCGCTGGCGGAAGGGGTGAGCGTGTGAGTAATCCCAACGGTAATCCGATCGGGGCTGCTTGAATTCGGGGCCCCGTCGGATTATCCTGCTCGTCTTGTCCGGAGTGGGCCGTATGCCCATTCTGCTGACGTAGCTCAGTTGGTAGAGCAGCTGATTTGTAATCAGCAGGTCGTCGGTTCAATCCCGACCGTCAGCTCTTTCAAAGCTCGGCAGCCGCGCCCGCCACGGCGCGTCGGAGGGAGCCTCGGTGAGGTACTCAAGTGGCCAACGAGAACAGACTGTAAATCTGTCGGCGCAAGCCTTCGAAGGTTCGAATCCTTCCCTCACCACTGCAGGACCGCTGGTTGCTTCAGCGGGTAGCATCGGAAAACGCGGGAGTAGCTCAGTTGGTAGAGCGCTAGCCTTCCAAGCTTGATGTCGCGGGTTCGAGTCCCGTCTCCCGCTCTGTGTTGAATAGCAACGACTTACCGCGAAGCGGCGCCTCAGCATTTGGGGCGCCGCTTTGATTTCATGGTGTTGGGTGGGGTTAGCGTGGGGTTAGCGCAGATTCTGCGGCGCAGGCAACGTCGCGAAAGATAAGAATAGGGCTACGGGTCACCGGCAACCAGGAAATGGTGCTGGGCCAGGTGGCGTGGCCGAGTTGGACGGACAGCGTTGGACGTCCGCGCTGCGGCAAAGCTGGCTGATGCCCCCCGACCGCCGGGGCTAACGGCGCTTGAGACCGAGCCGGGCCGCGAGGTAGTTGCAGGGCGTGTCGCCCAAGGCGGCGTACAAGTCCGCTTCGACGTCACGCGCGAAGGCGTGGTACGCGATGGCAGACCACGGGGGGAGCACCAGTTCGCAGGGTTCATCGTACTCCGGATCGATGGGTCCTTCGAAGCGCGCCCACGGTGACTGCGGCTCTAAGGACCAGCCAGGGACGAAGTCTGTCTCCACCGCGTTGCGACTCTCGGAGTAGGCCACCGTCTCGAGCGCGAGGGAAACCTCGGAGACGCGGGGATGGCGCAGCACCGAGCCGGCGATGGTCTCCTCGATCAAGTACCAAGTGGTGTCGAACTCACCGTCGCGAATGCGGCTCGCGAGTGCGTTCGCGAGCTCGCTCACGTCAGCGAGATAGGCTCGGCGAAGGAGATGGCGGGCCTCCATGCGTCGTTCGACTTCATCCAGTTCCATCAGTACTCAACGATGTGGGTGATAACGCATTCGAGCGGACCCTGCACTGAAGGCCTGCCACGTTACGCCGCCGTCAGTGCTCCCGCCGCCAAACGATACCGGCCTGCATGGTCGCGCTCGACCTCGCCGAGCAGCGCAAGCGTTTCGAGGTGCCGCGTTACGATCTCGCGACGGGCCCCGGTGAACTGTCGGGCCGCTTCTTCAACGGTGACCGGCGCGGCAGCGGCGATGGTGCGAAGTGCCGTGATTTGTCCGACCGCATCCGCGGGCCATGGGACGGTCGCGACCACTGGGCTAGTGGCCGTGGGCGGCACGACTGGGTCTTCGATGTCGAGTCGTGGTTCGGGAGCAACATCCCCATCCGCGCCAAACCGCGCGTGCTGGTAGTCCGCTCGCAACCAGCGCACTGTTCCTGTCTGCTCTTCGGCAGCGCGCTGTGCGTGCAGCGCTACGAGCCGCTCGAGGATCAAGGCCGGGGGTTCTGGCCACGACCAGCCATATGCCGCTGCAACCGCGGCGTCGAGTTCATCGTGTAGGTCACGCAGACTGCCGCAGGCCGCGAGCCGGTGTATGTCTTGCTCCGTCGCGGAAAGCGCGACGTTCGAACGCAACTTCTCGATCACGTTGTACATGGTGGTGATCGTTATGCGTGGGTCCACCGTCAGCGCTTCGAGCCGGTGCGTCACTACGCGTTCAGCGAGCACTCCAATCTTGGCCCGGTGCTCCGCGCTCATCACGGGGAACGGGAACGGGTCGAAGCACGCGGTCTTCGTATAGCGAGGATCGTTGCCGACCCCGAGTCTGCTGCCTGCGGCCAACGACCACAGGACGTGAATAGCCGACGACAGCACTCCAAGGAGCCACGCTTCATCACTGGCGATACAAACAATACCGTGGTCGGCAGCAACACTCGCGTCCAGGAAACTGAAAACTCGGTGCTTCGTCGTCTCAGTCGTAGCGATGTACCGAGAAAGCCCTTGCAGCGCCACGCGCATGTCCCGCCGGGGCCAGCCGAAGCGCCACCAGAACGTCCGGAGTACCTCGCGTCGATTCGCGTCCCTCTCGGGCTTTACGTGATCGCGCACGATATCAAATACGAGGGGATACGACCGCGCCTCATGCTCGTCGAGGTAGGCGAAGTCGATCACGTATGTATCACGCGGTCGTGTTGTCATGTCACGACCGGCGCGGTAGGGTTTGAGCACCTCGGCGTACCGTGGGTCACGTGAAAGAATGCGTCGCGCATCTGACCCATCAACGACGAATCCGTGTCCATGCAGCGCGAAGCCCATGGATGCCAGCCCCTTGTTGGCCCGTAGCGGCATGCGAGCCGCCCCGGCCACATCCGCGTGAGGGGTCAAGTCATCATTCAGCCGCGGAACACGAATGCTAGCGGTCACGTTCGCCGAATCGTCCACCGTGACGTACAGCGCCGACAACACAGGCTGGCTCAGTACGGTCAAAGCCACGCGTACTGCCGCTCCATCTGCCTCATCGATCCAGGGATGATCCGGTGCTGCCCATATGACGGCGACGCCCTTCTCGCGTGCGGCCGTGATAACCCCGCGCTGGTGGACCTGGGTAATTGAGCTCGTGGTGATCAGCCCCGCGCGCACCGTCGCACCGCT
>JBBARJ010000024.1:19082-19380 GCA_040399825.1 Gemmatimonas sp.
GCCACCAATAGCCCACATAATCGGTGGTGTCGGCGATGTCGGGATAGACTGTACGAAGCGCCTCCACATATCCGTCGCCCAACGCTTCGCGCATCCGCTTGGCTCCGATGTAGGGCGGATTTCCGATAATGAAATCGGCTCTGGGCCACACGGCGGGCTGCACGTCGGAATAGACAACGAAATCGCGTCTCGCGTTCGGGTCTGGCACGAGTTCACCCGTGACGGCGTGCCGGAGTCGTGGAGTTGGATCCAACGTGCTACGGGCTGCATCGATAACCGCGCGCTTCCAGGAGAGCAC
>JBBARJ010000025.1:0-1194 GCA_040399825.1 Gemmatimonas sp.
AACTCCTCAACCGGCGGGCGCTCACCGAGCGCATCACGGCGGAGATGGAGCGCGCGCTGCGCTACGACTCTACGCTCGCGCTGTTGATGATTGACCTCGATCACTTCAAGCGGGTCAACGATACCTACGGCCATCTCGTCGGCGACGACGTGTTGCGCGACGTCGGCCAGCTGCTGCTGGAGACGATCCGCGGCAGTGATATCGTGGCCCGCTATGGCGGTGAAGAGTTTCTGGTGCTGCTGCCGGAGACCGAGGAGGTGGGCGCGGTCGCGTTCGCCGAGCGTATCCGGGCGGCTATCGATGACTATGAGTTTGCCCGAGGGGGCGAGCATCCCCCGCTCAAACTCACGGCCAGCATCGGCGTGGCCGTGTTTCCGGCAGCCCGCATCGAGAGTGTCGAGGATTTGTTCTCGCGGTCCGACGCCGCACTCTATCGCGCCAAGGCGGACGGTCGTAATCGCGTGCGACAGTAGGCGTTCCCCCGACGCCTAGGGCTGGGCGTTGCGGTGTACGATCATCGCGCACGTGTCCTGCACCACGTCGATCCCCGCCCGGGCGAGCGACTCCGCCACCGCCGCCTCGTGAATGCCCTGCTGCATCCACACCACGCGCGGTGCGGCGGCGAGCATGTCTTCGAGGTGCTGCGCGACGTCGCCGGATCGGCGGAAGAGCAGCACCAGGTCGGCCGGTGGGGTCACGGTGCGCAACGACCGATGGACCGGTGCGCCCAGCATCTCCGTAAGGTCGGGGTAGTACACCGGCACTGGAATGATCTCGAAGCCGGCCGCCTGTAGATACGCCGGCACATAGTACGCCGGCCCGCCGACGAGCTCCGGCTTGATGCCGATCACCGCGATCCGATGTGCCGATGAAAGCACCTCTGCGAGGTGTGAAGAGTGCCCCAGAAGATGCGAACGCCACAGGTCCGATTCCCGCCCCTCGCCTCGTTCGTCTGCCGGAAGCATTAGCTTTTCATGCATCAGTACTCCCCTCCCTAGAAATTGCTGGAGCCACCCATATGCGCATGCTTGTACTTGGCGCGGGGCTGCAAGGCACCGCCTGCACGTATGATTTGCTGAGAAATCCGTCGGTCTCGCAGGTCGTACTGGCCGACGTCCGTGTTGGCGCCCTTCCCGAATTCCTCACCCCGTTCATCGGCCCGCGGCTCGAGGCGATCGCCCTCGACGTGCGTGA
>JBBARJ010000025.1:1294-13198 GCA_040399825.1 Gemmatimonas sp.
TCCTCACCCCGTTCATCGGCCCGCGGCTCGAGGCGATCGCCCTCGACGTGCGTGATGCCGATGCCGTGCGGGCCGTCTTCTCCCGCTGCGACGCGGTGATGAGCGCCATTCCGTACTACTTCAACGCCGCCCTAGCCGCCATCGCCGTCGACGTGGGTGTGCATTTTGCCGATCTCGGTGGCAACACGCACATCGTACAGGAACAGAAGAAGCTCGACGCGGCGGCGAAAGCCAAGGGGATCAGCGTGATCCCCGACACCGGTCTCGCCCCGGGTATGGTCAATGTCATTGCGCAGCACGGCATCGATCAGTTCGACACGGTCGAGAGCGTCAAGCTCTTCGTGGGCGGGCTCCCACAGCATCCGGAGCCACCGCTCGGATACCAGATCGCGTACTCCATCGAAGGCATGGTGGATTACTACACCACGGCGTCGCTGGTCGTCCGCAACGGACAGCCGGCCCATGTGACCGCACTCTCCGAGCTCGAGTCGGTGCCGTTCGCCGAACCGGTAGGTGACCTCGAGGCATTCCATACGGCGGGCGGCCTCTCCACCATGGTGTATCGGTACGCTGGCGTGATTCCGACCATGGAATACAAGACGCTGCGCTATCCGGGACACGCACGGGTCATGGCCGCCATCCGCGATCTCGGTCTGCTCGGCAGCAATGCCGTGGATGTGAAGGGCCAGCAGGTCGTGCCGCGCGATGTATTCGTGCAGGTGGCCGGCGAGCAGCTGCGTAAGGGCAAGCCCGACCTCGTGGCGTTGCGCGTGGTGGTGCGCGGCACGAAGGACGGCGTGACGGGTACGCGGGCCTGGGAAGTGCTCGACCGGTACGATGCCGCGACCGGCATCTCCGCCATGATGCGCACCACCGGCTACACGCTCTCGATTACCGGGCAGCTGCAGGCCACGGGTGCGATCGCCGCCGGCGTGCACACGCCCGACGAGTGCATTCCCGCGGAACGCTACTTTGCGATGCTCGCCGACCGCGGCGTGATGGTGGTCGAACTCACGTCCTGAATTCGCCGATCAACCCGCGCACGCGAAGTGACGCCGTTTGCAGCATTTCTGCGGTGGCGGACACTTCCTGCGCGGACGCGGATGTCTGCTCCGTGCTGGCCGCCACTTGCTCCGCCGCCGCGGCGTGCCCCTCCGCCGTGTCGCGGGCGCTGGTGAGCGACTTTTGCACCGCGCCCAGCGACTGACGGTTCGCGTGCACGGCGGTGGAGACGCGTGACGCCGCCCCTTCCACCTGCGCCACCGCGTGTTCGATGCGCGCAAGCGCCTCGCCGACGCCCCCCGCCACGGTTTCCACATCCTTCAGGCGCGTGGCCCCGGAGTCTACCGCACTCGAGGCGCTGGCAATGCGCACGCGGATGCGTTTCACATTCTCGGTCACCTCATCGGCGGCGTTGGCGCTCTGTTCGGCCAAGGCGCGCACTTCCTGCGCGACCACCGCAAAGCCACGCCCAGCGCTGCCCGCACGCGCCGCTTCGATGGCGGCGTTGAGGGCGAGCAAGTTGGTCTGCGTCGCGATCTCGGAGATGACGCTGACGAAGTCGTCGATGACGCTGGTCGCGTCCCGCAACGAAACCATTTCGGTGCGCGATGCCGTCACGACTTCGCGAGCGCCGAGCAGCGTATCGATGGCCAGCTGCACCTGAGCGCGAGTACTGTTGGTGGTGCTCCGGATGTCGCGTCCGACGCGATCAGTTTCTTCCGCCGCTTCACCGATCGTGGCGCCGACTTCTGCCAGCTGCTGCACGGTGAGGCTGGCATGGTTGAGCGCGCTCAGCTGCACCGTCGCACCGTGCGAGATATCCATCACGGCGGTGGTGACCTGCTGCGACGAGGCCGCGGTCGACGAGGCGGATGCGCTGAGTTCACCAGCGGCGAGGGTGACCTGATCGGCTTCGTCCTGCACACGGGACAACAGGCGACGAAGACGCTCCCGCGCTTGCTGCATGGCATCAATCAGTTCGGCGTACTCGCGCGCGACACCGGAGAGCCGGAGGTCGACGTCGGGATCGCGCAGGTCGCCGGCGCCGATCGCCATCATGTCGTTGCGCAGCCGCACCAGCGGATCGTTGACGGCGCGTGCGGTGGAGAGCCCAAAGAACGCCGCCACCCCGAAGGCCGAGGCGACCACGAGGGCAAGCACCAGCTCGGCGCGCCAGAGCCCATCGCGCATGCGATCCATCGAGTCGTCGGCGCCGGCGCGTGCCTCACGGCGCAGGGCCTGCAGCTCCGTCTCGATCGCCTGCATGTCGCGGCTGGTCTCCTGCAACACGCGTTGCGCGTTTTCTTCATTGCCGACCACCTGCCAGGCGTGTGTGACGGCGATGCGTACTTCCATGGCGGCCTGCAGCGCACCGATGGCTTCGAGCCGCTGGCGTTCGTCAGCGCGCAGCAGTCGCTGCTCGAGGGTGTTGCGCCGCAGCCGCCCGGCTTCGGCGACGAGGCCGATGTACTGCGCTTCGTCTTCGGCCGAGCGACTCGTGAGATAGCGCAAGCCTGCCACCAGCTCACGGAGCACGGTGGTCGTGGCCTGGTCGGTGAACTCCGACCGATCGGCGAGCGCGCGCACGGTGGCTTCCGCTTCGGCGTTACTGCGCTTGAGTCCGTACCACCCCAGCAGGCCGGCGAGTAGCAGCAAGCCGACGGAGGTGCCGAAGCCGGCGATCAGTCGCACGCGAATCGTTGCCAGCCGCATGACAGCCATCAGCGTGTTCCTCCACCCGGCCGGTCGGTGCTGTCAGCCGCATGCTCGGTGGTGCCATGCACACGGTCCACGCGCACGATGACGACGTTCCGTCCTTGGATGTCGTGGTTGCGCTCGAAGGCGATGCGTCCGGCCACGCCCTCCACCGAGGGCGCGTCATGGCCGATCTGCTCGAGCGCGAGGCGCAGCGCGGCGCGTGTGCGCGCGCCGCTGATGATGGTGCGTCCCACGACGATCGCGGCGTCGTACGAGAGCGCGGCGAACATGTCGGGGTCCTGCTGGAACCGTTCGCGATAGCGCGAGAGGAACCAGCGCGCTTCGGGACTGGTGGCCCGATCGGCGCGGAAGAACGCGACATAGCGCGCGCCGATCGCGTCAGCGTGCTGCTTGATCTGCTCGGTGCCATCACCGCCGATGAACGGCGCCGTCACGCCGTGCGCCTTCAGGGCGCGGATGAACGCGAGCGCGTCGGTGGCGTCGCCGGGGAAGAGCACGACATCGGGGCGCATGGCGGCGAGCAACTGGGCGTATGCCTCCCACTCGATCACGCCGGATAGGTACGGTTCGCGGGCGATGACGGTGGCACCGCGACGGGTGAAGGCCTGCGCGAAGGTGGTCGCCCAGTCGCGTCCATACGAGTCGTTGCGATAGACGATTGCGGCGCGTTTGGCGCCGAGCGAGTCGAGGGCCCACTGCGCCGTGACGCGCGCGGCGTCGCCGTCACTGGGTGCGACGCGGAAAAACCACGGGTTGACGCCGCTTAGCTGCGGTGAAGAGGCGGTGGGCGAGATGGCGACGACGCCATTGGCGCCGGCGTGTTCGGCGTCGGCATAGATGGGGATCGCCTCGAGCGTATGGCCGCTTTCCGGATGGCCAACGACGGCGATGACGTGGGGGTCGGCGCTGAGCTCTTGGGCGACCTGAACGGCCCTGACCGATGCAGGCTTCGGTGGCCGGCTTCGGAAACGTACGGCGGAGGCCGCATTGAGGCGCTCAACCGCCAGGTCGACGCCGCGGGCGACACCCTCATATGCCGGACTCCCCGGAAGGGCCCCAACGCCGATCACGATACTGCCGTCGCCGGTGCCCGCCGTGGCGGTGTCGGCGTCGCGGCAGGCCGCCAGGAGCATCAGGAGAGGGAGCGCCAGGGCGGCGGCTCTGGGCAGGGTGTGGCGTCGGTTCTGGATCACGGGAATGGACGATCCGGTGTCGGGTGCGGAAACGGAGCAAGTCGCGACATTTTGGCGGGCTGGCGGCGACGTCTGGCCCACCCGGTTCGGACCCGAATAGGACTCAAAAACCCTCAATAATTAAGAAAGACAGTTACGTGGATTCGGGAAAATTGGCGAAGTACGGACACGATGTTCCGAATTGCTTGCGGCAGCCGGAAACGCCGGTTTAGCTTCGCAAGGCTGGCTTACGAACGGCTCTTGTTGTGCCTGCGCGACCGCGCGTCACACGAGGTGCTCCACTCTCTCAGGAACCGGCATGCTTGGCATGTTCCGCCCGCGGCGGATGGCATCCGTCGCGCTGCTGGGCGCTCTGGCCTTCGGGCTTGCAGCGTGCGGCGGCGAGTATCCGAATTCGACGTTCAACCCGAACTCGGAATACAACGCAGCGATCGACGCACTTTGGGACAAGCTGCTCTTTTGGGGCACGCTGGTCTTCATCGGTGTCGAAGCCGCTCTCGTCTACACGATTTTCAAGTTCCGGCGTCGGCCCGACGGCGGAGTTCCGAAGCAGGTACACGGCAACACCGCGCTCGAGATCACGTGGACGGCAATTCCCGCCGTCATCCTGATCTTCATCGCGATTCCGACTGTCCGCACGATCTTCACGACGCAGGCCAAGGCGGCGCCCGACGCGCTGCAGGTCGAGGTGATCGGGCACCAGTGGTGGTGGGAGTTCCGCTACCCGCAGTACGGCATCACGACGGCGAACGAGCTGTACTTGCCGAACGGCCGTACGGTGAACTTCCAGCTCAAGACGGTCGACGTGTTGCATTCCTTCTGGATTCCCCAGATGGGCGGCAAGCGCGACTTGATCTCGAATCGCACCAACTATCTCTGGTTCACGCCGAACGCGGATCTGCCGTCGTCGGCCTGGAACGGCTTCTGTGCCGAGTTCTGCGGCCCGTCGCACGCGAATATGAAGTTCCGCGTGTTTACGGTCACGCCGGACGAGTTCGCGCAGTGGACGGCGCACCAGAAGCAGCCGGCAATTTTCCCGGCGGTGGCGGTGGCTCCGGCAACGGTGGCTCCTGCTGTCGCGCCGGTGCCGTCTGGCACCGGGAGCGCGCCGATGTTGCAAGTCGCCGCCGCAACCGCTCCGGCGACGTCGGCGAAAGACTCGGCAGCCCCGGCGGCACCAGTCCCGGTGTGGACGTTCCCGAAGGAGAAGATCGAGAAGGACTTCGCCTTCACCATTCCGAAGACGCCGCTTACGAACCAGATCAGCTTCAACGAGGCGCTGATCGGCACGGGTGACGCGGAGCGAGGCCGTCAGATCTACGGCCGGTCCAGCTGCATCGGCTGTCACGCGATCGGCGGGACGCCGTTCAACATGGCCGCCGTGGGCCCGAATCTCACGCACGTGGGTTCGCGCCACACGATCGCCGGTGGTCTCTATCCGAACGACACGAAGCATCTCTCGTACTGGATCAAGAGCGCGCCGCACATGAAGCCCGGCTCCATCATGCCCTCGCTCGGCAAGGGTGTGACGGATCCGAAAACCAAGATGGTGGTCAACGTCGGCGGTCTGACCGACGCGGAGGTCGCGGACATCGTCGCGTACCTCCAGGCCCTGAAGTAAGTCACCGTCACCGCTGACCAACGACACCGATGGCAACCATCGCTGCCGCGCCCCCGTACACCGAAGCCAAGCCCGTGCCGTCTACCACCGGCATCTGGTCGTGGCTCACCACGGTGGACCACAAGCGCATCGGGGCGCTTTATCTGATCACCGGCCTGTTCTTCTTCGTGTTCGGCGGCCTCGAGGCCGCCGTGCTCCGTGCCCAGCTGGCGACGCCGAATGGAAAGCTCATTTCGGCCGAGATGTACAACCAGCTGTTCACGATGCACGGCACGACGATGATCTTTCTCGCCGTCATGCCGCTCTCGGCCGCCTTCTTCAACTTTTTGATCCCGCTGCAGATCGGTGCGCGTGACGTCGCCTTCCCGCGACTCAATGCGTTTTCGTACTGGATCTACCTGTTGGGCGGCGTGTTCATCACGCTGCCGATCCTCTGGTCGATGGCGCCCAACGGCGGGTGGTTCGGCTACGCGCCGCTCAGCACGAAGGCGTACTCGCCGCAGCACAACATGGATTTCTGGGTGATCGGTTTGCAGATCCTCGGTATCTCCTCGCTTGCGGCCGGTTTCAACTTCATCACGACGATCATCAACATGCGGGCACCCGGTATGACGCTCATGCGCATGCCGATCTTCACGTGGATGTCGTTCGTGGTGCAGTTCCTGGTCGTGCTCGCCTTCCCGGTGATCACGGTCGCGCTCGTGTTCCTGCAGTTCGACCGCTTCTTCGGCACGAACTTCTACACGATCGCCAAGGGCGCCGACCCGCTGCTCTGGCAGCATCTCTTCTGGGTGTTCGGTCACCCCGAGGTGTACATCATGATTTTGCCGGCCTTCGGCCTCGTGTCCGAAGTGCTGCCCACGTTCTCCCGGAAGCCGCTGTTCGGCTATCCCGTGATGGTGTACTCGGGCATCCTGATCGGCTTCCTCGGCTTCGGCGTGTGGGCACACCATATGTTCTCGGTGGGCATGGGCCCGATCGCCGACGCGGTGTTCTCGCTCACCACGATGTTGATCGCGATCCCGACCGGCGTGAAGATCTTCAACTGGATGGCCACCATGTGGGGCGGCCAGATCAAGTTCACGGTCGCCATGAAGTTCGCCGTCGCGCTGGTGGGCATGTTCACGGTGGGTGGTATCTCGGGCGTGATGCACTCGTCGCCCCCGGCCGACTTGCAGCAGACGGACACCTACTTCGTGGTGGCGCACTTCCATTACGTGCTGTTCGGTGGCTCGGTGTTCGGCCTGTTCGCCGGCATGTACTACTACTTCCCGAAGTTCACCGGCCGCTTCCTCTCGGAGAAGCTGGGTAACTGGCACTTCTGGATCTCGTTCGTCGGCATGAACCTGACGTTCTTCCCGATGCACTTCAGCGGCCTGCTCGGCATGCCGCGCCGCATCTACCAGTACGATGCGGGGCAGGGTTTCGACCTGTTCAACGCGATGTCGTCGGGTGGCACGCTCATCCTGATGATCGGCACGCTGTTCGGACTCATCAACGTCTGGAAGAGCTGGAAGGGCGGGACGCCGGCGTCGAGCAACCCGTGGGGTGCCGCGACGCTGGAGTGGACGATTCCGTCGCCGCCGCCCGACTACAACTTCGCCGAGCTGCCGCAAGTCAAGTCTCGCTATCCGCTGTGGAACATGAAGGGTGGTGAGAAGCTCGTGCACGAAACGACGTACGAAGAGGAGAAGGGCCGGCACATCCCCACGTCGCAGGAACTCGGTATCGTCATGCCGAATCCGTCGATCTGGCCGCTGGTCACTGCCTTCGGGTTGATCGTGATGTTCGGCGGGCTCCTGTTCATGGACGCGAGTGTTTCGACCGCGGTGGCCGTCATGCTGGCTGGTACGGCGCTCTGGATTGGCTCGCTCTACACCTGGCTGCTCACGCCGCTCGAGGATCACCACTAAGATGACCGCCACTACGGCACCTACGACCGCCGCGCACGGCGACGGTCACGGCGACGGCCACGCGCACGGCGGCGGCCATCACACCTCGTTGGGACTCGACAACCGCAAAGTGGCCGTTTGGACCTTCATCGGTTCCGAATGCATGCTCTTCGCCTCGTTGATCTCGACGTACCTGATCTACAAGGGCAAGAGCCCCGAGGGCCCGTTCCCGCATGACGCGTGGACGAGCCCGACCACGGGCGAAGTGTTCAAGCCGATCCTGAATATCCCGGTCACATCGGCGTCGACCTTCGTACTGCTGATGTCGTCGCTGGCGATGGTGCTCGCGCTGGCCGCGGTGCAGAACCGCGACTTGCCGAAGCACACCGCGTGGGATCGTATTCTCGGTTCGTCGAAGATCTGGCTGTGGGCCACGTGCCTGCTCGGTATCACGTTCCTCGGCTGTCAGGCGTACGAGTTCACGTCGTTCGTGCACGAAGGCCTGACGATGCGGACGAACCTGTTCGGCTCGAGCTTCTTCACGCTGACCGGCTTCCACGGCGCACACGTGACCGCCGGCGTGCTGTGGCTCTTCACGTTGCTGGCCATCGATTACAAGCGTGGTCTCAAGGCGTCCGATGCCCTGCTCGTTGACATCTGTGCGCTGTACTGGCACTTCGTCGACGTGGTGTGGATCGCGATTTTCACGCTCATCTACCTGATCAAGTGAGGCGGTGATGGCTGACCATTCTGCGGTGGCGGGACACGCCCACGACGAAGCGCACCACCCGACGTGGACGACGTACTGGAAGATCGCGGTGATCCTCACGGTGATCACGGCTGTTGAAGTCTCTGCGTACTACATCCCCGCCTGGGAGAACAGCTGGGTGTACGTGCCCAGCATGCTGATCATGTCGGCGGTGAAGTTCTACATCGTCGTGATGTACTACATGCACCTCAAGTACGATCACAAGCTGTTCCGCTCGCTGTTCACGGGCCCGCTCATCGTCGCGTCGCTGACGCTCATCGGCCTGCTGTTTCTGTTCTCCAAGTTGGTGCTGCGACTCGGTCTGCTCAGCTAACCGCTGCGTCGCCGATCGCGAGAACCCGTGGCCAGTCGTCAGCGTTCAGCTGATGACTGGCCATGTTCCGTTCTCCCCTGCCCGCATGGCGCATCCGCTGCAGTGTAAATTTCCCATATGATCGCGCTCTTGCTGCACCCCGCCGCCCAGCTCAGCTGGTCGAATTTCACGGTTCACCCGAGTACCGCCATCGGCATTGCCGCGATCGGGGCGGCCTACATGTGGCGCGTGCGTCAGGGGCCGTCGGCCATCGACCGGGTGCCCGTGACGGTGACGGACATCGCGCAGGCCACCAGCGCCCAGCTCGATGCGGCCGCCGCGCCGCCGGGGCCCACCTCGGCCCAGCGGGTGAGCTTCTTTGCGTCGCTGCTGCTGCTGTTTCTCACCCTGAACGGGCCGCTGCACGATCTGAGCGACTTTTACTTGTTCAGCGGGCACATGGTGCAGCACCTGATCCTCACGCTGATCGTGCCACCGCTGATGATCATCGGCACGCCGGGGTGGATGCTGCGTCCGCTCCTGCGTAAGCCCGCGGTGTTCGCGGTGGCGCGCCGGGCCACGACGATCGCGGCCTGCTTCGTGATTTTCAACGTGGTGTTGTCGTTCTGGCACCTGCCGCCGATGTACAATCTGGCGCTGGCGAACCACCCGATTCACATCGTGCAACACCTGATGTTCATCGCGGCGTCGGTGTTGATGTGGTGGCCGCTCACCTCGCCGCTCCCCGAGCTGCCGCGCGCGCCATACCCGGTGCAGATGCTGTACTGTTTCGTGATGGTCATCCCGATGTCGGTCATCTCGATCTATATCGCGATGGCGGACACGTTGCTGTACCCCGCGTATGCCGTCGCCCCGCGCATCTTGGGGATTACGCCTATGATGGACCAGCAATACGGTGGTCTGATCATGTGGATTCCCGGTGGTGTCTTCTTCTATGCGGTGATGACGGTGGTGTTCTTCAAGTGGTCGCAGCGTGGCGAAGATGATCAGGCCAGCGCGCAGGTCGGTTGGGTCCCGTCTCCGGACGCCCTGACCTGATGGCCGGCAAGAAGCCGGTTGCCCGACGTCACGTCGGCAAGGACGCCCCCAAGGTCGCCCCCAAGAAGAACGCCGCTGCCGCCGAGAAGAAGTTCGGCAAAGCGGCGCGTCAGGCGGCGGAGAAGGGCGGCAAGAAGCCGGGCGCGTGGCGCGACGCCGAGCAGCCACGGGTGTCGCACGCGGCCGCGCCGATTCCAGCCGAAGCATTGGGCACGGTCGCCGTGAGCGTGTCCCGCATGATCGACGCGTCGCCCAGTGAAATCTTTCGCGCCTTCAACGATCCGACGCGCCGGCAATGGGGCGGGGCGTTCGGTTACAAGGTCATGAACGCCGTGGCCCCGCGGTTCCTGCGACTGATGCTGCACGACGGCACGTTGGTGAGCGTGTCGATCGGCCGTAAAGGCAACGCACGCTGCGCCGTTGAGCTCGAACACTCACGGTTGGCCAACGTCGCCGCCGGCGAAAAAATGAAGGCGGAATGGCGAGAGGGGTTGGCGAAGATGGCGGAGCAACTGGACGAGCTGTTTTAACGGCTGAGGGGCGCGAAGAGTGAACGGCGCGAAGAGTGAGGGGCGCGAAGAGTGAACGGCGCGAAAAGTCAGGAGCGACACCGCAAACGGCGTCAACAGCGAGCGATCCTTCCGCTCCGCCTGTCACGCCGTTCGCTGTTCGCGCCGTTCGCTGTTCGCGCCGTTCACTCTTCGCGCCGTTCACTCTTCGCGCCCCTCACTCTTCGCGCCGTTCACTCTTCGCGCCGTTCGCCGAACATGTGAGTCCGGCGCAGAGTCCTTCGTGTGCCCCTCCTTCACTCACCGTGATTTCGGCGGCCTGCCCCTCGACAAAGCGTGTGCACGCCGTTGATAGCGCCATCAGCAGTACATATCTTCGGCAGGTCGTCCGTGTGCTCGCTGTGGCACGCGTGTTGGTCGACGCCACACGACGGCCGTCGTTCCCCGAGTCTCTCCTGTGGTGGGCCGCGGTGGTTGATCCCTGCTGCGTCCGGCTCGCGCGAGAGTCCCATCCAAGCCCAAGCCCAAGTCCTCCCATGCCCCGAGCGTCTCGCCCTCTGCTGGCTACGTTGCTGACCGCTGCTGGTCCCAGCTTGTTGCTGCTCGCGGCGTGCGGCGGTGGTGCGTCCGCCGACCGCGCGAAGGCTGCGGAGGCGACGGTCGCGGCCGGTCCGTCGTGCGTGAGCACAGATACGACGCCGGTCGGGCTGGCGGTGCTCGACTACATCACGAAGGCGGAGCCACTCCCGAAGCGCTTCCTGAGTGCGGCGGGCACCGACTCGGCCGTGCCGGACGACGGTTTCACGGTGCTACAGGACAAGGGGCCGACGTACTTCTACAGCAGCGACACCGTCGCGCAGCGGAAGATTCGTGAGAAGCTCGAAGAGGTCGGACCGTATCCCTCGATGCTGGTGGTATTTCGCGGCAAGACCGACACGGACAACGGCAATACCGTCACCGTGCGACTGGGCGGGCACTATGTCGGTGGCGATGACAACGGCAAAGTCTCGCCGACCCGGTCGTTCGAGGTGCGGTGCGACACGACCGGGTGGAAAGTTGCCGCCTCTGCTACCGAGGCCGGCGCCTGATGGCTGTGGTCCAGATGGCGGACCGCCCCGAGCGACTCCTCTCGCTCGACGTCTTTCGGGGGATGACCGTGGCTGGCATGCTCTTGGTCAACAATCCCGGAAGCTGGGCGGCGATCTATCCGCCGCTGGAGCACGCCACCTGGCACGGCTGGACGCCGACCGATCTCATCTTCCCGTTCTTCCTGTTCATCGTCGGGATCACCACTGAGCTCTCGTTCCGCGCGCGACGCGCCCGCGGCGATGATGACCGCGCGATTTTTCGACAGATTCTCCGTCGAGGCGCGCTCATTTTCCTGTTTGGGTTTCTGCTCTCGGGCTTTCCGTTCTTCACCTTCCCGCCCGCGATGCCCGACGCCTCGTTGCTCGAGCGCGTGGTGCACCGCATCGAGCATTGGCGCGTGCTGGGTGTGCTGCAGCGCATCGGCCTGGCGTATGTGTTCGGCGGCCTGTTCACGTGGCGCACGACGCTCCGACAGCAGTTCGCGATTCTCATCGTGCTGTTGTTCGGATACTGGGCGCTGATGACGCTGGTGCCGGTGCCGGATACCGGCGTGGCCGGTCGATTCGTGCTCGACAAGCCCGACCAACTGCTCAGCGCCTGGCTCGACCGCACGATCCTCGGCATCGATCACCTGTGGGTGGGCGCCAAGACGTGGGACCCCGAGGGGCTACTCAGCACGGTCCCCGCGATCGGCACGATGATGCTCGGCACCTTCGCCGGACGATGGATCGCGCATCAGGAGCGCCCCCTCACCGATCG
>JBBARJ010000025.1:13298-18607 GCA_040399825.1 Gemmatimonas sp.
TGGAAGCGAGGGTTCGTCCTCAAGGTCTGACGATGACGCCTTTTCGGCTCACCAGTACCGTTCGCCGCCGTTCGCTCGCGCTCGTGGCGGGTCTGCTGCTGTTCGCGCCGCATCCGGCCGCCACGGCGGCATCCGCCAACGCGGCATCCGCGACGGCGGGGATGGCGCGCACCATGCAAACGCGTCCGACGCGGCAGGCGAAGCGTCCGACGCCCAAGAAGAAGGCCCCCGCCAAGCGCAGTTCCCGCGCGAAACGCGCGGGGCGCACGCGCGCGCCCATTGTCCCGGTGCTGCGCTTCACGTCCCCGCGCGGCGAAGCCGCACTCACCGGTGATCTCACGACGCTGTTGAGCAGTCGTACCCGCAACGGCGAGTGGGGCGCCATGGTCATCAGCATCACGCGCGGCGATACCCTGTTCGCGCACGGCGCCGACAGCAAGATGGTGCCGGCCAGCACGATGAAGCTGTTCACCGCCGCCATCGCGTTCGAGAAGCTTGGGCCTGAGCACACCTTCAGTACCGATGTGCTCCGAGACGGGCCGTTGGAGGCCGCTGGCGTGGTCCGCGGCAATCTCGTGCTCCGCGGCGATGGCGATCCCTCGCTGTCGCCTCGTTTTGTGCGTGGTGGACCGGACGCCTCGATGACGATGCTGGCGCGCTTCGTGGCCGGTGCCGGCATCAAGCGGGTCACCGGTGATCTGGTGGCGGACGCCTCGGCACTCGAAATGCGCGGTATCCCGGAAGGCTGGCTCACCCGCTACGCCGGTGCGGGCTACGCCGCGCCGTTTTCCGCGCTGACGCTCAACGAGAACATCGTGATCGTGGGCGTCACCGCAGGCGGCGTTGGCGGCGCGGGTAAGGTCTTTCTCGAGCCGGCCACGCGCGGACTCACGATCACGAACACGGTGCGCACCGTGGCTGGCAGCCGTACGCGCATCAGCGCGCATCGGGTAGGCAATGATCGCGTGGTGGTCTCCGGTACGATCGGCGCGCGGGCAGGTACGGTGCGCTATCAGTTGGTGGTCGGGGACCCCGCCACGTTCACCGGTGGGGCCTTCCGAGCCGCGCTGGAAGAGCAGGGCGTTGTGGTTGACGGCGCCTTGCGCGTGGGGCGCACGCCGGAGAGCGCGACGCTGGTCACCAGCTTGCCATCGCCGCCTTTGGCCCGTCTCATCTCAACGATGAACCGCGAGAGCATCAACATCTTTGCCGAACTGCTGTTCCGCGGCGCGGCGCGCGGCCCGGACAAGCAAACGCTGGGATCGGCCGAGAATGCGTCGGCGACGCTGGACGACTTCATGGTGCGTCAGGTCGGCGCCTCGCCGGACGCGGTGCGTGTCACCGATGGCAGCGGTCTCTCAGTACTCGACCGCGTGACGCCGCGTGCGCTGGTGCAACTGCTGGCGCACGCCCATCGCGCGCCTTGGGGGAGCGCGTTCCACGCGTCGTTGCCGGTGGCCGGTGAGTCCGAACTGTTGCGCAATCGCATGCGCGCCACGCCGGCGCAGGGGAACCTGCATGCCAAGACGGGCACGACGAACGACGTGCTCGGTCTCTCGGGCTACGTGACGGCCGAGAACGGCGAGATCCTCGCGTTCGCGTTCCTGTACAACGGCAAGGACCGCTGGCACGCGCGCGAGACGATCGACGCCATGGGCCCCACCATGGCAGCGTTCTCACGGGACTGAGCCGGGGCGCGGTGCGTTCGCGCTGCGTGGTGCTACGAGTCTTCCGCGCCGCGCCAGTGGGCAGCGCGCTGCGAACGAGCCGCGGACCGACCGCCGGTCAGTGGCCGCTACCGGCGACGTCTGGTGCGCGCGGCTCCATGCGGCTGGGGACCGCGCGAGGGCGCGCCCCATGCGGCCGGCGACGGCTCCAGTGTACCGGTTGCCCGCCCGTCTGCGGCGGTGCCACCGGCACGTAGGGCCGCAAGGCTGCTGCTGCTGGCGACGACGGTGCTGTTCAGTCCCACGGCGAAGCCGCCGCCCACGGCGCTCGCGGTACCGGAGATGGACCAGAGTAAATCGGTCGTGCCCGTTGCGATGGTGGACCAGGTGCTGCCGTTGAAGCGCAACAAGGTCCCGGCGTCACCCGTCGCAAAGAGGTCGGACTCGGTCAGGCCCCAAATCGCCGTAAGTGGCGGCGCACCGGGCTGCAGCGAGTTCCAGCTGCTCCCGTTGTACCGCAACGCGACGCCCGCGGTGCCGGTGCTGCTCAGGCCGGAGAGGTACACACTTGTACTGCCGGTCAGCCATACGCCGGTCAGCGTGCCGGCCGGCGGTGTGGGGAGTGGGGTCCATGTCGCCCCGGTCTGACGCAGGATCACCCCGTTCTCTCCGGTCACATACACATCATTCGCCGAGGCACCGAAGATCGACCAGAGCGGGCTGTTGGCCGTGCCGCTCAGCGCCCACGCGGTCCCGTTGAACCGGAAAATGTCTCCGGCGCTCGTGGTCGCGTACACGTTGTTCGCGGCGGTCCCCCACAGTGCGGAGACGTTGCTGGTGCTCGGAAAGTCGACGCGATTCCAGGTCGTCCCGTTCCAGCGCAGCATCACGCCGCCCTCGCCGCCGGCGAACGCGTCGTTGGCGCCGACGGCCCACACGGTCAGCAGCGCGGCGACGGTCGGCGTTTGCTGCCGCGTCCAGGTGGCCCCGTTCCAGCGATAGACGAAGCCGAATTCCCCGACCGCCAACGCGTTGTTGGCCGCCGTGGTCCACACATCGAGCAGATCAGGCACAAGGTTGTTCGTGGTCCACGATGTTCCGCCGGCATCGGCGCTGCGCAATACCGCGCCACGTTCTCCGCTGGTCCACGCGGTACCCGTGGCATCCACACTGACGCCGAAGAGCTGCGGCGCATAGGGCGTGTTCACCAGCGTGGCGGTGCTGCCGTCGAGCTGCGCCACGCCGCCATCGCCTACCACATAGCGTCGGCCACCGTTGGCGGCCGAACCGCTCACCTGATACAGGTTGCCGGACAATCCCCCCACGCTGAGCACCGACCACGTCGTGCCGTTCCAGCGCAGCAGCGTCCCGTTTGAGCCCACGATCACCACGTCGGTGGCGCTCTGTCCATGCACACCATAAAGCAGTTCCGAACTCGGCACGGTGAGGCGCGACCAGGTGCTACCGACGCGACGCAAGACCTCGCTATTGGCGCCGACGGCGTACACGACGTTGTCGCCGCCCCACACGCCGTTCAGGGTCTGCGTGGAGTTGGTGGTTTCACTGCTCCACGTCGTGGTGGCCAGCCGCAACACGGTGCCGTTGTTGCCGGCCGCCCACGCGACGGTCTGACTCTCCACCCAGACGGCGTTGAGCGTTTGCGTGGTACCCGAGGTCATCGTGCTCCACGCCGTACCGTTCCAGCGCGCAATCGCGCCGTTGATGCCCACCGCGATGATATTCGTGGCCGAGGAGCCGTGGAGTGCTTGGTAATCGGCACTGTTCGACAGCGACAGCGCCCATGCGGTGCCGTTCCACTGATAGATGTCACCTTGCAGATCGATGGCGAACACGTTCGTGGCGCTCACGGCATAGATCGACAGCAGATCGTCGCGCAACGCGCCGCCCAGTCGCGAGGCGCTCCACGCGGTGCCCAGACGCGGCACGACATTCAGCGTGACCGTGTCGCGCTTGGTGCGATCGGCCACCAACGTGGCGGTGATCAACGTGCTGCCGAGGCTCACCGCGCTCACGACGCCCTGTGCGTTGATTGTGGCGACACCGCCCGCGCTCGAGCTCCACGTGACACCGGTGGAGACACCCGGGTCGGCATTGACCATCGCCGTGAGCGTGGTGCTGGTGCCGGTGTTGATGCCGACGTTGCGCTGGGTGATGCTCACCGTGCCCGGACGAGGCGCCACCGTGATCACGCTGGTGGCCCGGCGGAGGGTGTCGGCGGTGGACAGCACGGTAACGGTGGTGGTGCCCAGCGCCACCGCGGTCACGACGCCGGTGGTGCTCACGGTGGCCGCAGCGGGATTACTGGAGCGCCAGGTCACCGTTTGCGCGGCGCCCACATCGGCGGTAACCGTTGCGGTGAGCTGCTGCGTGGCGTTGATGAACAGCGAGGCCGTGGTCGGTGTCATGGCGACGGTGCGCACGACGGGAATGACGTTCACCGTGGTCGTCGCCCGAAGCGCGGTGTCACCGACCGAGACCGCCGTGATCGTCGCGATCCCCTGCGCGACACCCGATACCACACCCGCCGCCGACACGTTGGCGATCGTGGCCGCACTCGTTCGCCAGGTCACCGTGGTGGGGAGTCCGGCATCGATCTGCACCGTGGCCTGAAGCGCCTGCGTTTGTCCGGTGCCCAGTGATACGGTGGCCGGGGTGACGCTGATGTTGCGCACTCCCTGCACCGTGATGCTGGCCGTGGCACTCACGCGGGTGTCGGCCACGGAGGTCACGCGGATGGTGGCGGTGCCGATCGCGACCGCGGTCACGATGCCCGTGCTGTTCACGGTGGCGACCGCGGGGGACTCACTGGTCCATGTGAGGCCAGTACCAGCGCCGTTGATCGCGTCGACCACGGCGTTGAGCGATTGCGTTTCACCCACGCGGATGGTGGCCGCCGTGGGTGTCACCGCGATGCTCCGCACGGTCGGCGGATTCACCACCACCGGGGGACCCGCGGAGTCGCCCCCGCCGCCACAAGCCGCGAGCGCGAGCGTAAGCACGATGGCCCGGGAACGACGCAGGATCGACGGGAGGCGAGTCCGAGACGACGACGAAGCTGAGTGCATGGCGTGGAGAAAGTGACAGGCGAGCCGACCCGGACGCGAGCAGGGACTCCGGAAGCCGGAGTACCCGACCCTGCCTACGCCGACGGAATGGTGACGGTGCTGAATTCCTGTGTGTCGCGCGGCGCGGTCATCGCCGCCGGATTGAGAATCTCATCGAGCTGCTCGCGTGTGAGCAGCTTTCGCTCCAGAACAAGGTCGAACACCCCGCGTCCGCTGGCGAGGGCCGTTTTCGCAATATCGGTCGCGATTTCGTAGCCGAGCACGGGCACCAGCGCCGTGACGATCCCGATGGAATGCTCAACGAAGTAGCGCATGCGGTCGGCATTGGCCGTGATGCCGGTTACACACCGCTCACGCAGCACGATGCAGGCGTTGCGCAACATGTCGAGGCCACGCAAGAGACGATACGCGATCACGGGCTCGAACGCATTAAGCTGGAGCTGGCCGGCCTCGGCCGCCATCGTCACGGTTACGTCACCGCCGATCACTTCGAAGCACACTTGGTTGACGACTTCGGGAATGACCGGATTGACCTTGCCCGGCATGATCGACGAAC
>JBBARJ010000026.1:0-18567 GCA_040399825.1 Gemmatimonas sp.
GCCCTCGCCTTGCCCATGCCGGTGCACCTCGAGTCGCTCGCGACCATGGAGCGGCAGTTCCGCGCGTCGCCCGACGGCTGGGAAACCTGGTTCAAGCGCTTCCCGGCCAGCAGTGGCCTCATCGCGCTGACCCGTCCGGTCCTCCTCGCGACGTCGGCCAATGGTCTCATGCGCGCGAGCGTGGTGGTGGCCCGTACCTGCGGCGAGCACTGCCACTCGGCGTGGCGTGTCACGCTGCAACGCACGGTCGACGGCGCTTGGCGCACGCGTTCCGTGGAACCCCTCACGCTGCCACGCGACTGAACGTCGATCCGCGCCCGCGGGTGGCGCTCGCGGGTGGCGCCGTCGCGGCCCACTCCGCACTATACCGCGACGGGGCAGACGCTCGCCCTCCCCTCACACTCGGCGGAGACACGCATGATCAAGACCGTCAGCATTATTCTCCTTGTCCTGCTGGGCGCGCTCCTGCTCATGGCGTCGCGGCAGCCGGATGCGTTCGCCATCGAACGCTCGGTGGTGGTCTCGGCGCCCGCTGAGGTGATCTATCCGAAGATCGCCGACCTGCATCAGTGGAGCGCGTGGTCGCCGTACGACAAGCTTGATCCGCAAATGAAGAAAGTGTTCAACGGCACGCCGGGTGCGGCCGGTGCGACCATGTATTGGAGCGGGAACGCGAAGGCCGGCGAAGGCACGATGACGTTGCGCGAGCTGATGCCGCCGTCGAAGATCACGATCCAGCTCGATATGCTGAAGCCGATCGAAGGACACAACGTGGTAGAGTTCAACCTCGAACTCACCGACGGCGGTACGCGTGTCACGTGGGCGATGCGCGGCGCGAATTCTTTCCTGTCCAAGATCGCCGGCGTCTTCATGAACATGGACACCATGATCGGCAAGGACTTCGAAGATGGACTGGCTTCGCTCAAATCGCAGGTGGAGATGAAGTGACCGCCGAGGCAATGACCGACGGGCTGGAGACGCCACCGCTCGTGGGTGGATCGACTGAGCCGCTGTGGGGGGCGAATCACGAGGGCCGGTGGGTCGACGCGCTCGCGGGATACGACGCTGCCATTGCCGCCGTGCCATCGGGCAGGCTGGTGGACCACGATGCGTGGTACCGCACCGTGTTGCCCACGCTGATCGCGTCACGCACGCCGGGCCATGTGCTACACGACGAAATGGTGCGTATCACCGAGTGGAAGATGGCGCGTGGCGTGTGGCGGGCGCCCAACCTCGTGCTGGTGCGTAGCAATACGCCCGACGAGGTGGTGAACGCGAGCCGGTTCGCCGCCGAGCAGATCCCGCACCCGACGAAGCCGGTGACCGCGCTCGTGGCGCTCAAGGGCGTCGGTGCCGCGACGGCGTCGGCGTTACTGGCGGTGATGGCCCCGTCGCTCTATCCGTTTTTCGACGAAGACGTCGCGGCGCAGGTACCGCAACTCGGGCCGGTGGCGTGGACCAACGGCTACTACGCCAAGTACGCGGCGGTGCTGCGCGAGCGCTCAGCGCAGCTGTCGGCGATGTTTGCGCGCGAGTTTACGCCGGTCATGGTGGAGCGCGCCGTCTGGGCGACACGTACCGCCGCCACGCGGGATGTCACCGCGTGACCACGGCCGATGTCGTGATCTGCGGCGCCGGGATCGCCGGCATTGCCACGGCGCACGCGCTTGCGGTGACGCATGGCGTGCGCAACGTGGTGCTGGTCGACGAACGGGCGCCGCTCACGCTCACCAGCGACAAGAGCACCGAAGCCTATCGCAATTGGTGGCCCGGGCCTGACGACGCGATGGTGCAACTGGTGAATCGCAGCATCGACTTGCTGGAGCGGTGGTCCGATGCCAGTGACGATCGCTTCGGGCTCAACCGACGGGGCTATCTGTACACGACCCGCGATGTCGACACGGCCGAGCGTTTCCTGGCCGATGCACAGCGCGCGACGGAGCAGGGCGCCGGCGTGGTGCGCACGTATCGTTCGGTGAGTGAGGCGGCCACGTATCAGCGCAGCCCGCACCGCGGCTTTCGCGGCGTGCCCGATGGCGCCGATCTGTTTCTCGATCGCGACGCGATCCGCGAGCACTTTCCGTGGATGCACCACGACATCGTGGCGGTGCTGCACGCGCGGCGATGTGGATGGTTCAGCGGACAGCAGCTGGGCATGTATCTGCTGGACGAAGCACGCGCGGCCGGCGTGCAGTTGGTGAGTGGCCGTGTTGAGCGCGTGCGGCAGGAGTCGGGTGCGGTGGAGGCGGTGGAGGTGGCCTGCACCGACGGCACTACAATGCGCATTGCCACGCCCGTGTTCGTGAATGCGGCAGGCCCGTATGCGGCGCAGGTGGGTGCGTTGGCGGGCGCCGAGCTGCCGCTGTTTTCTGAAGCGCATTACAAGATCGCGATCGAGGACACCGCCGGTGTGATCGATCGCGACACCGGCCTGGTGATTCTCGACGATCCGCAATCGCTCGAGTGGAGCGATGAGGAGCGCGAGGAACTCGCGGCGGATGAGGCCACGCGCTGGCTGACCGAGCCGATGCCGGCGGGGATTCATCTGCGTCCGGAAGGCTACGGCGCCAGTCGCACGGTGTTGATGCTGTGGGATTATCACAGCGCGCATCGGTTCAGCGCGCCGGAGTTTCCGATGCCAGACGATGCCCTCTACCCAGAGCTGGTGCTGCGTGGCATGACGTCGCTCGCGCCCGGACTCGCCACGTATGTCGAGCGGCTTCCGCACGCGTATGTGGACGGCGGCTACTACACCAAGACCGTGGAGAACCGTCCGCTGGTGGGGCCAAGCGGTGCACGCGGCGCGTTCGTGTGTGCCGCGTTCTCCGGCTTCGGTCTCATGGCGGCGCCAGCGTGCGGCGAACTGCTCGCCGCACAGATCGTTGGCGCCCCGCGGCCCTTGTACGAGCGGGCGTTCCTGCCCACGCGCTACGACGATCCGGCCTACGTGGCGCAGCTGGCGAATTGGGGCAGTACCGGCCAGCTGTAGGCTAGCGGAAGCGCCGCTTACGGTCGCGGCGCGTTGCGCTTCACCTGTTCGTCCATCATGCGCAGCAGCTCCTGATTGCTCCACGGTTGCCAGCCGTGCGGCTTGAGCGGACGACCGTAATCGAACTTGCCGGCGTAGTACGGGCCCTTCCCCGGCTCCTTCGTGCTTTCGAGAAACGTTTCGAAGCGGTACACGCCGAGATTAAGGAAATAGTTGTCCATGTCGCCCACGGCCACGTGCAGCTTGCCCACCAACCGCGGCCCGATCGTGGCCCAGTTGCGCTCCACGTAGTCGCGCAGATCGTAGCCGTTGGCGCGCATCGCTTCGGCCACGCTCTTGTCGATCACCCCGGTGCGTTTGTCCCACAGCGGCTTCGGATAGCCATCGGCACCCACCGGCGCCCACGCCGCCTGCCAGCCGTCCCACTGACCGCCCGAGCGTCCCTTGGTGGCGATCACCAACTCGGCGGTGTTCTCCTCGCGCATCGTGAGCTCGGTCATCCCTTCGGGCGAGCGGCTCGACGGCACTTCGCGCGGCAGCCACGAGCGCTCATTCATCACGAACGCATTGGCGTCGGCGTACACGTTGCCGAACTGATAATTGCGGAAGTCGAGCTGGTCGGGATACAGCGACCACGCCCCGCCGAAGACATCGGGATAGTGCACCTGGAGCGCGAGCACGTCCCAGCCGCCGGTGGAGCCGCCGGTGAGGGTGCGGGCGTGACTCGACGGAATCGTGCGGTAACGCCGGTCGATCTCGGGAATCAGCTCCTGCGTGATCGCGTCGCCGTACGGACCGTTGTTGGCCGAGTTCAGCACGTAGCTGTCGTCGTAGAACGGGGTGGGGTGCTGAATGAACACCGCGATGAATTCGGGCACCTTGCCCGTGGTCCACGCCTGCTGGAATTCACACCCCGGTTCGCGTGCGCTGCGCAGCAAGCGCGTGGCCTTGGCCTGCGCGGTTTCCGGCGTGTCGCATCCCTCGAAGGTGAAGCCGAACGGCGCGCGTTCGCTGAAGTGCCCCACCGTGTACACCACCGGATAGCGCTTGGTGGGGTTCTGCTCGTAGCCCTTGGGGAGCAGCACCACGGCGCCGATCGGCATGTCGTGATTCCAGAAGGCGCTGACCTTCTTCGACGTCATCTTGAAGCGCTGCACCCACGGCGAATCGGCGAGGGTGGCCACGGGCGGCAGCACCTTGGTGAGTGACAACGCGATGGTGGGATTGGTGGCCGGGTCGATGCGGAGCTTCTGCACCGCGCTCACCAGTGAGCCCGGCGCGTTGTTGAAGCGTTGTCCTTCCCACGAATCCATGTGCGCCCAGATCGTGTGCCCGTCGGCGCGTGTGAACTGCGTGTACGGCAGGATCATGCCCTGCACGAAATACTCGCCGGCTGGCAGCTGCTTGAGCGAGGCCACCGGGAAGCCGAGCGTCGAGGCGTCGATGGTGGCCACTTGGCCGGGGCGCAGTCCTTCCACGTCGATGCCGAAGAACGGTTCGCTGCTGCGACTCGAGCTGGCCTGCTGTCGTGGCTCACTGCGATCGGTGCGCGCGACGAAGAAGAACGCGCGACCGGTGATCGGGCCGGAGGCCACGGATGCGTCGTAGCGGAGCTGCACCGTTTGCGCCGCGGTGGGTACGCTGAACAGCGCGACACCGATGGCGACGCTGGTGGCGAGGAGTGCGGCACGGAGCGGGAGACGAAAGAGTGACATGGCGGTCAGCGCTGATGCGAGAAAGGCGGCGGTGAGGCGGGCGCGGGGGTGTGCTGCGGGCACTTCAGGTATGATGCGGGTGCGCGGTGCCCGTTTCAGCAGCGTCGCTGTCGGCCGCATGAGTCATTTTACGGCGAGCTGTCCGTGGCCACGCTCGACCTCGTACTCGTGCACGCGCGCTCGCACGATCAGCGACGTGAGGCCGTCGTCTGGCCCCGCGTCCCGAAAGTCGTTCAGCGCTTTACGAGAGCGCCACATCTCGAAGACATTGACACGATGCTCGTCGAGCGGATCCGCGGCGACGACGAAGTCCTCGCACCCGGTGGTCTCCCGCGCGAGCCGCATCGCCGACTGCGAGCGATCCAGAAAGCGTTGCCGCTGCCCGGGCTGCACGTCGATCTGGCCTGCAACGATTATGGACATGTCGTCGGTGAAGAGGTCCGTAGAACGCGGTGCTCTGCTGCGGTGACCATCAACAATCAGCCGTGAACGGAGGCGCGCCAGCGCCGCAGTGACACGGCGCCCCGATATTGACCTTGCGCCAACGAATCCACGAGCAGTACCGTTGGCGCGCGCCATCGGCGCGTCGCCCGCTCCCCATCTCCAGTGAGGCACCATGTCCGAACAGAGAACGCACGACCCACGCACGTCGAATGTTCAGGGCACGCCCCTCACGGACGCCCAGCTCGATGCGGTCGTCGGAGGGATCGCACCGCGGTCAATTTACTGTGGGAGCTGCTCGTTCGAATGTCTGACGTCCAGCGAATGGCAGGCTCACGCAGCTGCGAACCCGACGCACGTCCAAGGGTAGTGTCGCGGCAGGATCGGCCCTGGTCCGAATGTACGCGAAGTCTTCCGGGGACGGGCGCCGACGGGGACGCCGCAGGGACGGCCGCGCTATTGATCACCGGCAAACGGCGCTAAGAGTAAACGGCGCTAAGAGTTAGGGGCGATAAGGTTACGGGCGCTACGAGTGAACGGCGCTCAGTTAGGGGCGCTGAGCGGAGGGCGACAGGGCAAACACGCGTATCTGGCGACCTCCGGGTTGGTCGGCGCGGTTCGCCCTGTCGCCCTTCACTTTCAGCGCCGTTTACCTTCGCGCCCCTGATTTTTAGCGCTGTTTACTCTTAGCGCCGTTTGCCCGTGATTCCCGGGAGGCTACTCTTCGTTACTCCCATGTCTCACTACGACGACCTCGGCGGCGAGTCCGGCATCCGTGCGCTGGTCGATCGCTTCTACGATCTCATGGACACCGCGCCCGACGCGGTGCACGTGCGGGCGCTCCACGCGACCAGCCTCAAGGCGTCTCGCGAGAAGCTCTATCTGTTCCTGACCGGATGGACCGGCGGGCCGGACCTGTACGTGGAGCAGTTTGGCCATCCGAAGCTGCGGATGCGGCATTTCCCCTTTGCCATCGGCGCGCGCGAGCGGGACGAGTGGCTGTGGTGCATGGATCAGGCGTTGACCGAGCACGCGATGTCCGAGGAACTCCGCGGATATCTGCGACTCAGGATGCACCAGCTGGCCGATCACATGCGCAACCAACCCGAGTAGCTCAGAAGACCGTTATGCGCATTGTGGCCGGAAAGTTTGCAGGACGACACCTCACCTCACCCAACGATTTCCGGGTGCGCCCCACCGGCGAGCTGGTGCGGGTCGCGCTCATGCGACTGTTGCGCAACGATCTTGAAGGGGCGCGCATCATTGACCTGTTCGCCGGGACCGGCGCACTCGGACTCGAAGCCCTCTCGCGCGGCGGCAAGTACGTGGACTTTGTCGAGTTCCGTCCCTCGAGTCTGCACGCGTTGAAGGCCAACATTGCCGCCCTCGGCGTGCGCGAAAAGACCCGTGTGTACAAGAAAGACGCCTTGCCGTTCGCGGGCGCCTTACCGTCGGGGAAGTTCGACATCGCCTTTGCCGATCCCCCATACGAATCGAAGATGCTCGACCGGCTCATCGAGAGCTGGCACCGGCAGAAGTTTTCGACGATCCTCGCGATCGAGCATGCGCGCGTGCACGTACTCCCCACGATCGTGAAACCGCAGCATACGCAGATCTTCGACGACAGCGCCATCTCGGTGTACCGCCTGTAACTCCCACCTTGTAGACCACGGTAGGCTTTTCCATGCGCATCATGCTCCGCTCCGCCATCGCGGCGACCCTGCTGCTCGCGTCGTTCGTCGTGCCCACCGTCTCGTCGGCGCAGCCGTCGAAATGGAAGAAGCAGGCTGGCCGCGTCACGATCATGCGCGATCAGTACGGCATTGCCCACGTGTATGGCAAATCGGATGCCGATGCGGTGTTCGGTATGGTGTATGCGCAGGCCGAAGACGACTTCAATCGCGTGGAAACGAACTACATCACCGCGATGGGCCGCACGTCGGAAGTGGACGGTGAGGGCGCGCTGTGGCGTGACCTGCGCATGAAGCTGTTCATCGACACGCTCGACATGAAGGCGAAGTACGCCGAGAGCCCGATGTGGCTCAAGGCATTGATGAACGGCTTTGCCGATGGACTGAACTACTATCTGGCCACGCACCCGCAGGTGAAGCCGAAGCTGATCACGAAGTTCGAGCCGTGGATGGCGCTCACGTTCACTGAAGGCAGCATTGGCGGCGATATCGCTGGTGTGAACGCCGGTGGCATCGAGCAGTTCTATGCGCCGCGCATGGGTATGACACCCGCCGGTCCGTCGCGCGAGGAGCTCGACGCCGAGTTCGAGCCGCGCGAGCCAACGGGATCGAACGGCTTCGCCATCGCGCCCAAGAACACCGTCAACGGCCACGCGCTGCTGATGATCAATCCGCACACGGATCACTACTTCCGTCCGGAAATTCACGTGACCAGCGAGGAGGGGCTCAAGGCCTACGGCGCCGTCACGTGGGGGCAGTTCTTCATCTATCAGGGATTCAACGACAAGAACGGGTGGATGCACACCACCGGTGGCGGCGACGTCGCCGACGAGTATCAGCTCACGGTGGCCGAGCGCGACGGCAAGGTGTTCTACCAGTACGCGGGCGGTGAGCGCGAAATGCAGGCCAAGCGTATCGTGCTGCCGTACAAGACGGCGACGGGCCTACAGCGCAAGACCGTCACGGCGTACTTCAGCCATCAGGGGCCGATCATCCGCAACGACAACGGCAAGTGGGTGGCCGTGCGTCTCATGCAGGAACCGATCAAGGCGCTGATGCAGTCGTTCGGCCGCACGAAGACGAGCGACTTCGCGAGCTACAAGAAGGTCATGGAGCTGCGCACGAATTCGTCGAACAACACGGTATACGCCGACGCGAATGGCACGATTGCATTTGTAAACGGGGACTTCATTCCGAAGCGCAATCCGAGGTTTGACTACACGCGCCCGGTGGACGGCGGTACGCCGGACACCGAGTGGCAGGGGCTGCATGCGATCGAAGAAACGATCATGGTCACCAATCCGGCCACCGGCTGGTTGATGAACACCAACAACTGGCCGTTTACCGCGGCTGGTCCGAACAGTCCGAAGATCGGCGACTACCCGAAGTACATGTCGCAGTACCAGGACGAGAATGCGCGTGGCATCCACGC
Organism: Gemmatimonas sp.; assembly: GCA_040399825.1. GTDB lineage: Bacteria > Gemmatimonadota > Gemmatimonadetes > Gemmatimonadales > Gemmatimonadaceae > Gemmatimonas. The sequence goes on from JBBARJ010000026.1 coordinate 8,269, forward strand.
GATCCGCGTGCTGGATGGTCGCACCGACTTCACCGTCGACAAGCTGATCGCTGCCGCGTACGACAGCTACCTCCCGGCGTTCGAGCAGATGATTCCGCCGCTGGTGGGGGCGTGGGATGCGCTGCCCGGCGCCGACACGCTGCGCATCAAGCTCGCCGAGCAGATCACGACGCTGCGCAACTGGGACTATCGCTACGGCCTCACGTCGGTGGCGATGTCGCTGGCGAACGCGTACGGTGAAGAGATGGGGCGCGTCTCCCGCACCAACCGCAATGCGAGCCGCGATAACGTCGCGATGCTTGGCGCCCTCGCGCGCTCGTCGGATAAGCTGGCCAGCGACTTTGGGAGCTGGAAGACGCCGTGGGGTGAGATCAACCGCTTCCAGCGGCTCGATGGGCGCATCAGCGCCGTGTACGACGATGCGAAGCCCAGCATCCCGGTGCCGTTTACGACGTCGAACTGGGGTTCGCTGGCGGCGTTCTCGCAGAACGGCGTGCGCGCCACGAAGCGTATCTACGGCAACCGCGGTAACAGCTTCATCGCGGCGGTGGAGTTCGGGCCGCGTATCGTGGCCAAGACGTCGCTCGCCGGCGGTGTGAGCGGCGACCCGGCGTCGCCGTATTTCATGAACCAGGCCGAGGACTACGCGAAGGGGCAGTTCAAGGCGGTCAATTATTATCGCGACGACGTGGAGAAGAACGCCAAGCGCACGTACCACCCGGGGCAGTGACGGTGGCGGCCGACGCGCCGATGCGCTCCGCGGCCGCGATCGACTTCGGCGCCAGCAACACCGACGTCGTCGTGCGCGACGGCGGTGCGACGCGGTATTGGACGCTGCCGACCGAAGGGCAGCCCGATGAGGCGCGGGTACGGCGTGTACTCGAAACGGGCGGGGTGTCCCCGCGTGATCTCGAGTGGATTGCGGTGACGGGCGGCAACCGTGCGATGCTGCCGTCGGCCATCGACGATCGGGTGTTGCATCGCGTGGATGAAGTGCAAGCGATTGGGCGTGGCGGTCTCGCGCTTGCGCATCTCGAGTCGGCGTTGGTAACCAGCGCCGGTTCGGGAACGGCGTGCGTCGCGGCCTCGGGAAGCGGTGCGAATCACGTGACCGGTACGGGCGTGGGCGGTGGCACGCTCGTGGGACTGGGTCGACTGTTGTTGGAGACGGTCGATCCGCGCGAGATCGATGCGTTGGCCCAGCGCGGTACGGACACGACGCACAATCTCACCATCGCTGAAGTGCTGGGCGGCGCGATCGGCAGCTTGCCACCGGAAACGACGGCCGTGAACTTCGGCCGCGTGGCCCGTCATCCCGTGGACGCGTCGCGCGAAGATATGGCGGCGGCTCTGGTGAACATGGTGGGGCAGGTGATCGCCCTGATCGCGATCAACGCGGCGCGCGCGGAGCAGTTGCCGCACGTGGTGATCGTGGGCCACCTCACGGGTCTCACGAGCATCCGTCGCACGATCGGGCTCGTGGCCCAGTTCTACGGCGCCACGATTCTCATGCCCGACGCGGGTGGCTCAGCGATAGCGCTCGGCGCGCTACTGATGACAGAGGTGGTCGAGGGCGACCTTCGGCATGGAACCCGGTAACGGCGTGGCGTAGCCGGGAATCACCACTTCTTTGTGCTGCGCCACCTTCGTGCCCTTTGCGTCGCTGTAGTACCAGTTCTCTTTCACCGCCACGACTTGCTTGCGGCAGTCGAGCATGAGCAGCGTGCGCGAGCTGTACCAGTTTCCACCCGGCACTTTGGTTGGCTTGTGGAACTGCACACGCAGGGCGGCGGTGATGATGCCCGCGTTGCGCGTCACCGACTTCGCCTCCAGCAGCACCGTGCCGCCGGTGATCAGGCCGATCGGCTTCGGTGACTGTGCGGCCGCGACCGTTGCGGCCACCGTCGTGGCGATCACCTGGGCCGTCGCGACGGCCCAGGTGATCGTAAGCCGGCGTGCGCCGCTCACGGGATGCTCGGCGGCATGCTCCCGGCGTCCATCGCGGCGGTTTCCGACGGGGCGATCTTCGCGATCCGATCGTTGAAGAACAGCAGCAGGGCAAACGCGATGGCCCACTGGAACAGAATCGTGCCGATGTTCTCGATGCCGAACGGGTTGAGCGCGCCTTCCCCGCGGACCTGCCACATCCACCAGCCCATCAGGGCGATGGCCTCGAACGGCACGAGGTACTTCATGAACACGTCGAACCACGCGCCGATGCGAATGTTCGAGTGCTCATGGTTGAGCTGCTGCTCGCGGAACTTGGCGGGGCCGATGCGGTTCACGGCAATGGCGAAGAACAAGCCGGAGGCCATCAGGCCAACGCCCCACACCCAGTCCTGATTGTGCAGCACGTCGATAGAGAACGCCGAGGGCAGGCCAAGGACGAGGCCGAATACGCCCACCACCCATACAGCTTTCGCGCGCGTCCAGCCCATGTCGAGCAGCACGCGCGTGCCCAGTTCCACCATGGAAATGAGCGAGGTGAAGGCGGCGAAGAAGAGCGCGAGGAAGAAGAACGTCATGAACAAGCCGCCGGCGGGCAGCGTGGAGAACAGCTTCGGGATCCAGATGAACGTCACGCCTTCATTGCCGGCGCCGAAGATGGTGTTCTGCACCAGCTCGGCATTGAGCGGCGCGCCCGACGCCACGGCCTTCGCCAGGTCAGGGAAGTCGGCCAGCGCCTGCGGGTTGCTGGCGATTGACGCCACGAGCTGCGGCACCACCGTGAAGACCGTGCAGAACACCATCATGCCGGCGCACAGCGACACGGTGTTGTTGGCGATCGGCAGGATGAAGCCGTTGAGCGCCGTGTCTTCGTTGGGGCGCATGTACGCGGCATACGTGAGCACGAGGCCCCAGCCGGCACCGGTGTCCCAGGCGTTCTGGGTGAGCGCCTGCAGCCAGATGTTGGCGTCGCCTAGGCGGTGCCAATCCACGCCGTAGAAGTAATCGAGACCGGCACTGGCGCCCGGCAGCATGAGGGCGCGACCGGTGAGCAGCAGGATGATGCCGATCAGGATCGGCATGAGAATCGTGGTCGTGCGTTCGATCCCCTTTACGCCCTTGGCCACGATGAACGTGGCGCCGAGAATCGAGATCACATGCGGCAGCACCGGCGCGGTCGTGGTCGAGAAGGTGCGCCAGAAGCTGACGGAGTTGTCGCCGGTGACTTCACCGAGGCCGGCCGCGATCGTGTAGCGCAACGTCCACCCGGTGACCACCGAGTAGTAGGCCATAATGGCCACCGCTACAAAGGCGATGAAGGCGCCCATCCATGCCGACTTCTTCCCCTGCGTGCGCACGAAGGCGCCAATGGGCCCGAGGCGTGTCATGCGCCCCATGCCGAATTCCACCAGAATGAGCGGAATCGACCAGGTGAACAGGCAGATCACCCAGGCCACGAGAAACTCACCACCACCATTGGTGGCGGCGATGCGGGGGAAACGCCAGATGTTGCCGGTCCCGACGGCCATGCTGAGCATGGCCAGCATCATCGCTGTGCGGGACGAGAAGCCTTGCGACTGACTCATGAGTGCTCCGGAAGGGTGGACGTGGCGGCGGAGTGGGGTGGCCGCACCACTGACTGGGGCGAAACTACTTCACGGCCCGTCGCCCACCTAGGGGTACGCGACGGGCCGTGGGGCGCCGAGGGGCAAAGGTGCTGCCGGCGCTAGCGGTTGCAGCTCGGGTAGGTCGGGTCGGCGCCGGCGATCGCCGGTTTTTCCTTTCGGTTCGCAACAGCGGTCATCACGTCGTGCACGAAGCGGCCCAGCCGCGCGGCGTGATCATAGTCGATGTACTGCGGCTCGTCCGACTGCATGTGGTAGTCGGGGCCGTAGCCCAGCGACATGTACACGACCGGGATATCCTTGCGGACGTAGTTCACCTGATCGCTGCGGCAGAAGCGGTTGAGCGGATTGGCCGGGACATCCCAGCTCTTGTCGATGGCCATGGGCTCTGGGCTGCTGGCGTTCACCGAGTCGATGATGTCGCCGAAGTCGCGCGACAGGCGACGCGCGCCGAGCATCTGCACGGAGTTCGGTCCACCGAACTTCACCTGGTCGGCGCGTCCCTTACCGACCATGTCCATGTTGTGCGCGGCCACGATCTTGTCGATGGGCACCGTCGGGTTGTCGACGAACCAGCGCGATCCCAGCAGGCCACCTTCTTCGCCCTGATGCGATACGAAGATCACGGAACGCGAAGGCTTCTCCTTGGCGAACTTCTCGGCCAACTCCAACAGCACCATCGAGCCGGATCCATCGTCGTCGGCGCCGTTCATGATCGAGTCCTGGCGGGCCGGACGGGCGGCGCGCGCTTTGGCGATGAGCGCGTTGATCTTCACCTGCTGTTCCGCCGTCGGAATGCACGTCGGGTCGTTGTTCCCCTGACGACGCGTCACGAAGTTGGTGGCGCGCAGCGAGTCATGATCGATCACGGCGGTGTTGATGCCGACGTGGTCGTTGTGCGCGCCCACCAGCACATACTCTTCCTTGAGCGTCGGGTCGGAGCCGGGGAGCACCGCGATCACGTTGCGCGCGGCATAGGCCGCCGGGCGCCACGCGTGATTCCACGACGCCGTGACCGGCTGCCCCACGGTGCCGACGGTGACCTGCTCCATCGGCTTCCCGAACAGCTGCTCGGCCGCCTTCCGCGAGATCGTGGCACCAGCCGGCGCATCGGCGTTGAGCGCGCTGGTGGGGCGCATGCCGTTGCGCCCTTCGAAGGCCGCATTGATGGTGGCCGACGTCATGTCGTCGAGACCGATCACCAGCACGGCGACGGCACCGGCGCGACGGGCACGGGTGTCGCGGGCACCTGCCGCCACCGCGGGGGCCGCCGCGCGGGCCGGGGTGGCCGCGGCGACTTTGTCGGCGGCGAGAATGGCGGTGACGCCAAACTTGTTGGGCACGTCGGCGCAGCTCACGAACGACGCGGGGCCGCGCACGCCACCCGACGCACCCACGCTCGGAGCGGCCAGGAACACCGCGACCTTGCCCTTGAATGCCGCCGGGTCGAGCATGACCGCGGTGTCACCCCACGTGCCGGCAAAGACGGCCGGCACGCCGTTCAGCTCGGCGTTGCCACCGAATCCATTCTGCGCGGTCGGTGTGGTCGGAATCCAGTCGCGCTTGGCCGCCAACGCGGCACCACCGATGCGCAGCGACGAGGCGCTGCTATCGAACTGCGTGGGGCCGAAGGGGAGCGTCTGGAAGAAGCTTCCGCTGTCGCCGGCCGGCTTGAGGCCGAGGCGCTTGAACTCGCCGGCGATGTATTCGGTGCCCTTGAAGTTGCCCTTCTCACCAATGCGTCGACCCTGCATGGAGTCGTCGGCGAACTGGTAGAGCCGCGTGCGGAGATCGTTGGCGGTGATCGCCGACACAGTGGGGCGTGGGGCCCACGTGCGGGGACCCTCATCGGGCCACACCGGGCGTTGCGGACGCGCCACCTTGGTGGCGCTGGGGCGGTTCTGCGCGGGGAGTGCAACGGCGGCGCCGGCGAGCAGGGCTACGGCCGTTGCAGCAAGACGTGCGGGTCGAAACACGAGACGCATCCTTGGTCGGGTGAAGCGGGGAGCCGGACGCACTACCGAACGGCCAGCGATCCTCAACAATACGCCCCATATTGCTCCGGCGTTCACCTGATTCCTACCGACCCTGGTGCCCTATGCGCGTTCGCTCCTCCCGTTTCCTGCTCCCGGCCCTGCTGTGGGCCCTTCCTGCTGTGGTGTCCGCCCAGGCGGCGCCGCCCTTCTCGTCCGCTGATCTGGGGGCGCTCCGCCTGCGGAACATCGGCCCCGCCTCCATGAGCGGCCGCGTGGTCGACATGGACGTGGTCGAGTCGAATCCGAGCACGTGGTACGTGGCTGGCGCCACGGGGGGGCTCTGGCGCACGACCGATAACGGCGTGACGTGGAGCTCCACCTTCGACGCGCCGGTGCACTCCATCGGTGACGTGGCGGTGTTCCAGCCCAACCCGCAGATCATTTGGGTGGGGACCGGCGAGCGGGCCAGTCGCCAAAGCGTGGGCTGGGGCGACGGCGTGTACAAGAGCACCGACGGCGGGAAGACGTGGCAGAACATGGGATTGGCCACGAGCATGCACATCGGCCGCATTCAGCTGCACCCGAGTGACCCGAACATTGCGTACGTGGCGGCACAGGGCTCCGTGTGGGGCGCCGGTGGCGACCGCGGGCTCTATCGCACCACCGATGGCGGCCGCTCTTGGACGCGTACACTGGCCGTGGACGATGAAACCGGCGCGACTGATGTGGCGATGGACTGGAATGATCCGAACGTGCTGTACGCCGCCACGTATCAGCGGCGACGCAGCGCCTATGGCTTCGACGGCGGCGGCCCGGGGAGCGCCCTCTGGAAGAGCACCGATGCCGGCGCGACCTGGACCAAGCTCACCGGGCACGGTTTGCCCGAGGGCGAGTACGGTCGCATCGGCATCGGCGTGTACCGCAAGAATCCGAAAATCCTCACGGTCAGCATCGAGCAGGGCGCGCGCTACAACGCCAGCACGGCGTACATCGTGCGCAAGGCGGGTGTGTATCGCAGTGAAGACGCGGGCGCCACGTGGACGTTCATGAGCGACTGGAATCCGCGGCCGATGTACGCCAGCCAGGTGATCATCGATCCGAACGACGACCAGCGCATCTACATGCTGAACGCGTATTCGTTCAGCGACAACGGCGGCAAGACGTTCACCGCGCCGCGCACCACTACGCATGGCGACGATCGCTTCGTGTGGGTGAATCCGACGAACAGCCGTCATGTGGTGAAGCTCGATGACGGCGGCATCGGCATCAGCTACGATCGCGGCAACAAGTTCCTGTACGTCTCGTCGCTGCCGCTGTCGCAGTTCTATCGCGTGACCACTGACAACGCCGTGCCCTTCAACATCTACGGCGGTCTGCAGGACAACGGCTGCTGGATGGGCCCGAGCGCCAGCTGGACCACCAACGGCGTGCTGAACGACCACTTCTCGCGCCTCTGCGGCGGCGACGGCTTCCACGTGACGCCGAATCCGCTCAACGCACGCACCGTCTACTCGGCGTCGCAGTTCCTGGGACTGCAGCGCAACGACACCAAGACGTGGGAAGTGCAGGACATCCGTCCGGGTGATTCCACGGGACACATTGCCGGCCGTCGCAACTGGGAAACGTGGGGGAAGCCGGGTGCCACGCAGGTGCTGGGCAACGCGATGCATCCGGCCAATTGGGATGCGCCGTTCATCATCTCGCCGCACGACACGGCCACGGTGTACGCGGGCGGCCAGCATCTCTTCAAGTCGGTGAACAGCGGCCGTACGTGGAAGGACCTGGGGGACATGAGCACGGGCGTCGATCGCTCGACGTTGCCGCTGATGGGGAGCAAGCCGGGCGAAAACACGCTGTCGCTGGACGACGGTGTGCCGTACTTCCCGGGGGTGACGGCGCTGGCCGAATCGCCGCGCGTGAAGGGCGTGCTGTACGTGGGCACCGATGACGGTCGCTTCCGCGTGTCGCGCGACGGCGGCGCGACCTTCACGGATGTGCAGAGCCGTTTCCCGGGACTGCCGAAGGATTCGTGGTTCGCCGGCGTGGAAGCGTCGCGTCATGCAGCAGGCACGGCGTATGTGGTGGTGGACAATCACCGCAGCAACGACTTCACGAACTACGTGTACGCCACGAGCGACTACGGCACCACCTGGCGCCGCATTGACGCAGGGCTTCCCGCCAACCGGGTCGCGCGTACGGTGCGCGAAGATCCGCGCAATGCGAAGCTGCTGTACCTCGCCACCGAGTTCGGCGTGTTCATTTCGCCAGACGCTGGTGGGCAGTGGGTGCCGCTGCGCAACAACATGCCGATGATGCCGTTCAACGACATCACGATTCAGACGCGCGACAATACGCTGGTGCTGGGCTCGCATGCGCGCGGTCTCTGGATTCTCGATCAGCTCAACGCGCTGCAGGAGCTCACGCCGGCGGTTGCGGCCAGCAGCGCGCATCTGTTCACGGTGCAGCCGGCGATGCAGCTCCGCACCACGAACGTGCGTCCGCACACCGGCGACATGATCTTCCGTGGCGAGAACCCGGCCAACGGGGCGCTGATCGATTATTGGGTGCGCGAGGCGGGTACGTCGGTGGAGCTCACGGTGCTCGACAGCGCGGGGCGCGCGGTGCAGACGCTCAAGCCCACCAGCACGCGCGGTATCAATCGCGTGGTGTGGAATCTGCGTCACGCCGAGCTGCCCATTCGCAGTGGCGGCGGTGAAGATGACGATGCGGGGCCAAGCGCGACCACGCCGGGGCCGCTGGTGCTGCCGGGCACGTACACGGTGCGGTTGTCGGTTGGCGGCACGGCGCAGCAGCAGCGCGTCGTGGTGAAGGAAGACCCGCGTATCACCGTGTCGCGCGCCGAGCGGGCGTCGTGGACGGCGTTCCATCGCGAGATCGCCGCGTTGGCCACGTCGTATGTCCCGGTGGCGGAGCGGTGGCGCGCCAAGACGGGCACGGATGCCGCCACCCGCGACGGCAAGCGTCAGTCGAGCGAGCTCAGTGCGCGGATCTCGGGACTGTATGGTGCCGTGGCGCGCTATACCGGTGCGCCGACGTCGGATCAGCGGTCGGAGCTGCGGTTCTACACGCGCATGGCGGCGGAGCTGGAGAAGGCGGGGCGGTGAGTTTCAAGTGCTGCTGATCGTTCTCTGAAACGATCACGCAGAGGGGCAGAGGGCGCAGGGAACGCAGAGGCGTGCTACGGAACGGTCGTGGCACGCCTTTGTGTTTTTCATGAAAGGCATTTCTCCGCGCGCTCTGCGTTCTCTGCGTCTCCGCGTGATCTGTTCCACCACAGCGACTAGAATTCACGCATGCTCCACCTCTGGTCGTCGTCGAAATACGCCATCGAGCTCCCTGACGGGCATCGGTTTCCGATGTCCAAGTATCAGTTGTTGCGGGAAGGCGTGCTGGCCGAGGGACTCGTACCGCCCGAGCGGCTGCATGATCCGCAGCGGGTAGCGCTGGACGATCTGCTGCTCGTGCACACGCGCGCGTACGTAGATCACATCACGAACGGCACGTTGCCGGCGGCCGAGCAGCGACGCATCGGATTGCCGTGGTCCGAGAGTTTCGTGGAGCGCGCCTATCGGGTGGTGCAGGGCACCTGCGAAGCCGCCGAGTCGGCGTTGCAGCATGGCGTGGCGATGAATCTGGCGGGGGGCACGCATCATGCCTTCCCCGATCGCGGCGAAGGGTTCTGCACGTTCAACGACGTGGCGGTGGCGATTCGCCGCCTGCAGCGCGATGGGCGCGTGCGTCGGGTGGCAATCGTGGATCTCGACGTGCATCAGGGGAACGGGACGCATGGCTGCTTCGCGGGTGATGCGCAGGTGTACACGTTCAGCATGCACGGGGCGAAGAACTTCCCCTTTCACAAGGTGCCCGGCACGCTCGACGTCGAGCTCGCTGACGGCACGGGTGATGCGGAGTATCTCGCCCTGTTGGCCGAGCACCTTCCCACCGTACTGCGCGAGGCGCGTCCGGATCTCGTGGTCTATCTGGCCGGTGCCGATCCGCATGAAGGCGACAAGCTCGGGCGGCTCAAGCTCACCTTCGAGGGATTGCACCGTCGGGACGTCTTGGTGCTGGAAATGTGCCGTGAGATCGGGGTGCCGGTGTGCGCGACGATGTCCGGTGGTTACGGCCGGGACGTGCGGGACACGGTCGAGGTGCACCTGAATACGGTACGGGTGCTGCGGAGCTTCGCGGGGCGATAACTTCCACCGATTCCTTCTTCCGCAACCAGGAGAGCTCCGGATGGTACGTCGTACGTTCATGCTCGCGAGTGCGGTGGCTACCGCGAGCGCGCTGTGTGCACTCTCTGCCGCGGCGCAGTCACCCGTGTATAAGTCGTCGGTGCACGATTACCGCCTCGTTACCGTGGCTGAGGGGTTGGTGCAGCCATGGGCGATGGCGTTCCTTCCGGGCGGCGACCTGCTGGTAACCGAGCGCCCGGGCCGTCTCCGCATTGTGCGCGGCGGCAAGCTGCTGCCTGCGCCGGTCACCGGCGTGCCGGAGGTCCTGTCCACCGGACAGGGTGGCCTGCTCGATGTGATAGCGCATCCGAACTTCGCCACGAACAAGCTGATCTATCTCAGCTACGCCAAGCCCACCGGTGTCGGGGCCGCCACCACGGCGGTCGCACGTGGGCGCTTCGAGAACAACGCGCTGGTGGACGTGAAGGATGTGTTCATCGCCGACACCAAGGGCGCGCCCGGCCACTACGGCGCACGCATCGCGTTCGACCA
>JBBARJ010000027.1:0-322 GCA_040399825.1 Gemmatimonas sp.
CCAGGAATCGGGCGCGGATTTCGGACGCAAGCATAGGCGTGCAAATATAGACGACAGGACGTGCTTTGTGCGGGGGCTACTCGTTGTCGTCGTCAGTTTGCCGTCCAAGCACCTCACGAAGCACCTGCCCGATCACGCTGCCCCCGAAGCCACGGCGCTGAAGAAACGCCACAAATCGGCGCCTGAGCACGGCAGGTTCCTTCGCTCCCAAGGCGCGCACACGCTTTTCCGCCAGTGCGCGGCAGGAGGCAAGCTCGTCGAAGCCGTCCTCGCTGATGGCCGCGCTGACCGCCTCGTTGACCATTCTCCCCTCGACACCCTT
>JBBARJ010000027.1:332-14786 GCA_040399825.1 Gemmatimonas sp.
ACCCTTCCGCCGAAGCACTTGACGGACTTTCGCAGGTGCCTCACCGCGCCGGAGTCGTGCGGCGGCTTCAGCGTGCGCGACCTCCTCATCGGAAAGCACCCCGACGGCCGTCAGGCGATCGAGCGCCTCGGCGATCAGGGCCAGGTCGGGCTGGATCCGACGGAGGCGTAGTTCGAGCTCGCGTCGGGTTTTCCGGCCACGGGCGAGCGCGTTCACGGCGCGATCGCTGAGGTCGGTGATAGCCGACTCGCGCCCGAGATAGGCCACCGCGTCGGCATCAAGCGCCACGCCCGCTCGTGTGGCGCCCGTCTCGCTCAGGGCGGCGATCGCGACAGTAAAAGTGCGTCCGTCGGCGAGCGTGAGCACGAACCGCCCCGGACGACGCGACGATTCCAGCACCTGCTTGACGGTGCCGGGCCCACTCCCTGGCTCAGGAGGGGGTACGAAAAGAGCCGAGGGGCTACTCACAATGAGCCGTGGTGATCCGGGCACCACTTCACATCGCAAGCCACCCCTCGGCCCTCTCTTCGTTCACACATCCGGCAGATACCGCGTACTACTCCTCGGGTTCTTCCGGCGCACTCGGCGCCTCGGCTTCCTTCACGCCGAGAAGCACTTTGACCTTCTCCTCGATCTCGGCCATGAGCACGGGATTGTCCTTGAGGAACATCTTGGCGTTTTCGCGGCCCTGGCCGATACGCTGCGTGCCGTAGCTGTACCAGGCGCCGGCCTTGTCGATGATACCGGCTTCCGAGCCGATGTCGACGAGCAGCGACGTATGGCTGATGCCTTCCGCGTACATGATATCGAACTCAGCCTGCTTGAACGGCGGCGCGACCTTGTTTTTGACGACCTTCACGCGGACGTGCGAGCCGACCACTTCTTCCTTGTCTTTCACCGGTCCGATGCGGCGGATGTCGAGGCGCACCGAGGCGTAGAACTTGAGCGCCTTACCACCGGTGGTGGTTTCCGGGTTACCGAACATGACGCCGATCTTTTCGCGGAGCTGGTTGATGAAGATGACGGAGGTCTTGGAGCGCGCGATGGCGCCGGTCAGCTTACGCAGCGCCTGACTCATCAAGCGCGCCTGCAGACCGACGTGCGAATCACCCATGTCGCCTTCGATTTCAGCCTTTGGCACGAGCGCCGCGACGGAGTCGATCACGATGACATCGACGGCGCCGGAGCGCACGAGGATTTCACAGATCTCGAGTGCCTGCTCACCGGTGTCGGGCTGGGAGATCAGCATGTTCTCCACATCGACGCCGAGCTTCTTGGCGTACTCGGTATCGAGCGCGTGCTCCGCGTCGATGAAGGCCGCGACGCCGCCAAGCTTCTGCGCGTTCGCAACCACATGCAAGCAGAGCGTGGTCTTACCGCTGGATTCCGGTCCGTAGATCTCGGTGACGCGGCCACGCGGAATTCCGCCCACGCCGATTGCCGCATCGAGATTGATCGCGCCCGTCGGAATCGATTCGACGCGCACCTTGGAATCGGTACCGAGGCGCATGATCGAACCCTTGCCGCAGCTCTTTTCGATCTGCGCGACCGCGAGCGCCAGGGCCTTGCGCTTGTCGTCTGACATCACTGTGCCCGCCATAGATACCGCCGTCGTGAGTGGTGAAGCCGCCATGCCCTGGCTCGCGAGAATCTACCGGGAACGCGAGCAGGACCAAGACCCGAATAAAATACGAAGAACCTTCGATGTGGACAACTCCCCCGCACTGTCTGATTTCAGGGCAGCTGAAACGCGTTCTCAATGTGCCGTACTCGGACATTTTGACCGGATATCAGTACTCCGACCACATCAAAGCGATACGTGAGCGCAGACGAACCGTGTCGATCCACCCAAACGCGGGCGCTCCGCCCGAGTTCCCGGCGCTTGCGGTAGTGGACGGCCTCCACCGGGTTCCCGAACAACTCGCCACGACGCGCCTTGACTTCCACGAACGCGATGTCGTTTCCACGGCGCATGACCAGGTCGATATCCCGATGCCCGCTACGGAATCGATGCGCCACGAAGCTCCAACCGTTGCGCCGCATCCAACGCGCCGCGATCCGTTCGCCAAGCAACCCTAGCGCCTGTCGTTGTTTCGTCATGGGCGCAGGTTAGCACCGGCGACCGAGGCGCGTGTCACCCGAAATGCGCCGGCAGACTCAATCGAACGCGCCGCCGGATCGTGCCGCGAGCATCGACGCGGGATCGTCACTGATGATGCCCTGCACCCCAGCGGCCCACAGCCGCATCGCCTTCGCCGGTTCGTTCACCGTCCAGATGTGCGTGGCGATGTTCGCGCTGCGAACGGCTCGCGCAATCGCCCCGATCGGCAACGGAATGCCGTTGTGCGTCGGCGGAATGCACAGCGCCTGATACCAGGGCGTCGGAATCGGGCGACGCAGCAGCGACGGCAGCAGCAGTCGCGCCACGTCAGCGGTGCTTGCGCCGAGGGCGAACCCTTGCCCGCGCAACGGCCGCGTACTGGCGGATTCGAAGCCGGCGACGATCACGCGCTTCTGGATGCCGTGACGCGTGATCGCGGCATGCAGCGCCGCCGATGCGGCCGGCGTCTTCAGCTCCACGATCAACGGCAGCGTACTTGGCAACGCTTCCACGACTTCGTCGAAGGTGGGAATCACGACACCGCGAGCACGCCACGGAAACGTGCGACCACGATCGGGCGTGAAGCGGGCGCCGGCGTCGTGCGTGCGTAGCGCCGCCAAGGTTTGCGTCGCGACTGCGCCGGACCCACTGGTCGTCCGGTCAATCGTCAGGTCATGCATGAGCAGCAACACGCCGTCGCTCGAGACCTGCACGTCGAACTCGACGGCATCCACCCCAAGAGCCACCGCCTCCTGTAACGACGCGAGGGTGTTCTCGGGAGCGTGCGCACGATTGCCGCGATGGCCGATCACGGGGCGGGCGTTCAGATCGAGCAGGATCATGGTGCAAGATAACGAAACAACACGAGGGGGCGGCGCACCGTGTGCACCGCCCCCTCGCAAACCGCCCGAATCGTGAGTTCGGACTCGGCGGGTGACTAGAACGTGTACTGCAACCGCGTCATGATCATGCGGCCAATCTCGGGCACGCCCGGGAAGGTGCGCACGCGATTGTCGAACATGTTGGTCGCGTTCAGCGTCCACGCCAGCTTGTTCTCACCGAGGTTGAACCGCTTGGTGATCTGCGCATCGAACGTCACCGCCTCGGAGACGTTCTCGTAACAAAAGGTGCCCGCCGGTGCGGGTGAGCAGCGCCCCGGGCCTCCAGCCGAAGCCGTGGTCACGGCGCCGGTCTGCCCGGCAGCAATCGGGAAGGCGAAGTTCGACGCGTACACACCCGAGTTCACCGGATAGGCTTCGTTGTAACGGGTCCGCAACTCGAACCCTAGGCCATTGTCGTCGTTGCGATAGCGCACCCCAAGCGAACCACGCGAGTTCGGCGCATTCGACATCAACGGCAGACCGTTGCCGCCGTTCAACCCCTGGAACACGTTCTGGCTCTGGTAGCTGTACGCGAGGTCAGCGGTCACGCGATCGGTGGCGGCGACGGACGTGGCGAGGTCCATGCCACGCACCCACAGCTTGCCAGCCGACGTGAAGTACGTGGCGTACACGGCGTTCGGGGAGGTGTTGCCGTTGGCGAACGTGACGACACCCACGGGCAGCGAGGCAACGCTGGGCGTCAGCGCCCCGGCCACGCCGCTGACGATCTGCCCGATCTGTGCCGGCGTCAAACCGAGAGCGGCGAGCTGCGGCCCAAGATTGGCACCGAGCTGTGCGCCAAGGTAGCCACCGAGCTGCTGCGGATTCCCGAAGAACACGTTCGGCGTGGCGAGGGCCGCCGCCGTTCCGACGTCTCCGCGTTCCTGACCCCAGAGCGCCACGTCAAAGGTCACCTTACCGCCGACAGTGCCCTTGTAGCCCACCTCAAACGTGTTGTTGAACGAGGCCGCGAGAGGGTCAATGTCCGTCAACTGCGTCGTCTGCAAGGCGGTCGTGGCCGTCGTGAGGTACGAAACCCGCGTCGCCAGATCGGCGTTGGTCGGCGTACGGGTTCCGAGGAACTGCACCGCCCCGGCGGCCAGCTGCTGAGCGATCGCCGCCGGCAAGCCCGCCTGCTGCAGCGCCCCGGCGATGCCGGGCGTGAGGCGGGGGGCAAGCGCCTGAATGGCACCGGGGAACGCCGCCGCCGCGCTGGCACCGACGAAGCTGCCCTGCGACGCATACGCCGACTTCATGCAGTACGAACCGAAAGCGCTCCCCGTGCCGCAGCTGCGGTTGAACTGGAGACCTTCCTTCGGTGGGTTGCCACGCGCCCGCACGTCAAAGCCCGACCCACCGGCATTCGGCGACTGGATGAGATCGAGGAAGAACGAGAAATTACCGGGCGTCGAAAACGCGCGATTGAAGGTGAACCGAATGTTCTGATTCTCGCTCGGCTTGAGAATGAGCGCGGCACGCGGAGAAAAGAACTGACCGGCAATCACGCTGTTTGCATCGGCACGAGCCGCCAACAACAGTTCCACCTTCTGAATCGGCTTGGTCGACGACTGCACGTACGCGCCGTACTCGGTCACATTGTCAACGTCCTCATTCTGGCCGTTGATCGTGTTCGCGGTCTGCGGGTTGGTCCAGATGTAGTCGGCGCCGTAGGTGAAGCTCTGCTTGGCGCCGAGATCGAAGCCGTGCTGGATCTGCGCGGACGCCACGCGAGACTGATCAACGATCGGCTGACCCGATCGAAGCAAGAAGGTGCCTTGGTCGTCGGTACCGCTGGCGTTGCCGGCGTCGCTGCTGTTCAAGAACGCCTGTGCAAACAATCGGTTCCACTTGAACCGCTGCTGCAGGCTGAGATACGTCCAGTTCTTGATCTGCGAGGAACCATTGGCACCCGTGAGTTCGATACCGTTGCCGACCTTGGTGTAACCGAGGGTGGTGATTGCCTCCATTCCCTCGCGGGGACGAACGTCGACGCGGGCCTCGCCGGTGTACCGTTGAAGATCGAAGTCACGCTGGTTCGCCTTTCCGCGACGCGATTCCGGAACGTTGGCGGTGTTCGGAAAAATGGTCGGCTCTGACCGGTCGTTGTACTCCCAGTCTTTGCCCTGCATGTATTCGCCGGAGAGCTTGTAGGCCAGTTTGTCGTTGAACTTACCCGCGTGGCGCAGACCGGTCCGGAACACCGAGCGCTCGCCACCGTCCACGCTGATCGTGGTGCCCTGCGACTGGAACGGCGACTTCGTGATCACATGGAGGACGCCGTTCGAGCTGTTCGGGCCGAACAACGCGGACGCCGGTCCGAGCAGGACTTCCATGCGATCGATGTCCTCATTCGTGCCGGTGAACAGGAACGGTACGTTCACGCGCAACGACGGCACACCGGCAAAGCGGTAGTCCTGCAGCATCAGCATGCTACCGCTGAAGGCATTGTTGAAGCCGCGCGCGACGACGTTGGCCTGCGCGATACCACCGCGGTTGATGTCGACGCCGGGCGTCGACCGCAGGTGGTCGGTCACGGTGACGGCTGGCCGCTCCTCGATCTGCTGGCTGGTCACGGTGAGAATCTGCGCCGGCGCGTCAAGCACCTTCTCCGGGCGGGCACGGCTCGCCGTGACGACCGTCTGCTCCAGCACGTTCGTGCGCGGCGTCATGACAATCGTGAGGGCCGCACCGGGCTGCACGTTGGACGAGCTCTTGGGAGCAAAGCCGATCGCCGACGCGCTCACCGTGTACGACCCCGCGGGAAGATTCACGATGCGAAACGCGCCATCGGCGCCGCTGACGGCGCCGTAGGACGCGCCGCCGCCGGCGGCCTTAATCGTCGCATTCTCAATCGGGCGGCCGCTCTCCGTATTGGTCACCTTACCGGTAATCGTTCCGGCCTGGGCTGCCAGTCCGGCGGCCACCACCGGCAGCGCGCCGAACGCCAGCAGGGTCGAAGTCAACAGTCGTCGAACGCGAAGCAAAAGCATCTAATACCTCGGGAGGGAGGAAGTACGTCGAGGTCCGGCAGCCCGCGGGAAGGAGAGCGGGACGTGGAGACACAAACCTCGTTAATTTTCACCGAACCGTTACACGCCGTCAATACGTGACGACGAGTCGATTCAGGAAAGGGGAGGACGTCAGGAGCCGCAAACGCGGTCGAGGTCCTGCACGCCGACCAGTACATCGCGTGGTCGGGCGGCCCCCTCGGACGGGGCCAACACACCGGCGGCTTCCAGCTGGTCGATGATACGGGCGGCACGGCCGTATCCGATTTTCAGGCGCCGCTGCAACAGCGACGTTGACCCCTGACGATGCTGGATCACCACCTCGGCCGCTTCACGGAAGCGTGCGTCCCGCTCGTCAGTCGCGCGGTCACCATCATCCTCGTCACCGCCGTCGCCCTTGGCTTCGAGAGCGCGCACCGTCTCGAGAATGTCTGGTTCGGCCGCGATGCTCTCACCCGCCTCGAAACGCGCGCGCGCATCTTCATACCACTTGAGGAGCACTTCCGTCTCCTCGCTGGACAGGTAGGCCCCCTGCAATCGCGCGGGCTCCGACTTGCCAGGCGGAATGAACAACATGTCACCGTTGCCGAGGAGTGCCTCGGCGCCGGCGCCATCGATGATCGTACGGCTGTCCACCTGCGAGGCCACCCGAAACGCGATCCGACAGGGGAAGTTCGCCTTGATCAGCCCCGTGATGATGTTCACGCTGGGGCGTTGCGTAGCCAGAATCAGGTGAATGCCAATGGCGCGGGCCTTCTGGGCGAGCATGGCGATGGGAGCTTCGACCTCCGCCTGCACCGTCATCATCAGGTCGGCCATTTCGTCGATCACCACGACGATGTACGGCAGTACGCCGCCGGCGTAGGTGCGATCCTCGAAGGCCACCTCCAGATTGCGCGGTTTCTGCAGCGGAGCGCCCTCGCCGTCCGCGTGCTGCTGTACCCGGCGATTGAACTCCTGCAGGTTGCGACAGGCATTGGCTTCCAACAGCCGATAACGATCTTGCATCTCCATCACCGCCCATTTGAGCACGGACGCCGCATCGCGGTTGTCCGTGATCACTTTGTGGCGCAGATGCGGCAGCGTGTTGTACACGCTGAGTTCGACCATTTTGGGGTCGACCATCAAGAAGCGCAGCGTGCGGGGCGTATGCCGATACACGAGGCTCGTGATGATCGTATTCACGCAGACGGATTTTCCCGATCCGGTCGCCCCCGCGATGAGCAAATGCGGCATCTTGGCGAGATCGGCGATCACGGCGCGCCCTTCGAGATCCTTGCCGAGGGCGATCGGCAACGCCGCCCGCATCTGCCGAAACTCCGCCGACTCGAGCACCTCGCGAAGCACGACCATTTCCGGCGTCGGGTTGGGCACTTCCACACCGACCGCGCCGCGCCCCGGAATGGGTGCCACGATCCGAATGCTCGGCGCGCGCATCGCCAAGGCGAGGTCGTCCGCCAACGCCGCGATCTGTCGAACCTTGACGCCGGGCGCTGGCTCGATTTCGAACTGCGTCACGGTCGGCCCAGTGGTTCGCCCGACCAACTCGCCGTCGACTTTGAACGTGCGCAGCGTGGCCATCAGCTTCTCACCAGCCAAGTCCAGCTCGCGCTTGCCGGCGTCGGCGTTCCGCGCCGGCGCCGCGGTGAGCAAATCAGTCGGGGGCAAGTCGTCGCTGAACGGCGACGGGTCGGACGGCGCATCGAGTGCCACCTCGGCCGTGGGCGCGACAGACCGAGCGGCCTCCCTCGCCAACTTTTTCACCTTCGCGGTGTCACGACCCGCCTCCGGCGGAGCAAACCGCGCGTCGGGCTGCGCTGGCGCCAAGACGTCGCGCGCCAACACGGGGTCGATGGCAGGCAGGTCTTCCGGTTCGGGCTCGAGCTGCTGCGCCAACGTCGGTCGCTTCCGGCTGCTGACGACGGCACGCTCCGTGCTTTGGCCACCGGCCATGCTGTCGGGGTCGGCATTGCGCGCAGCAGAGCCAAGCAGCACACGGATCGGATTCCAGCGGAGCGTCGCTACGGTGAGCGCGCTTGTGGCCAGCAGGAAAAACACCCACGCACCGGCAGAGCCGAGGCCTTTACGCAGGTAGTGGGCGGCAAAGCTGCCCCACAGTCCGGAGCTATCCGAGGCCGACGGCTCGCCACCGAGCGCGAGCCCGATCGCCACCGGCACCAGCGTCACGGTCCCGGTGAAGAGCACGCCCCAGTCGCTGGCATCATCGGCGCGCGCAATGCGTCCGAAGAGCGTGAGCGCGACGACCAGACATCCCAGAGCGACGATCGCGGCCCCGGGAATGCCAACCGTACTCACCAAGGCGCACCGTGCCCACGTGCCCGCCGGGCCGAACACGCCGGTGGCCTCAAGGCAGGCCTGCCCCGCATCCGGTGCATTGAAGATCACGGCGCCGGTGAGAAACACCGCGAGCAACGTGAGCGCGATTGCGGAAAGCTCCCGACGCAGCACAGCGGATTCCATGGTCAGCGTTCCGGGCGAGTCGCAGGCTCGAGCTGTAACTGACGATCGTGGTATCGCACCGCCCGCGCAAAGCGATCGAGCGTGAGGCACAGCTCGACGTCACGCTCGAAGCCCGCGGCGATCAACGACTTGGCATGGCCGGCCTCGAGCGCCACCGACGCGAGGCCCCCGATGAACGGTCGTTCGGCCATTTCCGCAACGCGGGCGCCATCCCCCCTGGTCACGCCTTCGACGCCCTCTGTGATCCCGCGAACCAGCCGTCCGGCACACACGACGTCCTCGAGTGCCGCGTGCCGCTCCTGTCCGGCGCAGATAATCGTGACGTCCCCGCCACCCTCGATCGCCGACCGCACCGCGGCCACGGTGGCAGCAACATTCACGAATGCCGCGAAATAGCAGGAGCGCGCGCCATGGGTCGCCGCCAAGGCCATCGTGCCGTTCGTCGTGGTGAACAAGATCGTCCGTCCGTCGACCGACGCCGGTGTGTACTCGGCGGGAGAATTCCCGAGGTCGAATCCATCGATCTTCGCCATGCGTCGTTCACCCGCCAGCTGCACCTCGCCGCGCGCGTAGGCTTTGGCGCGCGACGCCGTTTCGTCCACCGTCTCGAACGGGATCACGGCACGCGCGCCGGCCTCGAGAGCGGTTGCCACGGTCGTTGCAGCCCGCAGCACGTCAATCACTACGACGACGCGATCCGCCACATCGGCGGGCGCCACCTGCGCCTCGCCGAGCAGCACATCGATGCGCACTATGTCGGTTCCTTGAGCAGATCGGACCCTTCAAACTCGAGCCACTTGGTGTGCACCTTGCCGGCCTTAAAACCGGGGTGCTGCATCACGCGGGCAAGAAATGGCATGGTCGTTTTCACGCCTTCGATCACGAAACTCTCGAGGGCGATCTGCATACGCTTGAGCGCCTCTTCCCGCGTGTTCCCCTGGACGATGAGTTTGGCAATCATCGAATCGTAGTAGGGCGGCACGGTGTAGCCCGCGTAGGCGTGCGTGTCGACACGCACCCCGGGCCCCCCGGGCTGATGGAAGACTTCCAACTTGCCGGGTGACGGCTGAAAGTTGCGGCTCGGATCCTCGGCATTCACGCGGCACTCGATCACATGACCACGGAACGCCGGCGTCTCGAGCACCGACAACGGCAGGCCCGAGGCGACACGGATCTGTTCCTTCACGAGATCGACACCGGTCAACATTTCCGTGACGGGATGCTCGACCTGAATGCGCGTGTTCATCTCCATGAAGAAGAACGATCCGTCTTCGTCGAGCAGCATTTCCACTGTGCCCGCGCCGACGTAGTTGATCGCCTTGGCGCCACGCACCGCCGCCTCGCCCATGCGCTCGCGCAGTTCCGGCGTCATCACCGGACACGGCGCTTCTTCGATCAGCTTCTGGTGACGACGCTGCACCGAGCAATCGCGTTCACCGAGGTGAATCACGTTGCCGTGCATATCGCCCATCACCTGGAACTCCACGTGACGCGGACGCTCCAGGAACTTCTCGACGTACACATCGCCGTTGCCGAACGCCGAGAGCGCTTCGGAACGCGCGAGCTGGAACGACCGCAGGAAGTCATCCGGATCGCGGGCGACACGCATGCCCTTTCCACCACCGCCGGCGGCGGCCTTGATGATGACCGGAAAGCCGATGCCGCGGGCAAACTCCAGCGCCTCTTCGGGATCATCGACGGGCCCGGGCGAACCGGGCACGATCGGCACCCCGCA
This sequence comes from Gemmatimonas sp., assembly GCA_040399825.1. GTDB lineage: Bacteria > Gemmatimonadota > Gemmatimonadetes > Gemmatimonadales > Gemmatimonadaceae > Gemmatimonas. The sequence goes on from JBBARJ010000027.1 coordinate 10,539, forward strand.
CTCGGCCATCGCCCGGCGGGCCGACGCCTTGTCACCCATCACGCGGATCTGCTCCGGCGTGGGGCCAATGAAGGCAATGCCGGAGGCCCGGCAGGTCTCGGCGAACTCCGCGTTCTCCGCGAGGAAGCCGTAGCCGGGGTGGATCGCGTCGGCGCCGGTGATCTCGGCGGCCGCGATCAGTCGCGGGATCTTGAGGTATGAATCGCGACCCGGGGCGGGTCCGATGCAGACGTCATCGTCGGCGAAGCGCACATGCAGCGACTCGCGGTCAGCCTCGGAATACACGGCGACCGTTTGGATATCGAGCTCACGGCAAGCGCGAATGACGCGGAGAGCGATCTCACCGCGGTTGGCGATCAGGACCTTTTTGAACATGTCGTATGGTGGCAGGGTCTACGCCCTGCCGCCAGTCCCGCGACCACCAATCAGGTGGCGGAGCTTCCCTGGCGGAAGCCGTCCCAGTTGGTATCGCTGGTTCCATTGACCCCCTGAATTCGCAGCGCGAACTCGGCCGGGTTGGTCGCGTAGAAGAGCGCATTCTCGTACGAGATCACCCCCCGCGAGTACCAGTTCATGAGCGACTGGTCGAAGCTCTGCATCCCATACGCCACGCTCCCCTCCTTGATCAGGTCGGGAATGTTCAGGGTGGCCGAGAGGTCTCGAATCTGGTCGCGGACCGCCTCGGTGTTCACCAGGACTTCGCAAGCGGGCACCCGACCCGGACGATCGGCCCGCGGCACGAGGCGGAGCGAGACCACCGACGAGAGCGCGTTGGCGAGCGCGAAACGCACTTCATTCTGTTGGTGGGGCGGGTAGAACGACAGGATGCGATTGATGGTCAGCGTGGCATCGGTGGTATGCAGCGTCGAGAACACGAGGTGACCGGTGCCGGCCGCCTTCAGGGCGACGTCAAGCGTCTCGAGATCTCGGATTTCACCGATCATGATGACATCAGGGTCCTGACGCAGCACACGACGCAGCGCCTGCGAGAAGGACGCCGTGTCCGTTCCCACTTCACGCTGATTGATGTGACTCTGCACATCGCGGTGCACGAACTCGATCGGATCTTCGATCGTGATGATGTTCGCGCTGCGGCGCTCGTTGATGTGGTGCACCATGGCGGCCAAGGCGGTGCTCTTGCCCGACCCGGTCACGCCGGTCACCAGTACCAGGCCACGGGGCTTGAGCGCCAACTGCTCGAGCACCGGCGGCAGGTTCAAATCGCGGATCGAGGCAGCGGCGTGCGCGATGGCGCGCATCGCAAAGGCGACGGTACCCTTCTGCTGATACACGTTGACGCGAAACCGACCGATGCCCGGCACGTTGATCGCGAAATCCGACTCGCGCATCTCCACGAACTCGCGAAGCTGCGCCGGTGGCAGCAGATGCTCGGCGAGCGACCGGAGTTCTTCCGGCCGCATCGGCGGCATATCCAACGGGACGAGGTCGGAGTGCAAACGCAGCGTGGGGGGCCGTCCGACTTTGAGGTGCAAGTCGGACGCGCCCTCGCGCACCATGCGCTGCAGTGCGGCTTTCAGGTCAAGACCCGAGCCAGGTGCCGTCGGTGTGACGGTGAGGGGAGCGGCACCGGAGACCATCGTCATGTCATCGCATCTCAGCCGGTCGGATCGAGGCGGTAGAGCACTTGTCCGTATTCAACCGCGTTGGAGTCGGTGACGTTCACCGCGCGCACCACGCCGTCAAATTCGGACTCGAGCTCATTCATGATCTTCATCGCTTCGATGATGCACACAATCTGACCCTTGCTGATACGATCGCCGACGTTGACATACGGCTTCGCTCCGGGCTCGGGGGCAGAATAATACGTGCCCACCATTGGCGACTTGATCTCGAGAAGTGCAACCTTCGGTGCCTCGGCCTTCGGCGCCGCTGCCACACCCTCTCCTGCAGGACGCTCGGAAGCACCAACCGGCAACACCGGGGCCACCGCGACGGGAGCGGCCATCTGGGGCGCAACCGTCACCGCGGCAACGCGCTGCTGGGAGCTCTTCGAGATGCGGAGCTTCATCCCTTTGTCGGAAGAGATCTCGATGGAATCCACCGTGGAGCCGTCGAGCATCTCGATCAGCTTCTTCACATAGCGCAGGTCGATCATGGCGGGGGAGTCGAAGGGGATCATCGGCACGGAGCGCGCCGAGCGTAGAGATATTAGGAGAGTTCGTGCAGGTCTCGCGGGAATCCGGTCAGGACTCTCGGACCTGCATCTGACAAGAACACGTCGTCCTCGATTCTCACCCCACCCCAGCCCGGCCGATAGATCCCGGGCTCAATCGTCACGACCGTTCCGGCAGCGAGGGGAGACTCGACGACGCGGGCCAGGCGAGGCGCTTCGTGCACTTCCAGCCCGATCCCATGACCGAGCGAATGTCCGAAGGCTTCACCAAACCCACGACCGGCAATGTAGTCTCTCGCGACCGCATCTGCAGCCATCCCCGTCATTCCAACCCGAATCGCGCCCGAAGCACGCGAATTCGCCTCCCGCACGATGTCGTAGATCTCCCGCTGCTCGTCCGAGGCCCGACCCAGCACAAACGTACGCGTGATATCGGAGCAGTACCCTGACGTGACGGCTCCGAAGTCGAGCAGGACAAAATCACCGGTTTCAAGCACGCGATCGCCAGCGCGGGCGTGCGGCAGTGCAGACCGGGGCCCAGACGCCACGATACTCGGAAACGGGAAGGCCTCGCTCCCGGCGTCCCGCAGGTGACCTTCAAGGATACCGGCCACGGCCGTTTCGGTGAGCCCGGCGCGCAACATCGGCACCGTCCGTCGGAGCGCCATCTCTGCCACCGCGACGGCGCGTTCGATGTGCGCGAGTTCACCCGCGTCCTTGACGGCGCGCAGCGTCTCGACGACGTCCGTGGTGGGCCGCCAGGACCATCGCGCGCCCTTCTCAAGCAGCCGGGCAAAGTCCCAATGCACGCAATGCATCGACTCGAAGCCGATACGCTCCACACTCGTGAGCGTTCCGAGCTGTGCCCAGAGACCGGTCCAGAGGTTCGTGCTCTCGATACGAACGGTGGCGGCCACGCCGACCTCCTCCTCGACCTGCGTGGCATAGCGGGAGTCGGTGAGGAGGATACAGTCCTTGGCCGTGATGACGAGGAGCGCGTTACTGCCGGAAAATCCGGTGACATAGCGAACGTTCGCCAAGGAGCTCACCAACAAGGCGTCGAGATCGGCACGAGCCAACGCATCGCGAATCGCCGCCAGCCGCGTCGGCCGGGTATCGATCGGACCAGAAACGACGTCGCCGCTCACGAACGCCGACGGAGGGCCGACACCAGCCCGCGCAGCGCGAACTCGTAGCCCTCGGCTCCAAGTCCCGTGACGCTGCCGATCGCCGCGCCGGCGAGCATGCTGTGGCGCCGCTCGGGCTCCCGGGCATAGACGTTGGAGAGATGGATCTCGACAAAAGGGATCGACGTGGCCGTGAAGGCATCACGCAGGGCGAGACTCGTGTGCGTGTACGCGCCGGCGTTCACGACCACCCCCTGCACCTCGCCGCGCCAGGCGTGCAAAATATCGATCATCGTGCCCTCGACATTCGACTGCGCCGTTACCAGCTCGACACCCAGGTCCGCGGCGACCAGCAGGAGTCCGGCATTGATGTCGTCGAGCGTTGCGGCACCGTAGATGTGTGGCTCTCGGGTCCCCAACAGGTTGAGATTCGGTCCGTTCAGAATTCCGATGATCACGGATTGCCGAGTCCTTTCAACCATGCGGAGAACTGCGCGAGATCGTCGCTCACGGTCGGCGGCGGCACCTCGCGCGACGGTTCACTCGCCGGCGTGCGGCTCGCTGCGGGCGCGGGTGGCGGCGACGTGGCAGGGTCCGGGAAGAAGCGATCGAACGAGAACGGTCCGCCGCCTTCGGAGACCGCCGCCGTGGCGATCGGGGTCGCGGCGCGCATGGGGGTGGCCGTCCGCCCGGCACCGCCGAGCATCGCTTCTTCGAACTGGAGCGCCGCGCCGAGGGGGTCGATCTCGGCAATCGGTGCAAACGCGTCGGCAAGAGCGCGGGCGGCACGATCATCGTTCATGGGGGCGTGGCCACCGAACAGCGAGGCCAATCCCTCGGCCGGCGCGTCAACGGCCACCGACGCGCGCGGCGGGGTACGGCGGGGGACCCGGCGAGACGCAAGTCGAGCGAATCGTTCACGCGCCGTCACGTCGACGACCGGTTCCTCGTCGGGCACCGCTGGGTCGTACGCGGTCGACGACATGG
>JBBARJ010000027.1:14796-18189 GCA_040399825.1 Gemmatimonas sp.
GCGTGGAGGACATCGGCGTAGCGAGCGGCGGTGTGACGCGCGCTACGATCGCGGGCGTCGGGACGACGGGCGCGACGGGTGCGGCTTCGGCCGCCAGTCGCTCCTGCAGTTCGGCGAGGCGCGAGGTCAACACGGGGTCGTAAGGACGCCGGCGCACCAGCTCCTCATAGACCGACACTGCGCGGGCGGTAAATCCTTGGGACACCAGCAGCTCGCCCATCGTTTCGGTCACGAACGCAGGATTGTGCTCTGCAGACGTGACGTCGGCGAAACTGGACGGGACCGGTTCGGGCTCATACGCCGAACCGGCGGTGTCCGTGAGCTCGTCCCCGAACAGTGCCGCTACCCCCGTCCACTCGGCTGCCCCGGCATGTCCCGTTGGCTCGTCGGTTTGGTCGACCTGGGCTTCGACCTCCGCAAAGGCCTCCTCGGCGAGCGCGGGCGCCACGAGCGGATCACTCGATTCAACACCGAAGGCAGCGACCGCGTCCGGCGTCATCGCCGAGCCAAACGACGGAGTGACCGGGCGCGCTGTCCCGATCCGCGCGACCAGTGCCGACGTATCGGGCCATTCGGGCGCGATGAGTCCTTCCTCAAACGGGACCTCCTCCAACGGGACCTCTTCGGCCGCCGTCTCGCCGAAACCAAACAGATCATCAGCGCCCGCCTCGCGGACCGCGTCGTCGATCGCCTCGACGACGGGCTGACCGACGGGCTCCGCTGCACCTGCGCCCTCGATGACAACCTCCCCCTCGACATGCGCACCAGCCGCTTCGATCGCGTCGAGGTCGAGAAGCTCTTCGTCGCGAAACGCGGGGGCCTGCGCCACCGGGACCGGCTCGTCAGACTCAACGCGTGCCACCGACAACACGGCGGGTTCCCGCAGCCGAGCGTTGATTTCGTCGAAATCCACCGCGCGCAATGCGGCATCCGGCGTTGGAATGGCGCCCAGTCCAATCGGGGCCATGGAGAACGGCGGAGTGAGCACGGGCGGACTGGGCGCCACGGGTGTCGGGGGCGTGACGAGCGTCGCCAACTGGGCAGCGATATCGTCGTTACGCGGGTCGGCGTCCAGCACCCGCTCGTACCAGCGGCGTGCCCCGGCGGTGTCCCCTTCCCCCTTGGCGATGTCGCCAAGGTGTCGAAGGGCCTTCAGATTTTCCGGGTCGAGGGCCAGCGCTTGCTCAAACACGATACGTGACTCGGACAGATCGCCCGATTCGTACAATGCCTGTCCAAACACGATGTACCCGCTCATGTGCTCAGGCTGCTTCGGCAGAAACTCCCGGCAGAGGGCAATTGCCTCGGTGAGATTTCCAGCCTTTCGCAACTCATTCGCCAAGGGGGCGAAGTAGCGACGCGGGTTTTCCTCGAACTTTTTCCGGAGCTCGTCGATCCGGGCAGCAGTGCTCATCCGTCCAGTGCCCTCGTGGTGATGTTTCCCGGCCCGATCCGAGGCGCCCGTTCCAACTGGGTGACAGGACCCTCAGACAACTTATAGAGGGTGGCCGATCCGGGAAGTCATAGGTGGTCAAGTGGTGCATCATCCCCGCTCGTCTTGCTATTCGCGACTCGCGGCGGCTACCTTATCGGACTCTTCGGCATACGCCTCTCCCATGGAGTTGCGTGTGCCTTTCTGTTTGTCCAGCTTTTCCGCCCCAAGGAGTCTCGCCCCGTGCTGCAATCGATGCGGAGCGCCGCGAAATACATCTGGATCGTGCTGATCGTGGCTTTCGTCGGCAGTTTCCTCTTGTACGAGACCTCGGGTCTCGCAGGCCGCTCGCCCGTGACGACCTCCACCGCCATTGCGTCGGTGAATGGCGAGGACGTTCTTTTGACGTCATGGCAGAATGCCGTGAATTCCCTCGAGCAGCAGCAGCAACAGCAGCTCGGCCGGGGACTCACGCTCGACGAGCGCAAGACGCTCGAAGATCGTGCGTACGACGAACTGGTGACGGAGCTGCTGCTCCAACAGGAATACAAGCGTCGCGGCATCACGGTTACTGACGACGAAATCCTCGAAGCGGCACGACTCGCTCCCCCGCCGCAGGCCATGCAGTCTCCGGATCTGCAAACGGACGGCCGTTTTGACATTTCGAAGTACCAGCGCTTGCTCGCCAGCCCGATGGCGCGCCAGTCGGGTATGCTGGCGGGTCTCGAGGCGTACTACCGGAATGAGATCCCCAAGCAGAAGCTGTTCGATCAGATCGCGTCCGACGCCTATGTGTCTGACGAGCGGCTCTGGCAGATCTATCGCGACCGGTACGACAGCGCTCAGGTCAGTTACGTCCTGGTGGGCCAGACGGCCCTCACCGACACGGCCGTCACTGTCACGGACGCCGAGATTTCGCAATTTTTCAACCGCAATCCGAAGCGCTTCACGCGGCCGAGCCGCGCCGTGGTGTCCCTGCTGACTGTGCCCCGCGCGGTCACGGCGGCCGACTCGGCTGACGCCAAGGTGCGCATTGAAAAGCTGCGCGCCGAGATTGTTGGCGGCGCGAAGTTCGAGGACGTCGCCAAGCGTGAATCCACTGATAGCGTCTCCGGCGCGAATGGCGGGTCGCTCGGCAAGGGTGGCCGCGGCCGCTTCACGCCGAATTTCGAGACGGCGATGTACGCCCTCAAGCCGGGCGAGCTGTCGCAGGCCGTGCTCACGCCGTTCGGCTGGCACTTGATCCGCGTCGATTCGAAGTCCGGCGACACGCTCGACGTGCGCCACATTCTGGTGTCAATCGGCCAGAGTGATTCCAGCGCGACGCGCACCGATCGTCGCGCCGACTCGCTGGCCAGCAAGGCCGGAAGCCAGGAAGATCCAAAGACGTTCGACGCTGCCGCCAAGATGCTCGGCCTTTCGCCGGCCTCGGTCGTCGTGTTTGAGAAGGAACCGCTGTCGTATGCTGGACGCTATGTACCGAGCGTGAGTGCGTGGGCGTTCTCCGGCCTGCGGGCTGGTGAGACGAGCGATTTGTTCGACTCGCCGGAAGCGTACTATTTGGCCCGAGTCGACTCGATCACGCCGGGTGGCCAGCAGCCGCTGTCCGAAGTGAAGGACGACATTCGGCGTCGCCTCGCGAAGGAGAAGCGCATCGAGAAGCTGCGTCCAATCGCCGAGCAGATCGCGACCGCGGCGCGCACGTCGACGCTCGAAGCAGCAGCAGCGCAGCGTAACTTGGTGGTGGCGAAGTCACCGGCATTCGCGCGGGTTGATGCGGTTCAGGGTTTGGGGCAGTTCGAGCCCGCGGTCGGCGCGTCGTTCACCTTGCCGGTCGGTCAGGTGGGTGGCCCATTCAAGGCGGTTGACGGTATGGTCGTCCTCCGCGTCGAAAGCCGTACCGATGCCAGCCGCCCGGCGTTCGAAGCCGGCAAGACCACACAGCGCCAGCAGCTGTTGCA
>JBBARJ010000028.1:0-4743 GCA_040399825.1 Gemmatimonas sp.
GCCGACTTACTGCGCGCGAACGGGGCGAATCCCTATGGCAAAGAGTTGCCGGTATTTCAGGTGATGCGCGGACGCACGGCAGGCTTTGCCCGCATCGACATCACGCCCGAACTCAAGGCGGGACTCACGGTACGGCCGATGGAAGACACCGCGCGCGATACCCTCGCGTGGTGGCGCACGCTGCCGGCCGAACGGCAGGCCGCCATCAAGACGGGCTTTACGCCGGAGCGTGAGGCCGCGCTGCTGGCACTCTGGAAAGCTCGTACTCCCAAGTGAGCGACGGCATCACACCGGCTCCGCGACGTCTCGACGACTTCGACGCGGGGCCGGCGTCGTTGGCGCGTCGGTGGTCGGTGTTTTCCGATCGCGTGATGGGCGGCGTGAGTGTCGCGAACGGGACGATGGCGACCGTGCACGGACGCCGCGCGCTGCATCTCACCGGCAACGTGTCGCTCGAACAGAACGGCGGATTCATTCAGGCGGCCTGCTCGCTCGGCGATCCGCCGGGGAGCGGCGTCGACGCGCGCGGATTTCGCGGCGTTGCGCTCAGCGTGTGTGGGACACCCGGGTCGTACTTCGTGCATGTGCGCACCGCCGATACGCGCGCGCCATGGCAGTACTACGGCGCGCCGCTGCCGGTATCAGGCGAATGGACCGACATCGTGCTCGATTGGGGAGCGTTCACGCCGGTCTCGCTCGCCACGCCGCTGGATGTGCGGCGCATCGTGCGCATCGGCCTCGTCGCCGCGAAGACGGCGTTTCGCGCCGATGTGGCGCTGTCCGAGCTGTGGCTCGCGACGGACCACTGAGGTCAGTGCGCGGTCGCGCTCAACATTCGGCGCCGCCGCGCATCCCACTGATGCTCACGTAGAGTGAGTCAGCCGATTGCGCCCCGCCCGCCCGTCGCATTGGCACGGCGACCTGTGCGCCACACCGGGACGCGGCACCCGCCGGCCGGCGACCGCCGGCAATCACACCAAGCGTGTACGACATAGCTGGCTGCACCGGACCGACGCTGAGCTGTGCGGTCGCCGCCGTATCGGCGTTGACCCCGAGCATCACCACGGTGATCGGCCACGTGGCACCGCTATCCAGCGGCATTTCGCCCGACACGAAAAACGGATGGTACGGCGCCATCTCAATGCCGCGCAGGCTTCGGAGCTGCTCGCCGGAGCCAACCGACACGCGTAACGGCTCCGCACTGGCGAACGCTGCATCCTGCGCGTAGTACGACACCTTCAGCGTCGAACCACGCGCCTTCGGCTCGTTGCAGCCAACGCAAGCCACGGCGAAGAACACGACGGCCAACGCACGAATCATTCGAGTGCCACGTGGGTGTGAGGAACGATGCGCATGGCGCGGAGGAGGAATGCCCGCCGCCGGAAGGTAGCGCACGCCCCGGGCAGGCCGCCGAGCCCGCCTATATGCTTTATAGCATAAAGTACTTGATATCTGGGTCGGCCTCACCGATACTCCCCCATCATGCATGCGCAACCACAGGAACCGGGCCATGTCCCCGACCACATGACGCTGAACGCCGGACGCCTCTGGGCCACCGCGGCGGCCGTCGCCGCCCTCGGGGCCTGGGTGATGTTCGACGCTCGCCCCGGTCTCAATTGGCTCCTGTGGACCGGGGCGGCCGCGACGGGACTGACCACTCTCCATCGCGATCGACACCCCCAGCGGAGCGGATACGTCGTGCCGAGCCTCGGCGTCGCGGCCACCCTGATCGCCGGTGCCGCCGTCGTTACCGCCAGCGCCCTGCTGCACGTCGCGATCTTCGCCTCGGTCGTCATCCTGCTCGCCATGCAGATGCTGCTGGCGGCCGATCCCTCGCTCCGCCGCATCACCGCGCAGTTCGCGGCAACGGCACCCCCCGTAGCACTCCTTCGCGCCGTCCCGCACGCGCTGCGTCGCGCCGTTGAGGCCACCGGGCACATTCGGTCTACGCGGGCGCGCGCGTGGGTCCGCGGCCTCGCGCTCACGCTGCCGGTGCTGTTCGTCTTTGCGCTCCTGCTCGCAGAGGCGGATCCCACCTTCGCGCGATGGCGTGACGCCCTCGACGCATTTTTCTCGACGTGGGAATTCCTGCCGCGCGTCATCTTCTTTACCGCCCTGCTGGGGCTGGTCGTCGGTGCGTACGGCTACGCCCTCACCGAGGCCGCACCACCGCTGGCTACGACAGAGCGCGAGCCCGTGCGCTGGCTTGGCTCGACGGAGCGCGTCATGCTGCTCGCCGCGGTCACCGCGCTGCTCTGGCTCTTTCTGGCGCTGCAAATCGGCTACCTCTTCGGCACACAGCCGAATGTCGCGACATCGGACATGACGTTCGCCGAGTATGCACGTCGTGGCTTTGGAGAGCTCACCGTCGTCGCCACGGCCAGCGCGCTGCTCATTCTGCTCTCCGAGCAGTACGGACAACGCGATCGCCATGCGCGCCTGGCGCGGCTCGTCGCGTACGCGCTGGTCGTCGCGGTGTTGCTGCTGCTCGCGTCGGCCTTTCATCGCGTGCTGCTGTATGAAGTCGCCTACGGATTCACCACCGCGCGGCTGTATGCACAGGCGTACATGATGGTGGTGGCCGCCGCCCTCGTGCTGCTGGCGGTCGAGGTCGGCCACACGCTCGACACCGGCCGCCTGTTTCGACGCACGGCCGCCGTGGGCACCGTACTGTTCGTGGCACTGCTGTACTGGAACCACGAGGCCTGGATCGCCAGGCGCAACATCGACCGCTTTGCCAGCACGGGGACGCTCGACATCGCGTATCTCACCCGCGAACTCTCACCCGATGCGCTCCCGACCATCGTCGACCAGCTGGCATCGCTGCCCGAGCCGACACAGGCCGAGCTGCGTGCGGCGCTGCAGAAGCGCTACGCCACCGGCACTACGCTGGCCGACGGTCGTTGGTTCGAGTGGAATCGGTCGCGCATCAGGGCGCGTGCGGCACAACGCTGGCTTCTGCTGCAGCAACTCTGAACAAACAGCCGTGACACGGCGTACCGCATCGTCGCTATCGGCAGCCGTGGCTCGTGATGCTGAGATGCGATCGCACTCGACAGCACTGCTCACGCACGCTCATGAGTCCCATGCCGGCGGGGCCAAACGGTCAACCAACGACGATCCCGAACTGTGGAAAGCCGCTGCGCGAATCTCGCGGGTATCGCCGCTGAGCGGATATATTCTGCCGAGTTCCCGTGTTGGAACTCACCCTAATTTCCACGATAACCCCGGGTTTTTTGGAGAGAAAACCATGCGTGAAGACGAAGAGCAGGTCCCCGAGTCAGAGCTGCTGGACGACAGCGCACTCGAGGGGATAACCGGCGGATTCGCGCCGGGGGGGGCCGGTACCATCTTGGATGTCACGAATACTGGGCGCAACCTTCCGAAGGTTACACCGCCGCCGCCACCCCCTCCTCCGTTCCAAGACGGCTGACCGCGGGAGGACGATCGCGGTCGTTCCGATTCGCCCTCCACTATCGCCCGAGGCATCATCGCAATGTGCGGAATCACTGCGGTCTTCTCACGCCGGTCCGACGTCGCGAGCGACACCTTGTCCGCGGGCACCGCTGCGCTTAACCACCGTGGGCCTGACGGGCGCCAGCACTGGATTTCGCCCGACGGTCGGGTGGGTCTCGGCCACGCGCGGCTTTCAATCATCGACCTCTCCACCGGTGACCAGCCGATCGCCAATGAGGACGGATCGCTGGTGATCGTGCACAACGGCGAGTTCTATGATTTTGAGCGCATTCGCGCCGGACTGGAGGCACGCGGGCACCGCTTCCGCACCAAGTCGGACAGCGAGGTTGCGCTGCACCTCTATGAGGAGCTCGGCCCCGAATGCGTGCATCAGCTGCGTGGCGAGTTCGCGTTCATCATCTGGGACTCGCGCAACCAGCGCCTCTTTGCCGCGCGCGACCGCTTTGGCGTGAAGCCCCTGTTCTACGCCGAGCAGGACGGCGCGCTCTACTTCGACTCGGAGGCCAAAGCACTGTTCGCCATGGGCGTGGACGCGGCGTGGAGTTACGAGTCGCTGTTCGCCGGTGCCTTTCTCATTCCGGCCGAGCGCACGCTGTTCAAGGGCGTGTATAACGTCCCGCCGGGGCACTTCATGCGCGCCACGCCCGAGGGCTTCCGGCTGCAGCAGTACTGGGATGTGAACTATCCGCGCGACGATGCGGCGCCGGCGCCCAGAACCGACCGGGAGTACATCGAGGGCTTCCGCGCCGTGCTCGAGGAGTCTGTGAAGACGCGCCTGCGCGCCGACGTGCCGGTGGGCTGCTACCTGAGCGGTGGCATTGACTCGTGCGCCATTCTCGGTCTCGCGTCATTACATCACGTCGGCCCGGTGCGGGCGTATACGCTGACCTTTGAAGCGGGTGCCTACGACGAGAGCGTGATGGCCGAGGAGATGGCGAAGCGCGCCGGCGCCGAGTATCGGCCAGTCACGGCGCACCAGCATGACCTCGCGGACAACTTCCGCGCCGCCGTCATTCAAGCGGAACTCCCCTGCAAAAACGCGCACACCGTGGCGAAGTACATGCTGAGCCGCGCGGTGCGCGCCGACGGCCGCAAGGTGGTACTCACCGGCGAGGGCTCGGACGAGCTCTTGGCTGGCTATCCGCACTTCCGCCGCGATATGCTGCTACACCACACGCAGGGGCAGTCGCCGGAGGACGTGCAACGGCTCATGACCGAGTTGGTGGCCAACAATCAGGTGTCGCGCGGTATGCTGATGCCTGAGGG
>JBBARJ010000028.1:4843-18165 GCA_040399825.1 Gemmatimonas sp.
CGACAGCGCGGTTCGCGACAGCGCGGTTCGCGACAGCGCGGTTCGCGACAGCGCGGTTCGCGACAGCGCGAGGGCAGTGCTCGAGTTCGTCCCCTCGTGGTTGGAGACGCAGGCCATTGACAGCAAGAGCACGCAGAGCATCATGAGCGACGAGTTCGTGGCGTCGCAGGGCGACACCGACACCGTCGGCACCTTCCTCGCGTCAATTGACGTGAAGCGGTGCCTCGAGGGGCGCAACGCCGTGCATTCGGCGCTCTACCTCTGGGCCAAGTCCGCGCTGCCGCATTACGTCCTGTCGAACCTTGGCGATCGCATGGAAATGGGGCATTCGGTGGAGGGGCGCGTCCCCTTCATGGACCATCATGTGGCGGAGTACCTCCAGAACGTGCCGGTGAACCTCAAGATCCGTCGCATGACGGAGAAGTACATCCTGCGCGAGGCGGTGAAGGACGTCATCACCGACACCGTGTACAAGCGGCAGAAGCATCCGTTCCTCAGCCCGCCGTCCACGCATCACAGGGACGCACCACTGCACCAGCTCATGCAGGACACGCTGCGGAGCTCGGCGGCGCGGGACGTGCCGTTTCTCGATCAGGGCAAGCTCATCGCCATGCTGGACGGCATCGACCACACCAATCCCGGCTTGGCAGCGGTCACCGATATCAACCTCACCGTCGCCATGAGCTACGTATTCATGCACGAAGGGCTACGGCTGGGGAGCTGAGGCAGGAGGCGGAGGCCTGTCCACTCCTTGCGCTCTGCGAACATCACGCACTCCGCCCCTCACACCGAGAGGGAGGCTCTACCGAGGTTACGCGTACCTTTCGCGGCAGTCTCACAGCGGGGCAACCGCGCCCCTGATCCACTTCCCCTGTTTCCCGGCGCCCATCGTGCGTTTGCTCTCACTCGCCGCCGCAGCCTCGCTGCTGCTCCCCGTCACTGGCCTGACGCCAACCCGTGCGGCTTCTCGTCCGCAACCCGTCGAGCGCGCACTCGCCCGAGACGTCAAGGTCACGGTGCTTTCCACGATGCTTGCCGGCAACCCGAATCGTGGAACAGGTGAGTGGGGATACGCAGCGTTGGTGGAGGTCGATGGGCGACGCTGGCTGTTCGACACCGGTGCACGTCCTGAGACCGTGCTGAAGAACGCGGCGGAACTGGGCATCGATCTGTCGACCATCACCGACGTGGTGATCACGCACAATCACGACGATCACACCGGCGGACTGCTCACGCTTCGCCGCGCCATGCAAGCGAAGAACCCCGCGGCGCTCGGCCGCGCGCATGTCGCACGTGGCATTTTCTGGCCGCGCCTGAATGCCAACGGCTCGGATGACAACGGGTTGCTGAAAGATCGTGCGGCCTACGAAGCCACGGGCGGCGTCTTTGTGGAGCATGCTGCTGCCGACGAGCTGGCACCGGGTGTGTGGTTCACGGGACCGGTGCCCCGCACATTCCCTGAGCGCAACTGGAGCGGCGCGCGCGTCCTCAAGGCGCCGGCGGGCGATCTCGAGGACAACGTACCCGAGGATGCCTCGCTGGTGATCGACACGGCCGACGGCCTGGTGCTCGTGTCAGGTTGCGGGCATGCCGGTATCGTCAACACCGTGACCTATGCCCAGCGCGTGGTACGCGACGCCCCGCTGCACGCCGCGATCGGCGGGGTCCATCTGTTCAACGCGACGGACGAACAGCTCGAGTGGACCGCGGGCAAGCTCAAGGAGGCCGGGCTGACGTACTTGCTCGGCGGACACTGCACCGGCATCGAGGCGGTGTATCGCATCCGAGCCCTCGCGGGGCTGACGCGCAAGAACGCCGTGGTGAGTGCCGTCGGGTCGAGCTTCACGCTGGGCAAGGGGATCTCGGCACTATCCATCGCGTCGTGAGGTTGGTGATCTTCCGATGTCGAGCTTCGCCACGTCATCGGTGGGTCGATGAGAGTCCCGATGTAAGACGCCCCCTCCGGAACGGCAAAAGCGAACGGAGTGGCAACGGTACGGCGTGCAATCACATCTGCTCCTGCAGCGAACCGCATCGTCGCTGTCGACAGCAGCGCAACGTTATGCGTCGTCGACGTCCGCCGGGTCCCACGCACGCCGCACATGCCGGAGCGTCAAAATCACAACACGTGACGCGTCGACGCGGTAGATGATGCGATACGGCGCGTGCAGGATCCTGTGCGATATACTCCACGGCCTCGAGCGCCCGCTGCTCTGCCAGCGGGGACCAGAGCACCTTCATCGCCCGAGCCGCGCCCGAAGCCGCTTCGCAACCGCCGCGTGCGTCACCCAGGCGGCAGTGATCGACCAGATCCTCACCCGCCTCCGGACCCGCGCCGCCCGCGAGGCGCACGCCGGCGTTGTCGTGTCCGGCGGGTCGCCGGGGCGCACCGCTGGCGCCGCACGCGGCACGCTGCGATAATCACCGTGACCGCGCCGTGCCGCCCGCGCTTCACGCGCGGGCCGGCCGGCTGCCCCCCTCCGCGCAGCGTCCAGGCACTCCGTATGCAATCGCACTTCATCGGCGGCGAATGGGTCGCGTCCAGCACCGGACAGACCCTCCCCGTTCTCGACCCCAGCACGGGGCTGGCTTTCGACGAGATCGCCCGCGGCACCGCGGCTGACGTGGATCGCGCCGTCGCCGCCGCCCGCGCCGCCCTCGACGGCCCGTGGGGCCGCATGACCGCCACCGAGCGCGGTCGCATTCTGTCCAAGATGTCCGAGCTCATTCTGGCGCGGCACGAAGAGCTGTCGCTGCTGGAGGCCCGCGACACGGGCAAGCCCATGAGCCAGGCGCGCAACGACATCACCGTGGCTGCGCGCTACTGCGAGTACTACGGTGGTGCCGCCGACAAGCTGCACGGCGAGCAGATCCCGTACCTCAACGACTTCCACGTCGTGGTGCTGCACGAGCCCTACGGCGTGACGGCGCACATCCTGCCGTGGAACTACCCGGCGCAGATGTTCGGGCGCTCGGTGGTGCCGGCGCTGGCGGTGGGCAACGCCACGGTGCTCAAGCCGTCGGAAGATGCGTGCCTCACGCCGCTGGCCTTCTGTCGCATTGCTGCCGAAGCCGGACTACCGGCGGGCGCGCTCAATGTAGTCACGGGGCTGGGCGAAGAGGCCGGGCACGCGCTCACGCATCACGGCGATATCAACTTCATCAGCTTCACCGGTAGCCCCGAAGTGGGCACGATGGTGCAGAAGGCCGGCGCCGAGCGCACGCTCAAGGTGGTGCTGGAGCTGGGTGGCAAGAGCCCGCAAATCGTGTTCGACGACGCTAACCTCGAGCGCGCCGCGACGTTCGTGATCAAGGCCATCACGCAGAACGCCGGGCAGACCTGTTCGGCCGGCAGCCGCCTCATGGTGCAACGCGGGGTGCATGACCGCTTCGTGGCCATGGTGGTGGAGAAGTTCAGGCAGTCGGCCGCGGGCACGCCGGCGATGGATCGCGACTGCGGCCCGCTCATCAACGCCGCGCAGCAGCGCCGCGTGCAGGGGTATGTGGACCGCGCTATCGCCAGCGGGATTCCGTTGCTGGCGCAGGGCGTGGTGGCCGAGGGGGTGCCGGAAGGCGGGTTCTATATGCCGCCGACGCTGTTCGGCCCTGTGCCGCGCGATCACGCGCTGGCGTGCGAGGAAGTGTTCGGCCCGGTGCTGGCCATCATCCCGTTTGACGACGATGAAGACGCGGTGCGCCTGGCCAACGCCACCGACTTCGGTCTCATCGCCGGCATCTGGACCGCCGACGGCGGTCGCCAGATTCGCATGGCGCGCCGCATGAAGTGCGGGCAGGTGTATCTCAACTGCTACGGCGCGGGCGGCGGCGTGGAGCTCCCCTTTGGCGGCGTGAAGAAGAGCGGTCACGGTCGCGAAAAGGGATTCATGGCGATGGAAGAATTCTGCACCGTGAAGACGGTGGTGCAGTACTACGGGTCGTGAACGAGCTGGAGGCCCTGCGCGACTGGATCGGTCGCGAGGAGACCCAGCACGACATCATCACGGCCGCGCCGGTCACGGCGCTGGCCGCCACGCTCGATCACGACCCGCACCCGGTGCCCGACGGCAGCGCACTGCCGCCGCTCTGGCACTGGTTGTATTTCACCCCGCGCCCACGGGCCGGCGCCGTGGGCCCCGATGGGCACGCGTGGGCGATGCAGTCACGCGCACGTCGCGCATGGCGTCGGTGGACATCAAGCACGGGCGCAGCGGCCCGCTGGTGTTCGTGACGGTGCAGCATGAGCTGCATACCGTGCGCGGCCTCGCCATCAGCGAGGCGCACGACATCGTGTATCGCGATGCCGCGACGCCGGGAGCCCCGACGTGACGCGTCGACGCGATAGATGATGCGATACGGCGCGTGCAGGATCCTGTGCGATATACTCCACGGCCTCGAGCGCCCGCTGCTCTGCCAGCGGGGACCAGACCACCTTCATCGCCCGAGTCGCGCCCGAAGCCGCTTCGCAACCGCCGCGTGCGTCACCGTTTTCCCGGCCGCCACCTGCTCTTCGGCCTGGCGTACGTCGCGCAGCAGCGCCAGCTCGTCGAGCATGTCCTCATACGACTCGACGTCGAGGAGCACGGCGGCACTCCGGCCGTGCTGGGTCAGAATCACGGGTTCGCGAGTCGCCTGCACCTGCTCGATGAACTGCGCGGCATTGGCGCGAAACGCCGTCACCGGTTGGATATCACGACTCGGCTTGACCGTCGACATACGGCTCCTGAAAGTATGTACAGAGCGACGTACATTCTCACGTACCAAAATTTCAGTGGTCATGCAACCCGCCGGAGTACGCCTAACGCCTCTTCACTCGACCGATCGAACGCGCGACACGGACGCGCAGCCGCTACACACGCGTTCGAGTGGAATCGCTCACGCACCAGCGCGCGCAGCCCTTCAGGCAGTGGGGCCTGTCACTCCGTAGGACCAGCTGACGCTTCGCGCGCCGACGCTTCGAGACCCAACGCCGCCCAGCCCTGCGTGCCAAGGCGGCGCATGGTCTCGAGGTTGCGCTGGTAGATGTTCGGCGCGTCCGGAAATGCGGCCACGGCGCGACTCACACTGGCCTCGCGCAACAGGTGGAGCATGGGATACGGCGAGCGGTTGGTGAAGTTCGTCACGTCGTCGCTCGTGGTGCCGGCGAACTGATAGGCCGGGTGAAAGCTGGCGATCTGCACGACACCTGAAAGACCCAACGCCTCGATGGTCGCCTCGGCGACATCGAGGAAGTCGTTGTAGTCGAGGAAATCGGTGAGCACCTGCGGGTGGATGAGCAACGTCGTATCCAGGACGCTGGCGTCCGCGTGTATCAGCGTGTGCAATTCGCGCGCGAGCTCCGCTCGCAGCGCTGCCGTGGTCGGCGCATCGCTCACGACATAGCGCACCTGTTCGTTCACGTACACCGCGCGCGCGAACGGGCATAGCTGTAAACCGATCACGGCGCGCTCCAGCCACGTGCGCGTAGCGGCGACGACGGCTGCGGCTGGCACCGCTCTGTTTACCGCTGCACGAGCATCGTTCATCGCGGCGACGGCGGTGCGACCGCTCGCGTCAACAATCGATTCAGTCGCGCCGACAAGTCATCGTGAACGCCGGCCGGTACGCGGTCGGGCAACAGGTTCCGCAACTCGTGGGGATCGGACTGCAGATCGTACAGTTCGTCCATCCCCTTGAGTTCGTCGTACCGGATGAACTTGTAGCGATCGGTGCGCAGCGCTTTATACCCCATGCCCTTGATGCGCGGGAACTCGGTATCCGAGTAGTACTCGATCATCAGCTCGTCGCGGATGGCCGTGGTCTCGTTGCGCAGCGCGCGCAGCAGCGAGCGCCCATCCATGGTAGCGGGCACCGCGGCGCCACCGAGTTCGAGCATCGTCGGGGCAATGTCCACGTTGCTGGCGAGCGCATTCGGTCGCACGCCCGCCGGCACCACACCGGGGTAGCGCACGATGAGCGGAATGTGCGTGCTCGGCTCGTACGCCAGCCGGCGTTCCTGCGCCAACCCGAACTCGCCGTAAAAGAACCCCTGATCGCTGGTCACGATGAATACGGTTTCGTCGAGCACGCCTTTCGCGTCCAACGCCGTGATCACGGCACCGATGCCGCGATCGACGGCAAGCAGCATACGCAGCCGGTCACGCACGTACTGGTCCGGGAGCCCGCCTTGCGGGCTGCGCGGGTCATTGGCGTCGACCGGGCGCTGGAGTGCCGGCTTGCCCGTTAACGGCGCGCGCCAGCTGACATCGTGCGGAATCGCATCGTGGGCAAACGCGTCTTCATCACCGGGCGCCGGAGGGAAGGAACGCACCTGATTCGGATAGATCTCCGGGTGCGCTGCCTTCTGCGCGATGAACGCGAGGAAGGGTGTATCCGCCGGGGCCGCCGCAATGAACGACACGGCGTGCGCCGTCAGAATATCCGTCATGTAGCCCTTCGCACCGGCCACCACGCCATCAATGTTCAACGTTGGATCGAAATAGACACCCTGCCCAACGAAACTCACCCAGCGGTCGAAGCCGGGTCTCGGGGAATCATCTTCGTGCCCCATATGCCACTTGCCGAAGAAGCCGGTGTGATAGCCGGCGTCCTGCAACAGCTTCGGGAAGGTGACGATCTGATGGCTGAGCTCCCCGCGCTCGCCATTGTCGACGATGCCGTTGTGGAACGGGTACTGGCCGGTCATGAACACGGCTCGGCTCGGCGAGCAGAGGGGCGCCGAGGTGAAGAAGCGGCGGAACGAGGCGCCCTCGGTGGCCAGTCGCTTGAGGTTCGGCAGGTCCACGAAGGGGTGGTCGACCATGTCGTCGTAGCGAACATCGTCGAGCAGGATGAACACGATATTGGGACGTTTCGTCGGCGTGGTCGGCGGTGGCGAGGCACCACGGGTGCCTGCCGTGCACGCCGATATCAGGGCCAGCAGCGTGGTGGCCAGGACTCCGAAAGGGCGGGCCCACCGCCGCGCTTGGTACGAATGCATCCCGACGCTCCGTCCGCCTGAGGTTGAGGACCAGCCGGAACCGATCGGCCGCCGGCCAAGCGGAAGCGGCCGGAATGTCGTACAATATGGCGTGGTTGGCTCGGAGCGTGTCCGCCTCTGTCCAGCCCCGTGGAGTCTCCGTTGCGGTTGTTGCACCCCACACCTCGAGGACCTGCCCCATGACGCCGTTCACGCCATCGCCGCTCTCCCGCCGCCAGTGGCTCAAGTCCTCGGGTCTTGTGGCCGGTGGCGCTTTGGCCACGGGATCACTGACGCCGTCTCTGCTTCCGGCGCTCGAAAGCGACGCCCTGCACGTCGTCGACGGGCAGACCACGGCGGCCGGCTTCGCGGCGCACGAGGAGATGGTGGCGATCGCCCGTCGCGCCGAGGGGCCCATCCGCCTTGCCTCGAATGAGAACCCGTACGGCATGGCACCGAGCGCCCGCAAGGCGATCGAAGCCGGCTGGAAGCAGCACGCCTGGTACGGCGCGCCGTCGCTCCCGAATCTCAAGCAGATCTACGCCGATTCGGTGGGCGTGCCCGCCGATCACGTCATGATCGTGGCTGGCTCGAGTGAGCTGCTCAGCATCGTCTGCCTCGCCTATGGCATGAAGGGCGACGTGCTCACCCCCTGGCCCACGTACGAGGGACTGCCGCGCTACGCCGAGTCGCTCGGCATCCGGGTGCACAAGGTGCCGCTGGCGGCCGACTTCACGCACGATCTCGACACCATGGATCGCCGTCTCACGCAGGCGGTCGATCTCACGTTCGTGTGCAATCCGAACAACCCCACCGCGAACCTCAACGACAACGCCGCGTTGCGCACCTTCGTGAGCAACGCGTCGCGCCGCTCGATGGTATTGGTCGACGAAGCGTATCATGATTTCGTGAGCGACCCGTCGTACTCGTCGCTGGTGGACATGGTCAAGAAGGGCGAGAACGTGATCATCTCGCGCACCGCGTCCAAGATTCACGGGCTGGCCGGCCTGCGTACGGCGTTCGTGATCGCCCGCCCCGACATCATCGCTCGCCTGCAGCCGCTCAGCACGAGCGCCCCCGGTGTATTCGGTGCGCTCGGCGCGGCCGCGTCGGTTCAGGACACCGCGTTTCAGGCGATGGTCAAGCAGCGCAACCTCGAAGGGCGCGAAATCATGAAGACGGCGATCGCGAAGATGGGCCGCAAGATGACCGAGTCGCAGACCAACTTCGTGTTCTTCCACGCCGGCATGCCGGTGGAGCAGGTGCAGAAGGCGATGCTCGCGAAGGGCTTCATGATCGGCCGCGCGTTCCCGCCGTACACCGACTGGGTGCGCATCTCGATCGGTACACCCGACGAAATGCGGGCGGTGGCCGCAGCGCTGCCTGAGGTGATTACCGGAGCGCCGAAATCGATGGGGTCGTCGGAGCGCTGACCGCCGCCGGCGCGGGGACGGCACCATACCGCCGTTCCCGCTTCGCGTAGTCCGCGAACACGCCGTCAAGATCAGCGGTGGAGAGATCGGGGAAGTTTACATCGAGAAAGGCCAGTTCGGCGTAGGCGCTTTCCCAGAGCAGAAAGTCGGACAGCCGGCGTTCACCGCCGGTGCGCAGCACCAAGTCCACCGGCGGCAGGATGTTCGCGTTGGGCAATGCGTCACCCCGGCCTTCGCCCATCGTGAAGGCCTCCTGCATGGCCGCGCGACTCGAGTAATCCACCGCGACCCGCAGATGCATGCGCTGTCCATGGGCCGTGCGCGCTTCGGTGGCTTCGATGGCGTCGCACAAGGCGCGCGGCAGCCGATCGCGGCGGCCGATCACCGACAGGCGGATGCCGTGCTTGAGCAGCTTGGCCAGCTGGCGCTCGAGATGCGAGGCAAAGAGATCGAACAGAAAGCCGACTTCGTCCGCCGGACGCTTCCAGTTGTCGCTGGAGAACGCGTACAGCGTGAGCTGCTCCACGCCGCGCTGCGCGCAGTACGACACGACTTCGCGCGCAGTGTGTGCGCCACGGGCGTGACCCATCCAGCGGGGACGGCCTTTGCCGGTAGCCCACCGGCCGTTGCCGTCCATGATCAACGCCAGATGTTGCGGTACACGCGTCATGCGCCTCCTACGCGCTTGATCAGCGCTTCCATATGCGACAGATACCGCTCGAGCGCGGTGCGACCGGCGGCCGCAAGTTGGTACTCGGTGCGCGGAATGCGCCCGTCAAAGCCTTTCGAGCACGTGATGTAGCCGGCGTCTTCGAGCTTACGCGCATGCACCGACACGTTGCCGTCCGACGTCTCGAGGAGGGCCTTGAGTTCGTTGAACGTGAGCGACTCATGCACGGCCAGCGCGCTCACGATCGCCAGGCGGACCCGCTCGTGGATGAGACGATCGAGTGCCATCGGCGTCATCGCGTCCCCGTCAACGGCTTTAAGGGGCGTTCCCTCGGGGCGTGGGATATCGCCGGATGGCGCGCGACGGGCGCGCGCGGCACTGCCATTCCGCTTATCCACCGTGCCGCCGGGCAATGCGGACGCCGAACACGAGATGCAAGCCGCCAAAGCCAAGCGCCATCATGAGGTCTCCGTTAATCGCAGGCACGAAGAGCGCGAGCACGCCCAGGGTGATGAAGCCGAATCCCATCAGCGGCACGGCGCGGATGGAGAAGGTACCGGCCGTCGTGACGCCCATGCCGTATAAGAGCAGCCAGAGGCCGGGGAGCACCCGGGCAGTCAGCTGCGGCGGGATGCCCGGCGTGTAGACGTCGATGAGCGCGAACGTGAGCACAGCCCCGGCCAGCACTGCCGGCCAAAAGCCGAACAGGAATTTTCTGGCGGGCACACTCAGCAGGCGCGCACTGCCGTCGCCCACCCGTTTCCGCATCTTGGCGTACATCGCGGCGCCACCGATCGTCGCCGCGATGGCCGCGGCCAGCAACCACACGGTGAGCCACCGCGCGGGGTCCGGTTGCCGGTGCGCCAGCGGAGCGGCCACCAGCGCCGAGGCGCCGACCGCAACGAGCCCCCAGCCGGGCACGTCGGTGAACGACGCCGCCCCCTCCATGGTGCGCCGGATATAGGAGAGGTCTTGCAACGCCCGGTCATGCAGGGCGGGCGGTTCCGACGACGAGGCAGCCATATCAGAAAATATCGAATAGTTCGAGGCATATTTCAAGTACTTTTCATTGCAAAGCGAATGGACAGCCGTGCGCCAGCCGCGTCAACGCGCCCGGAGCCGTGAGTCGCGTGGCCACGCCACGGTGTTCATCTTGTAGGATCAGGCCACCAGCCGGCCGACTCCCCTCCGCGAAGGAATTCCGTCAAGATGAAAGTTGTCGTCACAGGCGCCGCCGGCATGGTTGGCAGCAACCTCGTGCATGGACTGAATGCGATCGGCATCGATGATGTGATCGCCGTCGACGACCTGACCGACGGACAGAAGTACCGCAACCTGGCCGGCGCGCAGATCAGCGACTACTTCGACAAGTCGGAGTTCTACGAGCGCTTCGCGCGCGGCGCCTTCGGCCAGGTCGACGCCGTACTGCATGAGGGCGCCTGCTCGGACACCATGGAGCACAACGGTCGCTTCATGCTCGACAACAATTATCGCCACTCGAAGGATCTGCTCGACGCCTGTCAGGCACAGGGGACGCGCCTGCTCTACGCCTCATCGGCCGCCACCTACGGCGGGAGTGCGTCGTTCCGCGAGGAGCCGGAGTTCGAGCAGCCGCTCAACGTGTACGGGTACTCCAAGCTGCTGTTCGACAACATCGTGCGTCGCATGCTGCCGCAGGCCAGCTCACAGGTGGTGGGCTTTCGCTACTTCAACGTGTACGGACCACGTGAGCAGCACAAAGCGCGCATGGCGTCGGTGGCGTTCCACCACTTCCATCAGTTCCGCGACACCGGAAAAGTCCGCCTGTTCGGCGAGTACGGCGGCTACGCGCCCGGTGAACAGTCGCGCGACTTCGTGTTCGTGAACGACGTGGTCGCGGTGAACCTGTGGTTCCTCCAGCATCCCGACCGGAGCGGCATCTTCAACCTCGGCACCGGCCGCGCGCAGCCGTTCAATGACGTCGCGGTGTCGACGGTGAACGCCGTGCGCGCGCTGCGAGGGGAAACGGCCCTGCCTATTGGCGAGCTGATCGCGCAGGGATTGCTCGAGTACATCGACTTCCCAGACGCGCTGAAGGGCAAGTATCAGTGCTTCACACAGGCGGATCTCACGCAGCTGCGCAGCACCGGCTGCGATCATCGCTTCGCCGATGTGGCCACGGGGATCGAGAGCTACGTAACGTGGCTGGCGGCTCAGCCCGCCGTGTAAACGGTGCGGTGCTGTTTGGTGGCGATCGCCTGACGCGACGGCGGGGCGAGACGGAGGGTCGAAAAGAACGCACCGAGAACCGCGTGCGTCGGCATGGCGGACGGGCGGAGCGTGCCGCATACTCTTCCAAGGCGCTTCAATGTTCGTACGCCGAATCGGAGACCACCTCGATGTCGGCATGGCCTTGCCACGAGACGGTGCCGAATGACCTTGCACACAGATGTCAGCACGCCCGACCACTATCACAAGGTGGTGGACTGCCAGTGGGCCTGCCCCGCGCACACGAACGTCCCGGAATACCTCCGGCTCATCGCGCAGGGACGGTACACGGAATCGTATCTGCTCAACCGCGAGTCGAACGTCTTTCCCGGCATTCTGGGAAGAACCTGCGATCGCCCCTGCGAGCCTGCCTGCCGGCGCGGCCGCGTTGACGGCAAGCCCGTCGCCATCTGCCGCCTCAAGCGTGTGGCGGCCGATCTGCGTGACGATATCAGCGCTTATCTCCCGAAGCCGGTAACCAACCGCAACGGCAAGCGCATCGCGCTGATCGGCGCCGGCCCGTCGTCGCTCACGGTGGCCAACGATCTCCTGCCGCTCGGCTACGAGGTCGTGATCTACGAAAAAAACGCGCAGGCCGGTGGCCTGATGCGCGTGAACATTCCGTCGTTCCGACTTCCCGAGCAGGTGCTCAACGAAGAGACGCAGTGCATCATCGACATGGGCGCCGAAGTGCGGTACAACACGCCGGTGGAGAGCCTGCGCAGCGTGCTCGATGAGCAGTACGACGCGGTCTTCGTGGGCAGCGGCGCGCCCAAGGGCAAGGAGCTCGATATTCCGGGACGATGGGACCCGGCCGTGCGCGATCAGATTCATATCGGTATCGAGTGGCTCAGCTCCGTGCACTTCGGCCACATCGAATCGATCGGCGAACACGTGCTCATCATTGGCGTGGGCAACACCGCCATGGATTGCTGCCGCACGTCGCGCCGTCTTGGAGGCACCAACACCAACGTGATCGCACGTCGTGGACGCAAGTTCTTCAAGGCGTCGCCGTGGGAACTCGAGGATGCCGAGGAAGAAGGCATCCACATCATCGAGAATCACGCCCCGAAGCGCTTCGTGATCGAGGACGGCAAGCTGGTGGGGATGGAGTTCGAGCGGCTGGAGTGGAGCGAGGCGAACGGGCGTCAGACCAGCACGGTGATCGAGACGATCATCATGCCGTGCGACACCGTGATCCTCGCCATCGGTCAGGACAACGCCTTCCCGTGGATCGAGCGCGACATCGGCATTGCGTTCGACCAGTGGGACATGCCGGTGGTGAACAAGGCATCGTTCCAGTCGTCGCGCCCCGACGTGTTCTTCGGCGGCGATGCCGCGTGGGGACCGCAGAACATCATCTGGGCGGTAGAACACGGACATCAGGCGGCGATCTCGATTCACAAGCACTGCTTGGGCGAAGACGTGACTAACCGTCCCGCCCAGGGCATGCACCTGACCAGCACCAAGATGGGCATGCACGCGTGGATGTACAGCAACGAGTTCAACCCGTCGCCGCGCGCGCAGATGTCGCACGCTGAGCTCGTGAAGCGATTCGCCAGCGTCAGTGAAGAGGTCGAGCTTGGGTACACCCCCGAACAAACCGCCACCGAAGTGCAGCGCTGCCTGAACTGCGATATCGAGACGCACTTCACGGCCACGCTCTGCATCGAATGCGATGCCTGCGTGGATGTGTGTCCAGTGAACTGTCTCACCATCGCGCCGGTGGCGGACACCGAGGCGGAGCTTCGCACGCGGCTGTCGGCACCGGCCAACGACCTGACACAGGATCTGTACGTCTCCGCGGCGCTGCCGCAAACGCAACGCGTCATGGTGAAGGACGAAGATATCTGCCTGCATTGCGGGCTCTGCGCTGAACGTTGCCCCACCGCCGCGTGGGACATGCAGAAATTCTCCCTCGTATTGCCCTATGCATTCAGCGCGTCGGGCACCGTCGTTCCGGTGAGCGTATGAGCGTGCGCGTATGAGTGGCATCAACGATTTCGCCTTCAAGATG
>JBBARJ010000029.1:0-17537 GCA_040399825.1 Gemmatimonas sp.
GCAGCCGCCGCTCCGTCGCGTGGGGCCGCCAGCCACGCAGGCGTCTGGTGGTGGGCGCAATCGTGGCATCCGGACGCGCACCGGTGTGAACAACGACTCGTTGCTGCAGCCCGACCCGGCGTTGCGCGCGCTGAACGCCGAGCCGAGCGTGCCGGGCGAACGGCAGGAAGTGTATTGCACCAAGATCGGGACCACGCACCCGGACGAGATGTACATCGTCGGGGCGCACATGGACGGCATCGGCTGGGGCGAGGCCGTGAATGACGACGGCTCGGGCACGGCGCTGGTGATGGAGCTGGCGCGCGTGTTCAGCAATCCCGACGTGCAGACCGAACGCTCCATTCGCTTCGTGCTGTGGAACAACGAAGAGAGTGGATTGAATGGCGCACGGGCGTACATCGAGCAGCGCGCGAAGCTGCAGGGCATCGAAGAGCCGAAGGGGTCGGGGAAGTATCCGGAACCCAAGTGGCTCGGCATGATCCAGCACGACATGATGATGTGGGATCACGGCATGCCGAAGGCCGACGGCACCATGGCCAAGGAGCAGCGTCCCGAAGCCGATGTAAACATCGAGTTCCAGATCAACTCGAAGATGTGGAAGGCGTCGTCGGAGCTGGCGTGGGCGCTGCACCAGTCCAACACGAAGTACGCCACCGATTATCCGGCGCAGGTGGGTCCGCACATGACCAACACCGACTCCGGCCCGTTTCAGGACCTCATTCCCGCCATCAGCTTGCGCGAGAACGAGCGCGGCACGCAGACGGGCAGCGGCTGGAACCCGCATTGGCACCAGCCCACCGACGTGTGGTCCACGTATACCGATAAGGATTTCCGACTGGGACTCAACGCCGCGCAGACCACGTTGGGCGGCGTGGGTCGGCTGGCCGGCGTCACGCTGAAGCCCGCGACCAAGATGTAATCAGCGTGTGATCCGATCACGCATCTGATCACGCATCTGATCACGCATCACACCAGCGGCGGAATGCGCCCGGCCCACGGGCGGGCGCGTTCCAGCTGGCCGGCCACGCGGAACAGCGTGGCCTCGTCGCCGAAGCGCGACACCAGTTGCGTACCGATCGGCAGCCCCGCGGCGTTCCAGTGCAGCGGCACTGACATCGCAGGCTGTCCGGTCACGTTGAACAGCGGGGTGTACGGAATGAAGCCGTACACTTTCTTCGCGGTCTCGTTGAGCAAGCCCGCCGCCTGAAGCACACCGCCGAGGCCCAGCCCGGCTACCACGCGCAGCATGGCCCGCTCGGCGGCACTCGGCTGCATGGCGCCGATCGTGAACGGCGGCGCGCCCAGGGTGGGCGTGACCAGCACGTCGTAGTTCGTGAAGAAACGGCCCACGGTGCGCCCGGCGACTTGCAGGGTGCGCACCGACGTCGCGTAGTCGGCGGCACTGGCCGCCTTGCCCACGAGACCGAGCGCCCACGTGGTGAGCTCCACATCGTCGCGGCGTGGCGCCCGCTTGAGCTGCGCGCCGATCCACTCGATGTCCGCTTGTGCCTCGGCGGCCACGACGGTGAGAAATGCCTGCGACAGCGAGTGCGCATCGACCACCGGTTCGGCGCGGATCACATCGTGCCCCAGTGATTCAAGCAGCGCGGCCGCGTCCTCGAGTGCCGCCACGCAGTCGGGATGCACTGTGCTCCCGAAGAACGGCGTCGTGGTCACGGCAATGCGCAGACGTCCGGGATCGCGTGTGACCTCGTCGAGGTACGGACGTTCCTGCGGTGGACAGGCCAACGGCGTGCCCGCGTCCTCGCCCGCGGTGGCATCGAGCATGGCGGCGGAGTCACGCACGCTGCGCGTGATCACATGTTCCTGCACGAAGCCGCGCCACGCGTCGCCCATGTCGGGGCCAGTGGGCAGGCGGCCGCGCGTGGGCTTGATGGCGAACACGCCGTTGCATGACGCCGGAATGCGGAGTGAGCCGCCGCCGTCGCCGCCATGGGCAATGGGGACGATGCGTGCCGCCACGGCGGCCCCGGAGCCACCACTCGAACCGCCGGGGGTTTTGGTGGGGTCCCACGGGTTACGCGCCGGACCGAGCGCCTCGCTTTCGGTGTACGGCGTGAGCCCCAGTTCCGGCGTGTTGGCCTTGCCGATGAATACCGCGCCGGCACCCCGGTAGCGGGCCATGAGTTCGCTGTCGTGATCGGGGATGATGGACTGCAACACCCGGGTCCCGTTGCTCGTGGGCACGCCGGCGATGGTGGTCATCAGGTCTTTGATCAGCATCGGCACGCCGGCGAAGGGCGCATCGGGGTCGACCGCGGCGGCCATCGCGCGGGCCATAGCATCGAGCGGACGGACCACGGCGTTGAGCCGAGGATTGCGGGCGGCCATTCGGGCCAGCGCGGCTTCCGTGACCTCGGCGGCGCTCAGTGCACGCCGGCGGACCAGGTCGGCGATGGCGAGGCCATCGAGTCCGTCGTACTCGGGGAGGGGGAGAGACATGCGGGAAGTTACCGTTCCGGCGGAAGACTACGGAAGGAAGCGAGTCCGTTCTTCGGCGGTGGGGAGCAGGCAGGCTGGGGCGGCGATCTCGTACCGACGACGGGCGATCTGATCGTAGATCGCGTCCCTGAGCACCCCGGGCACCAGCCGGCCCATCGCGGCCGCCACGGCCCACAGGCCGCCCAAATGGGCCGCCGCGGCCAATGCGGCCGCGCTGCGCACGCGTACGGCAGGACCGGCGGGGTCGTACCACACCACCGAGTCCACTCCGGTCAACTCCGGAAACCGCTCGCGCACGCGGGTGCCGAAGGCTCCCTGCAATGGGGAGAACGCCAATCGCGCTCGGGCCGCCGCCGCCTCATGACGCAGCAGAAATTGCACACTGCCCGCGCAGAATCCGCAGTCGCCGTCGTACAGGAGCACCGACCGGGTATCCGACTGGGTATCCGATAGGGGCGTGTCCGTCGCATTGGCCATGCCTGCAAGCTAATGTGCGGCATGTCGCTCGTATCGTTGCAGGACGTCAGTGTCGCCTTCGGGGGTCCCCCCGTGCTCAATCACGCCGATTTCGCCATCGAGCGGGGCGAGCGCGTCTGTCTGCTGGGACGCAATGGCGCCGGCAAGAGCACGTTCATGAAAGTGCTCGACGGCACGCAGGTCCCCGACAGCGGGGCCGTGGTGAAGCTGGGCGGCGTGACGATGGCGCGGCTCGATCAGGAGATGCCGCTGGCGCTGACCGGCTCGATGTTCGAAGTGGTGGCCGAAGGGCTGGGCGATCGTGGGCGCCTGCTTACCGAGTATCACGCGGCCTCGATTCGTGTAAGCACGGATCACTCCGAGGGCGCGCTGCGCGAACTGGACCGCTTGCATCGCGCGCTCGATTCGGCCGATGCGTGGCAGTTGCACATTCGCGTGGAAACGGTGCTCGAGCATCTCGGACTCGACCCCGAGGCGCGCATCGAACAGGCCTCGGGTGGTCGCACCCGTCAGGCGTTGCTGGCGCGTGCGCTGGTGTGCGAGCCCGACGTCATTCTGCTCGACGAGCCCACCAACCATCTCGACATCGAAGCGATCGAGTGGATGGAGGAGTACCTCACGTCGCGCGGTCTCACACTGATTTTCGTGACGCACGATCGTGCGTTCCTCCGCCGCGTGGCCACGCGCATCGTGGAACTCGATCGCGGCCGCCTGGTGGACTTCGGGACCGACTACGACACGTATCTCGAGCGGAAGGACGCCATGCTGGCGTCGGAAGCGAAGAGTTGGGAAGAGTTCGACAAGCGGCTGGCGAAGGAAGAGGTGTGGATCCGCACCGGCATTCAGGCGCGACGCACGCGCAACGAAGGGCGCGTACGCGGGCTCGAAGCGCTGCGCGTGGAGCGGTCGCAGCGCCGTGAGCGGGTGGGCACCACGCGCGCGCAGACGCAGGACGCCGAGCGCTCCGGACGCATGGTGATCGAAGCGAACGCGATCAGCTTTGCGCACGGCGCGAAGCCGATTGTCGCCGAGCTCACCACCACCATCATGCGCGGCGATCGTGTGGGGCTGGTGGGGCCGAACGGCTGCGGTAAAACCACGCTCATCAAGCTCCTGCTGGGCGAGCTCACTCCGCAGAGTGGTGCGATCCGTCACGGCACCAATCTCGAGATCGCCTATTTCGACCAACGTCGCGAGCAGCTCGATCCCGAGCGCAGCGTGTTCGACAGCATTGCCGACGGCGCCGAGTTCGTGTCGGTGGGTGGGCAGCAACGCCACGTGAACGGCTATCTGCAGGACTTTCTGTTCAGCCCCGATCGGGCCCGCACCCCGGTACGCGCACTCAGCGGCGGTGAACGCAATCGCCTGTTGTTGGCGCGGCTGTTCACTCGCTCCTTCAACGTGCTGGTGCTCGACGAACCCACCAACGATCTCGACATCGAAACGCTCGACGTGCTCGAGGCCCTGCTGACCGCGTTCACCGGCACGCTGCTGCTCGTGTCGCACGACCGTGCCTTTCTCGACGCCGTGGTGTCGAGCACGTTGGTGTTCGAGGGCAAGGGGATCATCCGCGAGTACGTCGGCGGCTACACCGACTGGCTGCGTCAGCGGCCGGCCCCGGCGGTCGTTACGGCGGCACCGCCCAAGCGGGTCGAGGCGCCTACGACCCCCAAGCCGAAGAAACGCAAGCTCTCGTACAAGGAGACGCAGGAGCTGGGGGCCCTCCCGGATCGGATCAGCACCAGTGAGGCGGAGCTGGAGCAGGGGTATGCTGCCCTGGCCGACCCCGCCGTGGTTCGTGACCCAGCCGCACTTGGCGCAGTCCGTAGCCGTGTGGCCGAACTCGAGTCGGCAATCCCGGCCCTGATGGCTCGCTGGGAAGAACTGGAAACGATCGCGTCCGACTAGACCCGCCGGCGCCGACTGATTGCTATCCGACGGGTCGCGCCGGTACATCAATTTCATGATCAGTCCACCGCTCGCACCGCCCGTGGCCAATCGCGACGAGCCGCTCGCCTTTGCCTTCTTCGGGCGTTCCGCCTTCATGGTGGCGGTTGCGTACCTGATCGGGGTGGCCGTGCCCATGGCGGCCGCGCTGCGCTTCAACGTG
The DNA here is from genome assembly GCA_040399825.1 of Gemmatimonas sp. GTDB lineage: Bacteria > Gemmatimonadota > Gemmatimonadetes > Gemmatimonadales > Gemmatimonadaceae > Gemmatimonas. The sequence goes on from JBBARJ010000029.1 coordinate 5,051, forward strand.
AACTTCGGCGTGTGGCCGGCCACGGCCATCGGGATCGCCGCGCTGTACCTCACGGCGCGCGAGTTCCGTCCGCTGATGGCGGTGGCGTTGGCCACGGCGCACTACCTGGCGTTGGCGATCTTCCTGCCCGCGCCGCTCTCTCTGCATCTCGTGCTACTGGCGGCGCGCCTCGTTGGGGAGTGGGGCACGGTCTGGCTCACCGACCGCGTGCTTGGCCGCTCACCCGACTTCGAGCAGCCGAGGGATCTCTCCCGATACGCCATCCTCGCAGGTCTGGTCACACTGCCGGCGGCCGCACTTCTTGGTGGCAGTGCATACGCCGCCTTGGGGCGGGCCCCACTCACCCGCGAAGTCCTGACGTGGTGGATCTCCGAAATCACCTGGGTGCTACTGCTCGTGCCGGCGCTGATGTACCTGCGCCGCCGGCAGTTGAATGCTGCGCGAACGATCAGCCGCGCGCAGGTTCTCGAACGATTGCTCTTCTTCGAACTCGTGCTGCTCCTCGGTATTTCGGCATCGGTTTCTCTCTCGTCGCTGGGAGTGAATCGGGTCCCGATCGGCATCTTTGTGAATCCGCTGCTGCTGTGGTCCGCATTCCGCCTCGGCGTGGGGACCACGATGTGGGGCGCCATCCTCGTGGCCGTGTCGCTCGTGTTGGCCACCTTGAGCGGCAATGGCCTCTTCTCGCAGCTGGTGGCGGACACGTTCGCCCGCCTCGCGTGGGCGCAGGCATACGCGTTCATCATGGGGCTGTCGCATATCCTGCTGGCGCTTGCTATCCGGCAGCGACAGCTGCTCGAACAGGATCGCGCCCGTATTCTGGAGGCGGTCGGTACGTCGTCAGCGCGCCTCGAGGCCTTCTTTGCCGGGGCCCGAGACGCCATTGCCGTGGTGGACGCCCGCGGTCGGCTCGTGGCCGCGTCGCCGACAGCATCGCCGCTGCTTGAGCACTTGCGCCTGGCCGGCGATACTGCCTGGACGCGCGCGCTGGCCGGAGAAGTCGTGACCGAGAATCTGCGGCTGAGCGCCGAGCAGGAGTTCGCCCTGACGCTACTGCCGCTCCGCGACAGCGGCCACGGCATCATCGGAGCGTCGGCCAGTGCGGTGGACCTCACCGAGTTACGCAGTGAAATCGCGGCCCAGGAGCGCAGTCAACGGCTGGCCACGGTGGGCCGGCTTGCGGGCGGCATCGCGCACGACTTCAACAACATCATGATGGTGATACAGGGCAATCTCACGTTGTTGAAGGAGAGTATCCCGCTCAAGGATCGGAAGCGCGCCGATGTGGATGAAGCGAGTGCGGCCGCCGACCGTGCCGTCGGTCTCACGAGGCAGCTGCTGGCGTATGCGCGCCGTCAGGACATCGAGCCGCAGCGGCTCGATCTTGGCGGCCATGTGCGGCAAATGGCGACCATGCTCGAACGACTCCTCGGCGCCGACATCGCCCTCGACCTCGAGGTCGCGACCAACGACTCGTCGGTGTGGATCGATCCGTCACATCTCGATCAGGTGGTGGTGAACCTGTCGGTCAATGCGCGCGACGCCATGTCTACTGGAGGCGCCCTTCGCATCGTGGCGACCAACGAGCGTATCGACGACGCCCTCGCCGCCGATCTGGGGATGGCGGCCGGTGACGTGGTGGCGCTCGTCGTGCAGGACCAGGGGCATGGCATCATGCCCGATGCGCTGCCACATGTCTTCGAACCGTTCTTCACCACCAAGGCCATCGGGAAGGGCACGGGGCTTGGCCTTGCCACCGTGGATGGCATCATCCGACAGGCAGGTGGCGCCATCAGCGTCTCGTCGTCGCCTGAGCACGGTGCGACCTTTACGATTCGCCTGCCGCGGGTGCTCGCCTCGCCATCGGTCGCCATCATCCCCTTGATGGCGACCGCGATCTCCGATCACCCGCCTCGCGCCGCGGTGGCGTGAGCGTCTCCCAGACCCCGAAGGAGTCCGTTGTGATGCGTCCATCGTACGCGCTGCTGACCGTTACGTGGCTATTGGCGATGCCCCTGATGTTGTCCGCGCAGCCCGGCGGCGTGAAGCCCACCACGCGACAGAATTTTCCGGCCGATCCCGCCGCGAGCGTCCCGGCGCTGAGCGCACTCGTCTCGGCGCGCAGCAGCGAGATGGCCGACGTAGTCTCGCGCTTCGCGTCCGATCAGCAGGTACTGCAGCGACGCTATGATGCCCCCGATTCGCCGGCGCAGCGCTCGCGTACGCGTGCGTTCTACACCGCGTGGCGCAGCCGATTGGGTGAGCTCGCGTTCGACAAGCTCTCGCAGGAAGGCAAGGCCGACTACGCGTTGATGGAGAATCATCTGCGCTATCAGCTCGAGCTGATGGATCGCGAGGAGACGCAGCGCACGGAAATGCTGCCGCTCATTCCCTTCGCCGATCGCGTCCTCGCGCTGCAGGACGCACGTCGCGACCTCAAGACAATCGATGCGCAGGCGTCGGCCCGAACGCTGGCCGATGTTACCAAGATGGTGGACAGTCTGCGTGCGCTCCTCGAATCCACGCCAGCTCGCCCCGCCGGTGACAGCGCCAACGGCGCCCCGCGGGCACCGCGCGCGGTAGTGCCCAAGGTGTCACGCACCGTGGGCAATCGCGCCGCCGATCAGCTCGACCAGATCCGCAACACGGTCGGCGTGTGGTATCGCTACTACAACGGCTACGATCCGCTCTTTTCGTGGTGGGCCACCAATCCGTATCAGAAGCTCGACGAAGCGATGCGGCGTTACGCGACCACCATCCGCACGCGCGTGGTCGGGATTCAGCCGGCGCCGGTCGTCGCGGCCGGCGGTGGCGGTCAGGGCGGCGCGGCCCAAGCTCCGCGCAACGCGGCGGCGGCCAACGAGCCGATCATCGGGGATCCCATCGGCGCCGAAGGGCTCGCCGTCGATCTACGTCACGCCATGATTCCCTACACGGCCGACGAGCTGATTGCGATCGCCGAAAAAGAGTACGCGTTCAGTCTGGCCGAAGCGAAGAAGGCGTCACGCGAGATGGGGCTCGGCGACGATTGGAAGGCGGCGATGGAGAAGGTGAAGAACATGTACGTCGAGCCCGGCAAGCAGCCGGATCTCATTCGCGATCTCGCGAACGAAGCCGACGCGTTTTTCGCCAAGCATGACTGGGTCACCATTCCGGCGCTGGCGCGGGAAGACTGGCGCATGGAGATGATGGCGCCCGAGCGGCAGCGCGTGTCGCCGTTCTTCCTGGGCGGCGATCTCATTCTCGTGTCGTATCCCACCGCGGACATGACCGACGAAGAGAAGCTGATGAGTCTGCGCGGTAATAATCCGTTCTTCTCGCGCGCGGTGGTCTTTCACGAACTCAATCCCGGCCATCACCTCCAGGGGTTCATGTCGGCGCGCTACAACGCGCATCGTCGTGTGTTCTCCACGCCCTTTTGGAACGAAGGGCAGTCGTTGTACTGGGAGATGTTCCTCTGGGATCGTGACTTCCACGTCACGCCGGAAGATCGCCTCGGTGCGCTCGCGTGGCGGATGCATCGCAGCGCGCGCATCGTGTTCTCGCTCAGCTTCCACCTGGGCAAGATGACGCCGGAACAGGCCATCGAGTACGTGGTGGACAAGGTGCCGTTCGAGCGCGCGAACGCCGAAGGCGAAGTGCGGCGCTCGTTCAATGGCTCGTACTCGCCTATCTACCAGGCGGCGTACATGCTGGGCGGATTGCAGCTGCGCGCGCTCTACAAGGAACTGGTCATGTCGAAACAGATGACCGACCGCGCATTCCATGACGCCGTGCTGCAGGGCGGCCCGATGCCGATCGCGATGGTGCGCGCCCGGCTGGCCAACGTGAAGCTCACGCGTGAGGGAGCGGCGGCGTGGCGCTTCGCCGACAACTTGCCGGCCCCGCGCCCGTTCCCGTCGTCGCGCTAGCGGCGCGAGGCGCCGCGCATCGTGTCGCGCATCGTGTCGCGGACCGGCAGCGGGATCGTCGGGGAGATTGGCGGCGGAAGCTCGGCGGCGGCAGAGAACTGGGCGGTCCAGCGCTCCACCGCTTTCCACGTGGCGGGATCCTCCAGCACGTTCCCCGCCGATACCACGAGCTCGTGCTTATCCGTCGATCGAAGATCGGCTAGCCGCGAGCGTGTGACCAGAAGAACCGGCCCCGGGTACGCACGGACTCTGGCTACCGGTTCCGGCGGGAGCAGTGCCCGAACTGCCCCGTACCGCAGGGCACGCACCGCCGGCCCGTCGTGCAGCCGCAGTAGCTGATAGCCGATTGCGAGCCGGTCGAACGCATGAAGACCCAGCGCATCGAGCGCCGCGACGGCCCGCAGGCGACTGCGATGCCACTCCACCTGCACGTTGTCGTCGGTTCCGGCCAGGATCAGCGAGTCCAGCGTGAGAATCGGATCGAGTAACAGCACGCCCTGCACCTGCGAGCGGCTTGCGGTGTTCTCCGGCGAGCCCATGTAGTCAATGCCGATGCCGCCGCCCTGCCGGACGCCGGCAAGCAGTATCGGTCCGGACGGATTGCGGCGCTTGATCCAGCGCACGATGGCACCGATGTCCTCGCGGTAGCGCTCGTGTCGATCCACGCGGCCGCGCGGCCCCGATGACCCGCCATTGCCACGGAGATCGAACGCCAGCACGCTGAATCCGCTGCTGGCGAGGATCGCCTCCGCCGTGCTGGCCGCCACGCCGGCGTGCGTGCCGAGTCCGTGCAGCACCAGCACCGTGCCACGGGAGCCCGCCGGATACAGCTCCCCGGCGAGTTCGATGCTGTCGGCCGTGGTAAAGGACATGGTGGCGGTCTGTCGGCGCCCGGTCCATCCATCCGTTCGCTGCTGCTCCAGCGGCCATCCGGCCATCGGGGGCTGACCCATGAAGAGCATCCCCGTCAGGAGGGCGAGCATGCTCGTCGCGAGTACCGCGATGCCCGCCCCGATGCGATTCACGTCGGTATCACGCCAAGATTCTCGAAAATAAAGGCGTACTCGTCAGCCATTTCCGCGATCTGTTTCGTGAGCGACGAACTCCCGTGGCCCGACTGCGTCTCGATGCGAATGAGCACCGGGTTCGGGCCCCGATGGGCCTGTTGCAAGCGTGCGGCAAACTTGAACGAGTGCGCCGGCACCACGCGATCATCGTGATCCGCGGTCATGATCAGGGTGGCGGGATACGCCGTGCCGTCCTTCAGGTTGTGCAGCGGCGAATACGCCGACAGGTACCGGAAGCCCTCGGCGTCGTCGCTCGACCCGTAGTCGGCGATCCAGTTCCAGCCGATCGTGAATTGATGAAAGCGCAGCATGTCCATCACCCCGACGGCCGGCAACGCGACCTTCGCCAACGTAGGACGCTGCGTCATGATCGCGCCAACCAGCAAGCCGCCGTTGGAGCCGCCCGCGATGGCGAGTTTGTCGCTGCAGGTATAGCCGTGCTCGAAGAGCCACTCGGCCACCGCCACGAAGTCGTCGAAGACATTCTGCTTCTTCTCCTTCATGCCGCCCTGATGCCACGCCTCGCCATACTCGTTGCCGCCGCGCAGGTTGGCCTGTACGTACACGCCCCCCTGCTCGAGGAAGGCCACGCGCATCGCACTGAAGTTCGGCGGCAGCGACACGTTGAATCCGCCGTACGCGTACAGCATCGTCGGATTGGCGCCGTCCAGCACGAGTCCCTTCTTCGCCACGATGAAGGCGGGGACCCGCGTGCCATCCTTGCTCGTCACGAACACCTGCGTCGTATCGAACCGGGTTGGGTCGAAGGGCAGCGTGACCGTGCGAAGGGGCGTGCTGTGCCCCGAGGCGATGTCGTAGCGATACACGGTGATCGGCGCCGTGAACGACGTGAAGCTGTAGTACACCGAGGTGGCATCATGCTCGCCATCGAAGCCGCCGGCGGTGCCGAGGCCCGGGAGCGCGATCTCGCGCTCCAGCGTGCCGTCGAGGGCGTGCACATAGGCGCGCGTCGTGACGTCTTGCAGATACGTAGCGAACAGGCGCCCGCCGCCAGTGGACATCCCACTCACTGGCTCGCTGCGTTCGGCGATCACGGTGACCCAGTTCGCCTCGCCGGGGGCGGAGGGGCTGATGCGCACCACCCGCTGATTCGGCGCGTGCCGATTGGTAAGGACCAATAGCTCATCGCCCACGTTGTCGAGGACGTCCATCTGGTCGTCGAACGTGGTCCACAGCGGCGTGAAGGCCGTCGCAGGGGCCAGGAGATCCATGACGTGCAGTGCGTTGCCGTCCTTCCCCTGGCCACGGTCGCTGATCGTGAGAATGGCGTAGCGTTCGTCTTCCGTGGTGCCAACCGTGTGGAACCGCTGCGCGTTGGCACTGTCCTGATAGATCAGGCGGTCCGCCGATTGCGGCGTGCCGAGCGTGTGGAAGAAGACCTGGTGGTCTTCATTCATGGAGGAGTAGGCGGCGTCGGTGTTCTCGGGCTCGGGATAACGGCTGTAAAAGAACCCGTCGCCATGCCACGCCAGCCCGGACACCTTCACCCAGTCGATCGCATCGGACAGATGCTCGCGGGTGGCCACATCGATCACGCGGATCTGCTGCCAGTCGGAGCCGGCCTCACTCCGCATGTACGCGATACGCGTTCCCGCCTTGTTGAATGTGAGCCCAGCCACCCGGGTTGTGCCGTCGGCCGACAGGGTGTTGGGGTCGATCAGTACGACCGGCTCGCCGGTCTCCCCCTCCTGGAGGTAGTACACCGCCTGATTCTGGAGCCCGTCGTTCTTGGTGAAGAGGAACCACTGCTGCTTCACGGCGGGCGCCGAGTACCGGGGGTAGTTGACGAGCGCGGTGAGTCGGGCCCGCAGGGCGTCGCGGGACGGGATCTGGTCGAGGTACCCGAAGGTGACCCGATTTTGCGCCTCCACCCACTCCTTGGTCTCGGCCGAGGTGTCGTCTTCCAGCCATCGGAACGGGTCGGCGACCGGCGTCCCGTGGTAGTTGTCGACCTGGTCGACCGTCCGCGTGACGGGGTAGGTCAGCGGCGCGGGCGTGAGAGCGGGCTCGAGCGGAGAGGTCACAGGAGAAGTGGCACGGGGAGAAGCGGGGCCGTGGGGCATGAGCCCAACTCTACCGGCGGGCGGGGCACTAGCGCCAGCGCCAATTCCTCAGGTATCTTGTGATGCTCTAGTGTTTTACCGGTCTTTCGAGACTGTTGTGCTTCCCCGGGATATCCCGGGCGGCGATGCCACGTCGATTCCGGGTCGGGGGACTTCGCTCCCAGTCCGCGTCATGGCCTCTCGCACCGTTGGTGTCGGTGTCGTTCGCCGCACAGGCTTTGGCCTCATGGCGGATCGACGTCGCACCGCCGGATTTGCAGCACCTGAACCGGGCGCAGTTTGGCCCCGGAGAGAACTATGCATCCGTTTATCGAAACGCAGAAAGAGTGGATGAAGCCCATTACGCCGTTCCGCCCGGGTGACACCGTGCGTGTCAACGTGCGCGTGAAGGAAGGCGACAAGGAACGCGTGCAGGCGTTTGAAGGCGTGTGCATCGCGCGCCGTGGCGGTGGTGTCAGCGAGACGTTCACCGTGCGCAAGATTTCGAATGGTGTCGGCGTCGAGCGTATCTTCCCGATCCACAGCCCGATGGTATCCGAGATCATCGTCGTTCGTCGTGGCGCCGTGCGCCGCGCGAAGCTGTACTATCTCCGCAACGTGACGGGTAAGGCCGCGCGTATCAAGGAGCGTAAGGTCGTGCGCGCCCCTCGCGGCGCGTAAGGCAGACGCATTTCACGCCGCACCAGGAAGCCGGCCCACGTGGCTCGGTGGACTCCGATCGAGCGCACCCTGCGTGCGCAACACGGGCCGCTCCTGGTGGGTGTGGATGAAGTCGGACGGGGCCCGCTTGCGGGCCCCGTTGTCGCATGCGCCATCGTCATGCCGCCCGGCCGTCGCGCAATCGCCGGCGTCGACGATTCCAAGAAACTCGACGCGGCCACCCGCGTGGAGCTCGCCGCCCGCATCCGCGAGCAGGCGCTCGTGGTGTCGCTGGGCGCGGCCAGTGCGCGCGAGATCGACCGCATCAACATCTATCACGCCACCGTCCTCGCCATGCGGCGGGCGCTGGCCCGCGTGCCTGACCGCCTGGGCTGCGAGCCCAATCACGTGCTGGTCGACGGCAAGCCGCTCCGCACGCTGGGTACGGTGCACACCGCCGTGGTGAAGGGCGACGCCAAGTGCTACGCCATTGCCTGCGCGTCGATCGTCGCCAAGGTCACGCGCGACCGGCTCATGCATGCGCTCGCCGCGCGATACGACGGCTACGCGTGGGAGCGCAACAGCGGCTACGGCACCGCCGCGCACCGCGCCGCGCTCGACGAGCGCGGGCTCACGCCGCATCATCGTCGCAGCTTCTGTCTTGATGAACAGGTCGCGTTGCTGCTCGACGCCGTGCCGCCCAACGACCTCGCTGTCCCTTCCCGGTTCCTTCACACGGAGTGAGTGCATGAACGACACGACTGGTGGTTCCGATCTCACGAGCATGGCCTCGATCTTTCGCCCGGGGCTCCTCGATGGACAGGTGGCGCTCGTGACGGGCGGTGGCACCGGAATCGGCCTGGGCATCTCGCAGTTGCTCGCCGAGCTCGGCGCGCATGTGGTCATGGCGAGTCGCAAGCCGGCCAATCTCGAAGCCGCGCGCGCCGATATCGAGTCGCGCGGCGGCAAGGTCACGGCGGTACAGCTCGATGTGCGCGATCCCGAGCAGGTGAAGGCCGCGGTGGACGGCATCGCGCAGCAGCTGGGTCGCATCGATGTGCTCGTGAACAACGCGGCCGGCAACTTCTACGCACCCAGCGCCACGCTGTCGCCGAATGCGTGGAAGAGTGTGGTGGAGATCGATCTCTACGGCACCTTCTACTGCTCGCAGGCGGTATATCCGATCATGGCGGCGCAGGGTGGCGGCCGCATCGTGAGTACTTCCATGACGCTGCACTACCGTGGCTGGCCCATGATGGCGCATGCCACGGCGGCCAAGGCGGGCGTCGATGCCCTCACGCGCACGCTCGCCGTGGAGTGGGCGCCGCAGCGAATTCGCGTGAATGCCATCGCGCCAGGTCCGATCCCGACCGAAGGCGTGCGGAAGGCGTTCACGCCACCGGCGGACAGCGGCGTGCCCGACGTGTTCGCGGCGGCCGATGCACGCATGGCCGAATACGCGAAGAAGGGGATTCCACTGGGGCGGTGGGGCTCGCCGCGCGATATCGCCAACATGGTCGCGTTTCTGGCATCCCCGGCCGGCGATTGGATCACCGGGTCGATCTTCGTGATTGACGGTGGTGAATGGCTGGCGAAAGCACCGAGCTGAAGTACCCGCAGGGCCCACGGGCGTCGTGTGGGCGGTGACGCAGGACGGGCTGCGGGAACCCCGGGACGTGTTGGGTGACGTGAGTCACATCGAAAGTCACGTGGCAAGGCGATCCTTCTGGCGTGGTTCGCGTTGTGCATGAAGCATGTCTCGCGAGCCCGACGGACAGACGTCGATACTCGAGCTTCACCTCACGACGGGACACAGGAGACTTCATGCGACAGGTAAAGTTTGCGGCAATGATTGTGCTGGCGTCGAGCACGCTGGGCGCATGCGCCACGAAGGGTTTTGTGCGGAAGGGACTCGAAGAGCAGCGCGTTGCGCTGACCAGCGAGAGGGCCGCGCGCGTGACCGGTGACGAGGCGCTACGCACGGATGTGAACGGTCTGCGTACCGATGTGAACGGTCTGCGTACCGATCTCAACGCCTTGCGGAGCGATCTCACCACCATGCGGACCGAGTTCGGCGCGAAGATCACGGCCATGGATGGGCAGGTGAAGTTTGCGATGCCGGTGCACTTTGCGTTCGATGACGCCTCGGTCCGGCAGGATGACGAGGCCGCGTTGACCAAGTTCGCGCAGGTCGCGAACCAGCACTACAAGGGGGCGACGATCACGATCGAAGGCTTTGCCGATCCCGCGGGATCGACGGGCTACAACCTGCGGCTCTCGCGCGAGCGGGCCGATGCGGTTCGTGACGTCCTCGTGACCAAAGGCCTCGATGGTTCCGCGCTGCGCACGGTAGGTTACGGCAAGGCGCGTCTGGTTCGTCCCGGCGCACAGGGGACTGCCGATGGAGCCGAACTCAATCGTCGCGTGACCTTCGTCATCGAAACGCCGGCTGGTGCCGCGACGGTGGCCGCTCTGTCGGGTATGCATTGATTCGACGGATGGCGGCGTAGTCGTTCGACGATGGCCGGCGCTCTTCGGAGAGTCGGCCATCGTCGCTTATCGTTCAGGAGTGCACTGTTGCTGCTGCGTGCCGATGCCGACCTGGGTGTTCTCGATATCACCGAATGGTTTGGTGAAACGAGCGGAGGGATTCGTACCTATCTGCTCGAGAAAGGGAACTACGTGTCCACCCGCCCGTGGCTGCGGCACACCATGGTGGTGCCGGGGATAACCGATAGCGTGACCGATGGCGATGGCGTGCGCATGTATCGCCTGAAAGGGCCGCCCATTCCGCGTCAGCGCCCCTACCGATTCATGCTCGCGCCGCGCTCGGTGGGGCGCATCATTCGTGAGGAACGTCCCAGTCTGGTCGAGGTCGGCAGCCCGTTCCTCGTGCCCTGGATCGTAGGGCACGCCACCCGGGCGCTCGACGTGCCGCTGGTGAGCTTCTATCACACCAACCTCACGCAGAAGCTCACGCCCCGGAGGGGCAGCGACGGGCTGGTGTCCCGCGCGCTGATCAACGGCTCCTCGCGATACCTGCGTCGCCTCGACCGATTGTTCGCCCTGACGATCGTTGCTTCGTCGTACTCGGCCACGGAGCTGTCGCGCGTCGGCATCGACCGCGTCGCCCATGTGCCGCTGGGGGTGGATCTCGCCTGTTTCACGCCGTCGCGCCGCGCATACGCCAGCGACACACGCGAGCGCTTCGGTCTCCCCGATGGCCCGTTGGCGGCGTTCGTGGGTCGGTTCGCGGGCGAGAAGGAACTCGACGTGCTCCTCGACGGCTGGGCCGAGGTCGAGCGACGCTGTGGTGCGCGGCTGGCGCTGGTTGGCGCCGGACCGATAGAGGCGCGACTGCGCGCCCACCCGTACGGCCCCCGCGTGACCTTCGTCCCGTTTGTCTCGGATCGCGATGCGCTGGCGGATGTGTTGGCGGCCCTCGATGTGTACGTCGCGGCCGGACCGATCGAAACGTTTGGCTTGTCGGCGATCGAAGCGATGGCCAGCGGGACGCCGGTCCTCACGGTGAGTGAAGGCGCCGTCGTGGAACGCGTGCAGCAGAGTGGCGCGGGCCGCGTGTATGCACGGCAGCAGCCCGCGTCGTTGGCCGAAGAGGCCGTCAAGCTCTTCCAGCAGGATCTGGTCGCGCTTGGCGCACGCGGGCGGGCATACGCTGAAGCGGAACACAGCTGGAGCACGGTTTTCGACCGGCTCTTCGCAGTGTACCGCTCGGTGCTGGGGCGCTGACCCTTGGCGGCGTCAGGCTCCATGCCGCGTCACGCTGTCAGCGCCGAAGGACTTCGACTGGCGCTTTTCACCGACACCTTTGCACCGCAAGTGAACGGGGTCGCGCGCACGCTGGAGCGACTCGTGGCCGCCGTCGAAGCGCGGGGCGGCGCCGTGCGGGTATTCACCGTCCATGATCCGGAGGCGTCGAGTGCTGCCGGCGTGGGCCGGTTTCCGAGCCGCGCCTTCTGGGCGTATCCACAGTTGCGTCTCGCCTGGCCAACGCAGCGCGTGGTGCGGGCCGAGCTCGAGGCGTACGCCCCCACGATCGTCCACGCCGCGACCGAGTTCGGGGTCGGACTGGCGGGTCGTCGAGCGGCGCGTGAGCTGGGGATTCCGTTCGTCTCGTCGTATCACACCAGCTTCGTGGCGTACGCCGAGCACTACGGACTCGGGGCGCTGGCTCGACCGGGCTGGCACTTCATGCGCTGGTTTCACAACGGCGGGCTGCGCACGTACTGCCCGACGCAGGCGATCGTGGACGAAGTGAATGCCCGCGGATTCGAACGCACGGCGGTGTGGTCACGCGGCGTCGATAGCGCGCGCTTTTCGCCGATGTATCGCTCGGAGGCGCTCCGCGCCCGTCTTGGTGTGGACGACGACACGCTGGTGCTGTCGTACGTTGGCCGACTCGCGGCGGAGAAGGGGTTGAACGTGGCCCTCGACGCGCTGGCACTGGTCGAACAGGCGCGTCCCGGCCGGGTGCGATTTCTGGTCGTTGGTGACGGACCGTACGAGCAGGAGCTCCAGGCACGGGCGCCTCGTGGCATGCTGCTCACGGGGAAGCTGGAGGGCACGGCCTTGAGCGAGGCCTTCGCGAGCGGGGATGTGTTCCTGTTCCCCAGCACCACCGACACCTTTGGCAACGTGATGCTCGAAGCCATGGCGTCGGGGCTGCCGGTGATCGGCGCTGACGTGGGGCCGACCCGTGAGCAATTGCAATCGGGTGGCGGGTGGCTGGCTGCGCCCGGCGACGCCGCAGCGTTTGCCCGCGCCA
>JBBARJ010000030.1:0-17448 GCA_040399825.1 Gemmatimonas sp.
CGATCAATTACACGAGTGGCACCACGGCCCAACCGAAAGGCGTGATGATCACGCACCGGAATGCGTGGGTGAATGCGGTGGGCACGCTGGTGCATCATCCCATGACGTGCGCCGATCGATACCTGTGGACCCTACCGATGTTTCACGCGAATGGGTGGACATTCGTGTGGATCGTGACCGCTGTCGGTGGCACCCACGTGTGCGCACGGAAGGTCGATGCGCCGACCGTATTTCAGATGCTGGCGGACGAACGCGGCACGATGCTGTGCGCCGCGCCGACGGTGCTGATCATGATTGCCAATGCCCCGGCGGCGTTGCGCGTGCAGGCGCCGCGCGGCGTGCGGGTGCTCACGGCCGGTGCGGCCCCGGCCGCGCACACGATCGAGCGGGTCGAATCGGAACTCGGGTGGACGATCACGCACGTGTATGGCCTCACCGAAGTGTCGCCACTGATCAGCGTGAGCGAGCCGCGTCCGGAACATGTGGCGCTTCCGGCGGCCGAGCGGGCAACGATCAAGGCACGTCAGGGGGTGGAGCTGATCACGTCGGGGGAATTACGCGTGATCGATGAACACGGCGAGCCGGTGCCGCGTGACGGCGTGACCGTCGGGGAGATCGTGGTACGCGGCAACGTGGTGATGGATGGCTACTACCGCGACCCCGAGGCGACCGCGCGCGCGATGATGGGTGGCTGGTTTCATTCCGGCGACGCGGCGGTGGTCCACCCCGACGGCTATATGGAAATCCGCGACCGCATCAAGGATGTCATCATCAGCGGCGGTGAGAATATCTCATCGGTGGAGATCGAAGGCGTGTTGCTGCGGCATCCGGCAGTGCAGGAGGTGGCCGTGGTGGGAATGCCGCACGAAAAGTGGGGCGAGGCGCCCCACGCGTTCGTGGTGCGCAAGCCCGACGCGACGCTGACCGCAGACGAGCTCCAGGCGTTCGCACGCGAGCGCCTGGCGGGCTTCAAGATGCCTAAGGACGTCACATTCATTGACGAGCTCCCGAAGACGGCCACCGGCAAGATCCAGAAGTACGTCCTGCGTGGTGGCCGTGGCGCGGTGGCGGTGCAATAGGTCGACGCACGCGCGCGATTACGACCCTCGGGTGTCCAGTCCGGCCACGAAGGCGGAGAACCCGTCGGCCTCGTGCTCCAGGCTGCGTGCCGCTGCGATGGCTTGCAGCGCATGGATTTCGTGGTCGAGAAAACGCCCATCGGTCACCGCCGAGAACGCCGCGGCGTCGTCGTGCACACGGGTCGCGGCGTCGGGAAGCGCATCAGGTCCCGCCAGACGAAACGAGGCGGGCGACTGCGGCCCGTACAATAAGGCGCGCGCCAACGTGGGCCATTGCTGCAGGTCGGGCTCGATGCCCGCCTCGCGCGCGAACAACCGTGCGATGATGTGACTCCGTACCACCAGCGGCCGGTCACGGATCGCCTGCGCCGCGGCAACGCCGGCCTCCATGTCGGAACGCGACGGGGCCGCGTGCACACCCCCCCACGTATACGCAATCCACCGGGCCTGATTCTCGATGGTGGAGAAGAACGGGCCCCCGTGTTCGTACAACCCCGCGCAGGCGAAGCCATCAAGGTCGGGGTGGAACGTGTGGTGATGCAGATCGAGATGCGAGGCATCGGGGCGTAGCGCGGCGTGCAGTTGCGGGCCGAGGAACGGCAGATCGAGCGCGAACCCGGTGGCGAAGAGCATCGCGTCGACATCTTCGGTGGAGCCGTCCGCGAAGTGGACCGTCTCCCCGTTCACATGCGACAGCCACGGACGCGTGGCAATGCGTCCCTCCGCCACGAGCTCCATGTAGAACGGCGAGTGCGTGAAGCCGGCCTCCAGCACATCGTCCGCGTACGCCAACGCGCCGAACTGCTCGGGATGCCCACTCGTGCGCAGGATCAGGGCTTTCAGCCACGCCGACGTGTGCTCGGCAGGCAAGTGCTCCCACGCCATCCCGGCGCCGCGTGTGTACACGACATGGTCCATCGGCACGCCACCCGGCATACGCTGCAGAACATAGCGATGCCGTCTGGCGGTGACCGTGACCCGCGCGGCGCCGCGCAGCGCGAGATCACTCGCGATTTCCACGGCGCTCACGCTATGCCCGACCACGAGCACCCGCTGACCGCGAAAGGCATCGGCCCCACGATAGGCCGCCGTATGCGTCACGCCACCAACGCCGGTGAAGTCGGAGAGCCCTTCCACCGGGGGCGTGCGCGCGGTCCGATGCCGTCCCGTCGCCACCACCACATGGGAAAACCATTCCTCACGCACAATGCCGTTGGCATCGCGGGATCGCACGGTATACCCATGGCCATCGGGCGCGCGCTCCACCAGCTCGACGGTGGTCTGAAAGCGCGCATCGCGTCGGAGCGCGAACCGGTCGGCATACTGCTCGAGATAGTTGCCGATCGCCTCGGCGCACGGGTAGGCAGGCGTGCCCGGGGGGTGCGGCATATCGCTGAACGCGGTCGTGATGCACGTGGTATTGGTGTGCATGCCCGACCACATGCTGCTGTACCCCCCGCTCACACGCCACTGGCCACCAACGCCGTCACTCTGGTCGAAGAGCACCGGCGCAAAACCGGCGGCGTGCAGATAGCGCGCACTGGCGAGCCCCGCTGGGCCGGCACCAATGATCGCCACGATGGTCCGGGCGGCGGCGACGGCGGCATTGTCACTCATGCGAACTCCTCTGTCCATGTCTCGTGATGTCAGCAAGCCCCCGTGCGACGCGCGGGAGTGCATCGCGCCAACTTCGCTGGCACGGGATGGTTTCGCCACTCGCGTACGCACAAACTCGCGCGCCCGACGGCGTCACGCCCGTTCGGGAGGCTCCGTCGGGTCACCGCTACGGCCGACCGTCATCCCACAACCACGCGAGTCTGGATTGCCGGTGCTGCCGTTCGCGGCTAGCATCCGTGACGAACAGGCGCGTTCGAGTGGCTCTGGAAAACGGCGCTCACGTCTCTGCGAGCATTCACCCTGATCGACCGGACATGCATCCCCTGTTCACACACGAGTGGGCGTTGGCGCTCGGCGCCGCGCTGGAATCCAGTGCCACGTACCGGGAAGCGGCGCGCCGGTGGGACGGGGCGGTGTGCCTCCAACGCACCGCCGACACCAGCACGACGCTTGCGTCGGTCGCGGTGTTTCTCGACCTCAAGCACGGACACTGTCACGCCGCACGCCTCGCCACCGAGGCCGACCTCAAACAGGCGAAGTTTGTCATCAGCGGACCACTCACCGCGTGGCTGTCGGTGTTGCGTGGTCACGAAGCGCCCACCGTGGCGCTCATGCGCGGACATCTCACGCTGGCGAAGGGCATGTTGCCCATGCTGCTGCCACACGTGGGTGCCGCCAATGCGCTGGTCGACGTGGTGCGCGCGGTGAGTCCGCTCACTGATCACGGCGCACCCGGCGTACGCAACACGCCGGACCACACCGCGGTCCCGACCAACGGGTCGGCGCAGCGGCCGGGGTTCCGGAGTCTCGAGCGGGGTGCATTCACCGACGACTCCGTGCCCTGGCGCCTCTGGGAAAAGCCAAGCGACATGGCATCTGGAATCCAGCCGACATCGACTTCACCGTCGATGCACAGCAGTGGCGCACGCTGGCGCCCGACGAACAGGACCTGCTGCTCCGTCTCGCCACGCTGTTTCAGGGCGGCGAAGAGGCCGTGGTGATCGATATCCTGCCGCTGTTGGATGTCGTCTCGCAGGAACGGCGGCTCGATGAACAATTGTATCTCACGTCATTCGTGTGGGAAGAAGCGAAGCACGTGGAAGGCATGCATCGGTTTCTGGACGCCGTGGGTGCCCTCGATACCGATTTGACCCGATTCCACACGCCCGCGTATCACACGATCTTCACCGATGCGCTCCCGCAGGCGATGCAACGGCTCCGCCACGACAGCTCGCCCGTCGCGCAGGCCCGCGCATCGGCCACGTACAACATGATCGTCGAAGGCGTGCTGGCGGAAACCGGGTACCACATGTTTCACGAAATTCTCGTGTCACGCGGTATCCTGCCGGGCATGCAGCAGATGACCGCGCTGCTCAAGCTGGATGAGTCGCGCCATATCGCCTACGGGCTGTATCTGCTGTCGCGGTTAGGCGTCGAGCACGGCGCGCCGGTCTGGGACGCCATTGCCGACACCATGAACGCGCTGATGGACCCCGCCGTGGCCGTGATCACGGAGGCGTTTGCGGCGTATCCGGCCGACGCCGTGCCCTTCGCGCTGTCCGCCGCCCCGTTCGTGGAGCACGCAATGTCACAGGGGGCCAAACGACTCGACCGGCTGGAGCGCGCCCGCGCACAGGGTGTGCCGGTGGGCACGAAGGACTAGGCCCGCGCGCCGCGCATACATTACCGCCATGCATGCGCTGACCATCACCCGCACCTCGCCGCGATCCGCCGCCACGCTCTATCGCGCGTGGACCACCGGCTGGGGCTCGTGGTTTGCCGAATCCGACACCGCACGGGTGCGGGCCGAGGTCGGCGAACCGTTCTTCTTTGAAGTCACGCAGCGGTTCACCGATGCGCGCGAACCCGTCCGTCATTCGCACTACGGTCGATTTCTGCGGCTCGTGCCCGATGCGCTGGTGTCGCTCAGCTGGGTCACCGGCGTCGGCGGCACCGCGGGCGCCGAGACCACGCTCACCGTGCATCTCGATCCGATCGCCGGTGACTACACGCAGCTCACACTCACGCACCAGGGGTTCGCCACAACCGACGCGCGCGATGCCCACGAGGCCGCGTGGCCGATGATTCTTGCCCATCAGGATGCCATGCTCGCTGATGCCGTGATGGCGGAGCGTGTGCCGATACCGCTCCGGAATCGCTCCATCCCCGACGCCGCGTTCATCCCCATGCGCAGCTACCCCGACATCGACGCGGCCGTGTCGTGGCTGCGCGACGTGCTCGGCGCCCGCGAGCACCTGCGCATCCCGCAGCAGCGCGTGCAGCTCACGATCGGCACGGGGGCCATGGTGGTGGTGGCGTGGGACGCCGTCGCGGCGCCCGCCACCGGCGGACGTCCGCCGGCGGTGCTCATGGTGCGTGTGCCCGACGTGCAGGCGGCCTACGACCGCGCCCTCGCGCTGGGCGCGACCGGTCTCACCCCGCCCGCCGATCACGCCGACGGCGAACGACAGGCCTCCGTGCGCGACCCGGCGGGGCATGCCTGGACACTCACGCAAACGATCGCCGATGTCGACCCGGCCAGCTGGGGCGGCGAACTCGTGGCGTGAGCCGCGACGCCTTAGACTTCGCGGCCATGAGGATGACATGAGGACGTCATGAGCGATCGCGCACGCATTCTGGTGGTCGCGGCCACGGCGCGCGAACTCGCAACGCCCGATGGATGGCGCACGCTGCTGTGCGGCGTCGGTCCCGTGGAAGCGGCGGCACGCACGGCGGCCGCGATCGCCGAACGGCGCCCCGACGCCATTGTACACGTCGGCATCGCCGGTGCGCGTCGCGCGCGTGCACTGGCGCCCGCGTCGCTCGTCATTGCTGCCGAGGCGCGTTACTGCGATTCGAACGTGCCGGCCGAATGGGCGCCGAGTACGGTGCAGGCGTCACCGGCGTTGTTGCACGCCGTGCAGCGTGCACTGCCGAACGCACCCACGCTCACCATCGGCACCAGTGCCCGCGTCGGTGGCACGGTGCACTGCGATGTGGAAGCGATGGAAGGCTTCGGCGTGCTGCGCGCCGCTCAACTGGCGGGCGTGCCGGCCATCGAAGTGCGCGCGATTTCGAACGACATCGAAGAACACGACCGCGCGCGCTGGCATTTCGATGCGGCCTTTGCCGCCATCACCGCGATCACACCACAGCTGGTGCACGCCGTGCGCGAGGCGCTGACCGATGCATCCGCCGATGCGTGAACTGACCTTCGGCTACTCGCCCTGCCCCAATGATACGTTCGCGTTTCACGCGCTCACGTTCGGCCTCGTCGACACGCCCGTGCGCATCACGCCCGTGCTGCTCGATATCGAGGAACTGAACCGACGCGCGCACCATGGGGAGTTCGATCTCACCAAGCTCAGTGTCGGGGCCTTCGCCGCCATCGGGAGCGGCTATCGCCTGCTCCGCAGCGGCGCGGCCCTCGGACACGGCGTCGGTCCACTCGTCGTCACGCGCACGCCGATGTCCCTGACCGATGCCGTGAGCGGTCGCGTGGCGATCCCCGGTCGCGAAACCACGGCGTATCGCTTGCTGCGGCTGGCCGCGCCGCAGCTCGACGATGTCGTCGAGATGCGCTACGATCGCATTCTACAGGCCGTGCGCAGCGGTGACGTGCACGCGGGGCTCGTCATTCACGAGAGTCGGTTCACGTACGCCGAGCACGGGCTGCACAAGGCCGTCGATCTGGGCGATTGGTGGGAGCGCGAGACGAACCTTCCGGTGCCACTGGCCGGCATCTGTGCGCGCGCCGACATCAGCGCCGACGTCGCGGCCGAGGTGGAGCGCGCCATTCGCGCGTCAGTGCAGTATGCCTTCGACCACCCCGAGGCGAGCCGCGACTACGTGCGCGCCCACGCCCAGGAAATGTCCGACGACGTGTGCGCGCAGCACATCGCGCTGTATGTGAACGCACACAGCCTCGATATCGGCGACGACGGCATGCGGGCGATTACGCGGCTTACCAGCATCCGCGAACCGTAGCGCAGCCAGTCGTCGTTGAGCGTCGACACCGTCGTCAGAAGCCGCTGGCGGCCATCACCGAGAGTCGCGGCGCTCGCCCCTTCGTGGCACGCCACGTGTCGACGTGCGGATCTGACGAATGCGCTGGTCTTCCGGCTTCGCCTACCACGAAGGCTTGCACCAGCTCCTTCATCATCGCCGCCTGCGCGCTGAGCTCTTCCGACGCGCTGGCGCTCTCTTCCGCGCTGGCGGCCGATTCCTGCGTGTGCTGACTGACTTGCTCCAACGTATTGCGAATGTCGGCCGTCTGGTCACGCTGAAGCACGCAGTCTGACGCGATTTCTTCCACCACCGCTGCAACGCGGTTGATTTCGGTCTGGACGCTGCTCAGGTGGTCACCAACCCGTCGACTGATGACAGTGCTCGCCGTCGTGGACACCACGGTCTGCTCGATCAGACTCGACGTCTCCTTGGCCGCCTCCGCCGCGCGGATGGCAAGCTGCCGCACTTCGTCAGCGACCACCGCAAAGCCTCGGCCCGCATCGCCGGCACGCGCGGCCTCGACCGCCGCATTGAGCGCCAGCAAGTTGGTCTGGAAGGCGATCTCGTCGATGCGCTTCACGATCTGCGCGGTCTTCTTCGCGGAATCCTCATCCGCGTCATCGCACCGTCCAGCTCGTGCATCGACTCCGCCCCGGAGCGGACGCGATCGCGCACGTGGCCCGTGAGATCACTGGCTTCCTTGGCGAGACCGGCCGTCCGCGTGGTCACCGTGGACTGCTCGTGGACGGCTGCGGAGATCTCTTCCACCGACGCCGCTTGTGCCGACGCAACGTCCGCCAGCGACTGGCTGCCAGCCGCCACCTGCGCCGAGGCGCCCGCGATCTGCTCGGTCGCCACCTCGACCTCGTGGAGCGCCGTCGCGAGGTTGCCGAGGGCAAGATTGGCCGCGTCGGCGAGGCGCGCGTGATCGCCCGAGAACGTGCCGCGCACGCGCTTGGAGAGGTCACGCGCCGCCGCATGCTCCAGCACCGTCAGTGCCTCGTTGATCGGATCGACCACGGCATCGAGCGTTTCATTGATGCCCAACACGAGGTCATGATACGCGCCAGAAAATGCCGCGGCGTTTCCGCGCGTGGAAAGATCTCCGGCTTTGGCAGCGGTGACTAATCCTGACGTTTCCTGCACCAGGCCGTCCAGCGTCGAGCGCAGGGCCACGAAAGCATGCCCCAGCACGTCTTTGTCGCCGCGCGGCTGAATGGCGACCGACACGTCTCCCGCCGCGATGGCGGCGGCACTCTTCGTGATGTCCTGCTGGGCCGTCACCATCTCCCGAAACGAACGCGAGAGATCACCGACTTCATCACCCGTTTCGGTGGGAAGCGTGACGTCGAGCTCACCGCGGGCTAACGCCTTCGCGGCCACCGCCAGCGTGTTCACTGGATGGCCGATCACGGCCGCGATGACGTGTGCGATGATCAGTCCGAGCACGACCAGTGTGAGCGTGCCGCCAACGATGACCACCAGGAGCTGACGGGCGGCGCGCTCGCTTTCAGCGTTTCGCGACGTCATCAGCGTACGCTCCGCACCGATCGCCTCGGCGAACACACGACGCATGCCGTCGAAGTGCTGTTTCCCCTTGCCACTGGTCTCGAACGCGACGATATCCTGCTGCGTCGCGGCACCGCTGGCCACGCGACGACGCAGCGCGATGCCCGGCGTCGTGATCTCCTCCTGCCACGCCTGCGCGCGTGTCGTCAGGTCGGTCCAGCGCGCGACCTGTGCCGGATTGTCGGCGGTCAGCGTCATCAGTCGCGCCAGCGCGGCCGGTGCACGCTCCTGCCCCAGTGCATACGGCTCGAGAAACACGTCGCGCCCCGTGACGAGGAATCCACGGTAGCCGGTTTCCATGTTCACCAAGTCGGCCAGCGCATCGTTGGCGACGGCGATGACCTCGTGAGTGTGATCGGTCCACTTCACCGCGTCCCGGCTCGCGATGGTGGCGCGGAAGGAGATCACGGACTGCACGGCGACGAGCGAGAGCACCACGCCGAAGGCCGTGAGGAGCTTGGTGCGGAGCTTCCAATTCTTTATGCGTTGCATCAGAGGCGTTCGATTAGGGTATGAGTCGCGGAAGGTTGTCGGGCCGACGGTGTCCTTCGGGTACCGATCACAAGCGATGCTTCATGCCGATCCCCATCGTCCGGCGCTCCCCGACGCTGCCGAGCTGCGCACTGGCGTTGACATCGAGATGCATGCGGGTCGTGAGCAACACGGTGACACCACCTCGCACGTAGCGGGTGGACGGACCGGACCGCGCCTCGCGACTGAAGACGAACGCTTCGGCAAACGATCCGACTCGCCCCGTGATCGTCCGACCAAGCCACAGACTCCCGAAGTGCTGCGTATAGCGATCGCCACGCGTATCGAGCGCGGCGAGACCGATGTTTGAGGCCAGCGTGACGCCGGCGGGCAGACGCCACCCGAGGGCCACCTTGATCGTGGGCCGCCACGGACTCGCCTCGCCCGGCAGGCTGCCGCTCCGCACGTCCAAGCGGGTCAGCAGCGCCGTCGCCGGACGCCAGCCGACATTCGGGCGGACGTTGAGGGCGGTACCGATACCCATGTCCTCACGTCCCGCGACCTGTGCCTGCGGCGTTCGGACCCACGCATAGGAGTTGAAGTGCAGGCGAAGCGCGAACCGTTGGGACAGCGGGACATGCGCCACGACTTCACCCGCCGTGACGCTCCGCGTGTCCCCGGCCGTGCTCAGCGAGCTGCCATAGTCGACATCCACGCGACCACGCGGCGCGATGCCGTTGCCCTCGGTGAATCCGCTCCGGAATCCGACCGGACTCTGGGCGTGCGACGGATTGGGGGCTGCGAGCGCGGCCAGGAGTGTGAGGCCGACGACGGCGATGGCGCGCGATCCGCCCGCGAGACGGTCAGCGGTCTGCGAGACAGTTGGCGCGCTGTGCGCGATACATGGCGCACCGTGCGTGTTGATGTGCATTCGACGTCCAAGACAAGTCACCCGGCATCTGGCAGTTGCAACCCCACTACATCGAGAGGCTCGCAGCGCGACACGGCACGCCGCCGCTCGCGCGACGTCCTGCCGTGATTCAGATCCACGAAAGTGGTATCGTACCTGTCCGACCGAAACTTGAGCGACACCACGCGGCCGGAGGCATCCGGCACGGCGTCTACCGCTGCTGTCGCAGCACCTCGTACACGGCGATGGCGACCGTCGTCGACAAGTTCAGCGACCGCACCTGCTCGGTCACGATCGGCAGACGCACGAACCGCTCGGCGTAGCGCTCGTGGAGCTCAGCCGGCAGTCCGCCGGTTTCGCGACCGAACACCAGCACCGTGCCCTCGACTGGCGCCAACGGCGCATCCCAGAACAGCTGCGTGGCCTTCGTCGAGAAGAAATACGGCTGGCCAAGGCGCGGCAGTTCAACCTCGAACGCCTCCCAGCTGGGCCATACGCGCACATCCACGTGCTCCCAGTAGTCGAGCCCGGCGCGCTTCACCTGTGCCTCGTCGAGCGAGAACCCCAGCGGCTCGATCAGGTGCAGCGTGGCCCCGGTGGCGAGGCACGTGCGCCCCGAATTGCCGGTATTCCAGTGAATCTCGGGGTGCACCAACACGACATGGATACTCATCAGCAGCCTCGATCTCCGAGCAGGGAGGACCAACATCGGTGCGCACGACACGACACCGTCATCGACGATACGTCACACGTCCGCGCGACACCGTGACCACCACCGCCCCGCCAAGCAGCGAGCGGGCATCGGCACGGAATGGATCCACATCCAGTGCCGTCATGTCCGCCCGCTTGCCCACGGCAATGGTGCCAGCGTCCGTCTCATCGAATCCGGCGTAGGCGCTCCACACAGTGTAGCCGCGCACCGCTTCCTCGGGCGTCATGCGTTGCGCGGGATACCAACCGCCTGGTGGCGCGCCGCTCGTATCCATGCGCGTGATGGCGGAGTGCAACCCGTAGAACGGACTCCAATCGGAGCCGGGAAGGTCCGACGAGAACACCAACGGTGCCCCGGCACGACGCAGGGTGCGCCACGCATACGCACCGGCGATGCGATCGGCGCCGACACGGGTCTCCGCCCAGCCTTTGTCTTCCACGGCGTGTGGCGGCTGCACCGATGCGATCACGCCCATCGCGGCGAAGCGCGCGATGTCCGGCATCGACACGACCTGCGCATGTTCCACGCGATGCCGCAGGCCGCGCGCCTTGGGCGCCGCCCGCGTCACCGAGTCGATGAAGTCGAGCGTGGCGCGATTGCCGGCGTCGCCGATGGCGTGAATGCCCACCTGAAAGCCGGCGCTCATGATATCGGCCACGAGCCGCTGATCGAAACCATAACTGCCGCCGCTCACGCCGCGATGTCCCGGGCGGTCGGCATAGTCCGCCAGCAGCTGCGCGCCGCGCGAGCCGAGTGCGCCGTCGTAGTATGCCTTGACCGCACGCACGGTGAGCAGTCCGTTGGCCGAGGTGAACGGACCGCGTGCGATCCAGCGACGAATGAGCGCGGAGTCGCGGGCACTGAGCATGGCGTACACGCGCAGCGGCAGCGAGTCGTGCGCGGCGAGGCGCTCGAAGCTGTCCATGACATCAGCCGCCACGCCGGCTTCGTGTACGCCGGTGTAGCCGGCCTGCGCCATCACCTGCAGCGCGCGCAGCAGCTGCGCATCGCGTTGCGCCGGCGACGGTCGCGGCACCGCGTTGTCGAGCAGCGGCACGGCGCGATTGAGCACCAGCCCAGTCGGCTCGCCCTTCGCATCGAGGCGGATCTCTCCCCCATCGGGCACCCGCGTCTCACGGGTGATGCCGGCCAGCGTGAGCGCGCGTGCGTTCGCCCATGCCGCGAAGCCGTGCAAGCTGCGCAGGATGACCGGGTGATCGGGTACGCGCGCCGACAGCAGGCGCTTGTCGGGGTAGCGATTGGCCCACGCGCCCTCATCCCAGCCGTAGCCCAGAATCCACGCGCCCTTGGGTGTCGTGGCCGCACGCGCCACAATGCGGTCCACCGCTTCGGCCTCGGTGGCGACACCGGTCAGGTTCACGCGGTCGAGCGTCTCGCCGAGTTCGGCGACATGCGTGTGTGCGTCAACGAGCCCCGGCAGCAGGATATGACCGGCAAGGTTCACGAGGCGCGTGCTGGTCCCGGCGAGCGCCAGCGCGCCGGAGTCGCCACCCACGAACACAATACGACCGTCGCGCACCGCCACCGCCGTGGCGTCGTGCCGCCAGCCTTTCACGGAGTCGTACGGTGCGTCCGGCGACGGCCTCCCCTCGACAGACGGCTCCGGCCAGGCCATCGAGTACACGAGGCCGTGGTGCAGAATGAGATCCGCCGCTGGCGCCCGTTCCTTCCCGCAGGAGGTGAGCACACCGCCGCTCAGAAGCACGATGCCGAGTGCGGCGATGGCGCGGTGTCCTGTATACATGGGAATGAAGTGAGAGGGGAACGGGGACATGCGTTGACGGTTCCCGTTCGCGATGAAGTCATCGCACACGCGCGGCAGAGGCGTGGGCACCTGAGCCAATCCCGATGGTGGCCATCGTCTCGGAAAGCATGGCCTAATATGCGACACGGTCGACGGCGGCGTGATGTCACTCCCTTGAAGACAACGACGCAGACCCCGTGATAACCCTTTGAACGCCCCGCATGCCCGGTAGTCCGCGGCAGGTCAGGCCGTGACGCCCGGCAGCAGACCGATCAGGCCATGAGGCAGGACCATGAGACCGTGGTCCGCAGACCGGTGCTGTACGGCGACCTCTGGGAAGACGGATGGACACCGCCGGGCGGATGGTGTCGATGCGGAACAAGGTGTCGGACTCGCGGCTTCTGTTGAGGAAGGTTCATCGTCTCTCCCTGACCGCCCCGTCGATGCCCGTGCCCACCGTTGTGCCCCGTGCCGGTTTGTCGTCTCGCCTCGTGTGCGTGTCGACCCGAGCCATCACAGGCTCCCGTCGCCTCTTGGCGAGATGGACGACAGCAACCGGCCTGGTCGCGTGCCTCGCCGTTGCCGCAGGGGGCAGCGCGCAGACGGCCGCCGCGCAAACGGCCGATCGCGAGTTTCCGGCGCCCAACCGGCCCGTTTCGCGCATCGTCGCCCCGCGGTGGATCGCCGAAGACGACCGCGACGCCTTCGGTGAGGCGGAGAAGGTGATGGCGATCCTGAACATCCGCGCCGGACAGCGCGTGGCCGACATCGGCGCCGGCGACGGCTATTACGTGCGGCACCTCAGCGAGCGGGTGGGTGCGCGCGGCATGGTGTACGGGCAGGACATCGAGCCGCGCTACCTCGCGATGCTCCGTGAGCGGGTGGCCGAGGCCAAGTGGAGCAACGTGGAGGTGATCGCGGGGACCCCCGGCGATCCGGCGTTGCCCGCGGCCAGCATCGACGTGGCGCTCATGATTCACATGTATCACGAGATCAGCGACCCGTACGCGTTGCTGTATCGGCTCGCGTCGGCATTCCGGGCGGGCGGGCGATTGGCGATTCTCGATCAGGATGCCCCGACCGATCGGCACGGCACCCCGCCGCGGCTGCTCATCTGTGAACTCGGCGCCGTGGGATACACCCGCGTGCGCCGCGACGAGATGCCCGACGGCGCCTACGTGATCACCTTCCGCGCGCCCGATGCCGCCACCCGCCCGCGCGATGCCGCCGATGTGCGCGCGCGGGTCGCCGCCGCCAACTGCCGGCCGTAGCCAACACGCACTCCCTCGCCGGTCAAGGCGCCGGTGCGTCGCGCGAATGCACGGTAAAGTGTGGCGGACCAGCAACAGCATGCGGCAACCAGGTCGTCCACACGAGCAGATGTCCGGCCGCCATCGCCGCGTAAGCCTTTGCTTCAAAAGAAGTTACATCGCGCCAAGGAATGATCGAGTCGATCCCGAGACACCGGCATGCCAATTGCAGGGAAATGATTGAGTTC
Source organism: Gemmatimonas sp. (assembly GCA_040399825.1). Lineage (GTDB taxonomy): Bacteria > Gemmatimonadota > Gemmatimonadetes > Gemmatimonadales > Gemmatimonadaceae > Gemmatimonas. Next base: position 13,630 of record JBBARJ010000030.1, read on the forward strand.
ATTCGCGTGCCGGGTTTCATCCGGCTCATCTTCCACGAAGGACATCATGAAGAAAATCTCGACGGTGGCCTATGCGGCGCTGGCGTTGCTCGGCGGCGCGGTTTCCGCTTAAGCGCAGACCGTAACCTCCACTCCGGGAACGTCGTACACGACGGACGGAGCCATCTACGACAACGTATTCGTCAGCATGATGGGTGGCGTGCAACTGATTGCCACCTTTGCAGACCCCAGCAAGAACCAAACCTTGTACCTGACTGGCCAAGGATGGACGGGGTCAGATTTCACGCTCCTGTCGTTCAATATCCTGCCGGATCCGAACACGTTCCTGACGCAATGGAAGCTCGAAAACAATACGGGCTCGAACCTGACGGGGCTCACATTCGACGCGTACACCACCCGCATTCTGTTTGACCGGGCGTTTGGTGGTGAGGGCACACCAGGCTCCAACATCGGGAATGACGCCGATGTCTGCCGGAGGGTTTTGTGCGTGACCGGTGACGCGTGGAACACGACGGTGAACTACACAAACGCGGTGGGACTCGCTCCGCATGCCCCGGTGGGGGATCTGTTCCGCACGATCGAGATCACGTTCAACAATGGTGGAATCTCGAAAGACAAGTGGTTCGCTGATGCCGTGTTGTTTTTCGACACCGACATTTCGGAATCCGATGTCACGGTGCCGGAGCCGTCGTCATTCGCCCTCGTGGGTGTTGGCCTGTTTGGACTTGCTGCAGCGGCACGCCGCCGGACTCGTCGCGCCTAGTCACGGGGCGCGATCAAGGGGTTAGCGTTGTTGAAAGACGGTTGAAGGGGGCAGAGTCGTTGAACGCCAAACGTTCTACGACTCTGCCCCCTTCAACCGTCCAGCCCATCCAGTCAGCTCACCTTTACCGCCAGCTGCCCGCAGCCGGCCGCAATGTCGATCCCGCGCCGCTGGCGCACCGTACTCGGTAGCGCGAACTCCTCCGCCAGCACCTGCTGAAAGCGCGTCGCCGCCTCGTTACGCGTGGGCGCGCCGTCGTAGCCAGTGGTCGGATTGAGCGGAATGAGGTTCACGTGCGCCGGCAACCCGCGCAGCAGGACACCCACGGCGCGCGCCTGATCCACGCCGTCGTTCCGCCCCTCGATCAAGGTCCACTCGTAGAAGATGCGGCGGCCCGTCATCGCACTGTACGTACCGCACGCGGCCATCAGTTCGTCGAGCGGCCACTTGCGCGCGGAGGGCACCAGCGCCGCCCGCTCGGCCTGCGTGGCCGCGTGCAGCGAGACCGCCAGATGCACCGGACGCTGTTCCGCGGCCATGCGAAGAATGCCCGGCACGACACCCACCGTGCTCAGCGTGACGCGGTCGGCGGCGAGCGCCGGACCATGAGGATCGAGGAGAATGTCGATCGCCTGCATCACCGCGTCGTAGTTGTGCAACGGCTCGCCCATCCCCATCAGCACCAGGTTCCGCAGGCGAGTGCCGAGCCCATGGCGCGTCTGGCGCATCATCTTGCCGGCGGGCGCCTCGTGACGCAGCACGCGCGCCACATGCACGGCCTGCGCGACGATCTCCCCCGGTGTGAGATGACGCGTGTACCCCATCTGTCCCGTCGCACAAAAGACGCACCCCATGGCGCAGCCAACCTGTGAACTCACACAGGCCGTAACGCGCCCCGTGAACTTCATGAGCACGGTCTCGATGGTGGCGGCATCCGGGAGCGACAGCAGATACTTTCGCGTAAAGCCATCGCTCGACGCCGTCTCGAGCGACGTGGGCAGCACGCCCAGCGTCGTTTCCGCGCGCAGACGCGCCGCCAACGCGGGTAACAGCTCGGGCATCTCGTCAAACGACGACACGAGGTCGATGTACAGATACCTCCACAGCCGGTTGGCATGCACGGGCTTGAGGCCCCAGTGCACCAGCTGCTGCTGCAGCTCAGCGCGCGTGAGACTGTAGAGATCGCGTGGCGAAGTGGTGTCGGGCAAGTCCATGAGGGAATGTATCAGACCGCTTTGGCACTAGCAGTTGATACGTCGGCATGCCCTGCCCATCCGGTTCAGACGCGGCGCCGTTCGGCCCCCCAGCGAGTACCTCGCGCCGCGGCACCACTCCCCCCGCCCGAGGCTGGGGCGGCCGAGGGTGTCCCAAAGCCGCCTCTGCGTGGGGGCCGCAATCCAATCGACGAGCTGCGACCAATGACCCCACGCGCAGCAAGCGGCGACTGGGACACCCTCGGCCGTCCCAGCCCCCGCGTACCACGATCCATCCGCCAGCAAGCAGAGGCTTACGAGCGCACCAACTTCTTGTACTTGATCCGCGTCGGCATGTCCGCATCCGGGCCCTTCCGGCGCTTCAAATCCTCGATGTACGCGCCGTAGTTCCCCTCGAACCACACCGTCTCCGAATCGCCTTCGAACGCCAGGATGTGCGTCGCCACGCGATCCAGGAACCACCGATCGTGGGAGATGATCACCGCGCAGCCCGAGAAATCGAGCACCGCGTCTTCCAGCGCGCGCAGCGTATCGACGTCGAGATCGTTCGTCGGTTCGTCGAGCAGCAGCAAGTTGCCACCCTGCAGCACCGTCTTCGCGAGGTGCAACCGGTTGCGCTCACCACCCGACAAGTTGGCCACCAGCTTCTGCTGATCGGCGCCCTTGAAGTTGAAGCTCGCCGCGTACGCGCGCGAATTCATCTCACGCTTGCCCACCGTAATCGACTCGCGTCCACCCGAGATCTCTTCCCAGAGCGTGCGCTTCCCTTCGAGCGTGCGCGACTGATCCTGATACGAGATTTCGACCGTCTCGCCGATCTTGAGCGCACCGCCATCGGGCGTTTCGAGCCCGTTGATCATGCGGAACAGCGTGGTCTTACCGGCGCCGTTGGGGCCGATGATACCCACGATGCCGGCGCGCGGCAGATCGAACGACAGATTGTCGAACAACAGCTTGTCACCGTACGACTTCTTGAGCCCCTTGGCGATCACGACGTCGTTGCCGAGGCGCGGCGCCGGCGGAATCACGATTTCATTCTGCATCGCGCGGTCCTGCTGCGCTTCGCTCGCCAAGTCCTCATACGCGGTCAACCGGGCCTTGTTCTTGGCCTGACGCGCGCGCGGCGACATGCGCACCCACTCGAGCTCGCGCTGCAACGTCTTCTGACGCGTGCTCGCCTGCTTCTCTTCGAGCGCCATGCGCGCCTGCTTCTGCTCCAGCCAGCCGGAGTAGTTGCCCTCGTACGGCACGCCCTTGCCGCGATCGAGCTCGAGAATCCACTTCGCCACGTTGTCCAGGAAGTAGCGATCGTGGGTGATGGCGACCACGGTACCCGTGTACCGCTCGAGGTGATGCTCCAACCAGGCCACGCTTTCGGCGTCGAGGTGGTTGGTGGGTTCGTCGAGCAGCAGCATGTCCGGCTCTTCCAGCAAAATCTTGCACAGCGCCACGCGACGCTTCTCACCACCCGACAGCTTGGTGACGTCGGCGTCGCCCGGCGGCAGGCGCAGCGCGTCCATGGCCACTTCGATCTTGTTGTCGAGGTTCCACAGATCGTGCTGGTCGATGTACTCCTGCAGCTTCCCCTGACGATCGATCAACGCGTCGAAGTCCGCATCGGGCTCGGCGAACTTGAGCGAGATGTCGTTGAACTCGTTCAGCGCGTCGCGCTGCTGTTTCACCGCGAGTTCCACGTTGCCGCGCACGTCGAGCGACGTGTCGAGCTCCGGTTCCTGCGCCAGATAGCCGATGCGCGTGCCCTTGTGGGCCCACGCCTCGCCCTGAAACTCGGTATCGACACCCGCCATGATCTTCAGCAGCGACGACTTACCGGCACCGTTC
>JBBARJ010000031.1:0-17358 GCA_040399825.1 Gemmatimonas sp.
CGAGATCGCTCCCCGTCCCCTTGAACGCGAGGTGACGATCGCCGGACTGCGGACCGAGTGCACCTTGCACCTTTTTCTTCGTGGTGTCGGTCGCCGTGCTCTGTTCCGTACTCGTGCGCTTGCCCTTGGCGCTCTTGGCGGCCTTGGTCTTCGCTGCGGCTGAGGCAGGCTTGGTTGCGGATTGCGCGGCGGAGACGGACGGCGACAGCATCGTGCCAACGGCGACGGCCGCGCCCACGACGAGCGAGAACAATTGATGGGTACGCATGAATAGGGCGCGAGTCGGCACGAAGGCGTAATGATTGGGTACGGGCGGCTCTTCATCGAGCGCCGTGAGGGCAGTGTAACGGCGTTACCGCAACGAACCAAGCATGCGCACGTGGTGAAGGGGAGCTCACAGTGGTTCGCACGGCGCCTCACGCGCGGCGTCACGCCGGGAAAGGTACTGACAGGATTCCTATTGCACGGCTGAGGTCGCACCATAGCTTGGCGCGCATGCATATCGATCTCACACAGCGCGTCGCGGTGGTGACCGGCGGCGCCAACGGCATTGGCCGCGCTACGGCGCGTCGTCTTGCGCACAGTGGCGCGCGGGTGGCGATCTGGGATCGCGTGGTCGCCGTGGGTGAAGCCGCGGCGGCCGCGCTCGTTGGTGAAGGATTGGATGTGTGCTTCTTCGCGGCCGATGTGACGCAGCGTACCAGCGTGAACGCGGCCGTTGCGGCCACCGTCGCCCGCTTCGGCGGCATCGACATTCTGATCAACAACGCCGGAATCACGCGGGACGCGCAGTTGGTCAAGGTGAAGGACGGTGCTGTGACCGGGGGCATGACGGACGACGAGTTCGACGCGGTCATCGCCGTGAATCTCAAGGGGGTCTACACGTGCACGCAGGCCGTGGTCCCCGAACTGCTCAAGCGCGGCGGCGGACGTATCGTCAACGCGTCGTCGGTGGTGGCACTCAACGGCAACTTCGGGCAGACGAACTACGTCGCCACGAAGGCCGGCGTGATCGGGATGACACAGGTCTGGGCGCGCGAGCTCGGAAAGCGGAACATCACGGTCAACGCCATCGCGCCCGGATTCATCGCCACCGACATGACGGCCCAGATGCCCGCGTCGGCGCTCGACGCGATGCTCACGCATACGCCGGCGGGTCGACTCGGCTCCCCCGAGGACGTCGCGAACGCGTACTGCTTTCTGGCGTCGGATGCGGCGGCGTTCATCAACGGGGCCGTGCTCAGCGTTGACGGCGGGCTGGTCATCGGCACCTGACGCCATGCGGCGTCGGCGCGGCGTGCTACGCCTTACGTCGCTTTCTCGCCGGAGCAGGCGGCTCGGTCTTCGGCGCGGCGTACTGCATGCGCACCAGAATTGTCGCCGCACGACGCGTGGCGATGGACCCCTTCGGCGACCATCGACGTGGGGCCGGGAGGATGGCCGCCAGTCGTGCCGCCTCGTCCCGCGTGAGCTTGGCAGCACTTTTTTTGAAATGCAGCCGTGCGGCGGCTTCTGCACCGAATGCGTTGGGGCCCCACTCGGCTAGGTTGAGATACAGATCGAGAATGCGTTCCTTCGACAACAGGAGCTCGAGCAGTAGCGCGATGTAGGCTTCGATGCCTTTCCGCACAAACGAGCGCCCGTTCCAGAGAAACAGGTTTTTGGCGACCTGTTGGGTGAGCGTCGAGGCACCCCGCAGCTTCCCGCCGCGGCGCTGACGCTCGAGTGCGTTGTTGATCTCCACCAGGTCGATGCCGAAGTGGAGATAGAATCGGTCGTCTTCCGATGCAAGCACGGCCCGCCGCAAGTTCGGCGAGAGCCCGGCGCGCGACACCGTGGTGTGCGCCGGCCAGATGGGACGATCGCCGTTCATCGTGCGCGCGACGACGCGCTGCAGCATCACCGACGTGACCGGCGGCTGCACCACGGCGAAGAGCAGAATGAACGGAACGGGCAGCACCATGAGGAACAGCACGCTCAGGGCGATGCGCCGCACGACGGCACGCCAGCCTTTCACGCGTTTCGACATCCGGGCAGCCGCCATCGCCCTACGGCTCGCGCAGGTGCGGGGGCGTGTCGGGCGGCTGACGACGCCACCGCCGATGCTGCCAGAAGTATTGCTCGGGGTACGCGCGCACCAGGCGCTCGAGAATCTGGGTGTAACGCAGCACGATCGCGTCGATATCCGCCTCGCGATCGCCCGTGCGCGCTACCTCCACCGGTTCGATCAGGATCGCGTAGCGGCCGCTGGGCTGACGCACGACACCGACGAACACCGTGGGCACGTCGAAGCGCAGGGAGAACACCGCCGGACCGCGTGGCGTCTTGGCCGGGCGGCCGAAGAACGGCACGAAGGTGCTGGCCAGCCCCAGCGCATCGTGATCGCTCACGAAGGCGATGGCGCGGTTCTCCCGTAGCGATCGCGGCGTGCGGCGCACGGCGTCCTTGTCGTGAATCACTTCCATGCCGATCTCGCGCCGCGTGCGGGTGAGATACGCGTCGAAAATCGGGTTGGCCATCCCGCGGGCCACGACATCGATCGGGACACCGCGCGCGGCGAAGTAGGCGCCGCCAAACTCCCAGTTGCCCAGGTGCCCGGTCACGATCAGCAGGCCATTCCCCTTGGCCATGGCCGATTCCACGAGGTCCCATCCTTCCACCCGTTCCACCCGGTCCAGCACGTGCTGCGACGAGGTCCCCGGCAGGACCGCCGTCTCGATGGAGGTGCGTCCCAGGCTGTCATAGGAGCGGCGGGACACCTCCACCACGCGCTCGCGCGTGAACTCCGGAAACGCGGCCGCGATCTGCCGCTCCACGACACCCGCGCGAATGCCGATCGGGTGATACACAAAGCGACCGATCCGGCCGCCCACCCAGCTCGCGCCGCGCCAGCCGAGCAGGCGGAGCGCGAACACGGCGATTCGCGTGCCGGCGTACTCCAGCCGGTGCGACAGCGTCGCGGGCTTGCCGGAAGGCGTCGCCGTGGGCGTCGCCGCTGGCTGCGTGTTGGGCTTGGTGGTGGGGGTGGGGGCGTTCATGCGTCGGAGAATCTAACGGGGCGATCGTCGAACGCCGCGTGACGGCACAGATCGGTACGCGCCTCCTTCAGCGTTCATCACTAGCTTTCCGCCGAGATGAGCCCGGACCTGTTGCCCCGTCCCCTTGTGCCCCAGTCCGAGCGCCTCGCGCAGCTTGGGCTCGTGATCAATGCGGGGCTGGCCGTCGTCAAGTTGGTGGCCGGACTGCTGGGAAACTCATACGCCTTGGTGGCCGACGCGGTCGAGAGTTCGACCGACATGATCGGGTCACTGGTGGTCTGGAGCGGGCTCCGGATCGCCAGCAGGGACCCCGACGAGTTCTATCCATTCGGGTACGGGCGGGCCGAGGCGCTGGCCGCTGCCACGGTGTCGGCCCTCATGCTCGGTGCCGCGATCGGGATCGCCATCGAGGCGATCGCGGAGATTCGCACGCCGCATCACGCGCCGGCCTGGTGGACGCTCCTGGTGCTGGCGATGGTCATCGTGGTCAAGGAGTTGCTCGCCAAGCGCGTGAAGGCGGTGAGTGACGTGTCCGGCAGCGTGGTGGTGGCGGCCGACGCCTGGCATCATCGCGCTGATGCGATCACGTCGGGGGCGGCGTTCATCGGCATCGCCATGGCGCTGATCGGAGGCCCGGGGTGGGAGCCGGCGGACGATTGGGCCGCACTCGTGGCGGCGGGTGTCATCCTCATCAACGGCGGCCTGCTGCTGCGCACGGCGCTGCGCGACCTGATGGATCGCGCCCCGGCGCCGGCGGTGCTGGCCACGGTGTCAGCGGCTGCGCTCGCCACGCCGGGCGTGCTCGCAATCGAAAAGCTCAAGATCCGGAAATCCGGTACGGCGTTCTACGTCGACATACATGTACAAGCCAATCCTTTGCTTTCACTGCACGACGCGCACATTCTCTCTGGTATGGTGAAAACCGCGATTCGGCAGCGGGTGCCGGCGGCCATGGGAGTGCTCATTCACATGGAGCCGTTCGAGCCGACGGAGGATGCCCAATGAACCAGCCTGACGTGCACGTGCTCGATCGGGCCGAATGCGAGGCGCTGCTCACGTCCCAGCACGTCGGCCGCCTCGCCTTCAGCTTTCGCGATCGCGTGGACATCGAGCCGATGCATTACGTGTATGCAAACGGACACATCTACGGCCGTACGCAGTACGGCACGAAGGTGAACGTGCTGGCGCATCATCCGTGGATCGCCTTCGAAGTCGACGAAATCACCGCGCTGTTCGAGTGGCGCAGTGTGGTCGTGCATGGCCGCATCGAGTTTCCCGATCCCGACGGCTCGCCGCACGACGTCGAGCGACGTGCGCAGGCCGTGGAGCGGTTTCGTACCCTCGTCCCCTCGGCGTTCCAGTCCGACGATCCCACACCGGCGCGAGAACTCGCCTTCGTGATCGCGGTGCAGGAGATGACGGGACGGGCTGCCACGATCGGCGGCACGGACTGATGGCGAATGGCGTGTCCTCCCTGCATCTGACTCCGGTCGATGTCAGCGACAAAATCAAACTGGGGAGTAAGGCGGCGCGCCTCGATGGCCCCGTCGACAAGACGGCGCTCGAGGCGGCCACGGCGGTGCTGCTGGCGCGTCTCTCCGAGCTGCAGGCCGCCTTCCATGCCGACGGGCGACACGCCTTGCTGTTGGTGTTGCAGGGGCGCGATGCGTCAGGCAAGGACGGGGTGATCAAGACGGTGTATGGCGCCTTCAATCCTACCGGCGTGCAGGTGGCGGCGTTCGGTCCACCCACGCCGCTCGAACTGCGTCACGACGTGCTCTGGCGCGTGCATCAGGTCGTGCCGCCGCGCGGCATGGTGGGCGTGTTCAACCGGTCCCACTACGAAGACGTGCTCGCGGCGCGGGTGAGAGGGCTGGTGCCCGAGGCAGTTTGGCGTGCCCGCTACGACCATATCAATACCTTCGAACGCATGCTCACCGATAACGGCGTGATCATTCGCAAGTGCATGCTGCACGTCTCGCGAGAGGAACAGCACGATCGCCTCAAGGCCAGACTCGAAGATCCCACGAAGAACTGGAAATTCCGGCTCGACGACCTCAAGGATCGCGATCGGTGGGACGCCTACACCGACGCGTATCGCGAGATGCTGGAACGCTGCAGCACGCCGTGGGCCCCATGGTACGTGGTCCCCTCAGACGACAAAGCGGTGCGCAATCATCTCATCGCCCGCATGCTGGTGGAAACGCTCGAGTCCACAAAGTCGACGTTCCCGCCAATGGATGACGCCGTGCGGGCCGCAGCCACAGGATTCGCATGAGCCGTGCGTTGATGGGTCGTGTCGGGGCACTACTGTCGGCGCTGATGCTGGTGGGGGAAGCGCCGTCGGTTGGCGCGCAGCCGTCGCGGACGCTTTCCTCCGTGATCCCGGCAAACGCCACGGTGCGCATGACCGCGGAGCGCCGCTTCGACCGGAGTTCCGGGCTACGCAGCTCCACGGTGTATGCCATGGATCTGGACTCGGCGGGCCAACCCTGGCTCGCCGCCGAGGACGGCGTGTACGCCTACGCCGGCGGGACATGGCGGCGCGAGGTGCTGCCGCCGGAGTTCGCAGACCAGCAGATCCGCTCGCTGCTCTTCGGCACCGATCGCACGCGATGGATGGGCACGCGTCACGGGCTGCTGCGCCACCGCCACGGCGTGCGCCTGCAACTGCTCACCGAGGCCGACGGCCTTCCGGGGGCGGTGGTTTATAGTCTGGCCGAGACGCGGGCGATCGACGGCACGTGGCGCGTAGTCGCCGGCGGCTCGAAGGGGGCGGCCTATTTCGACGGCGCGAAGTTCGTGCGGCTCACGCTCCCCGCGGAGATTGCCCCGGTTGGGGTCGTGGTGACGGCGGCGACCGGTGCGGACAGCGTGCCGGAACTGTGGGTGGCGTCCGCCCTGGGCGGTGTCGCGCGCTACCGGCAGGGTGCGTGGACCGCCTTCACCGCACGCGATGGCCTGAGCAGCTCGGATGCGCAATCCCTGATGGTCGCGCCCGGCGGGCGCGGCGCGCGGCTCTATATGGCCGGTGCGGGCGGTGTCTTTGTGCTCGACTCCGCCGAGCGTCGCTTCGTACGACTGCCGGGCTCACCCGAACGCGCCACGCGACTCGCGGCGGTGCCGTCGCCGACCGGCGGCTTCGCCTTGTGGGCCGGGACCACCGAAGGGCAGTTGTTCGAATGGAGTGGGAACGGCGCCTGGCGCCCCGTGCTGTCGGGTAGCTCGAACCGCAGAGGTACGGTCACCCTGTTGCGCACGGTCCCGCGCCATGCTGGTGGCACGTCCGTGTACGTCTCGGCGCGCGGCGGTCATCTCTCCCGGCTGTCGGTCGGTGTCGCGGGCGAGTTCGATCTGCAGACCCAAGGATACGACGAGTCGATCACCAACGTGCTGGCGGTACCGGGGGCCAATGGGCGCGACGACATCTGGATGGCCTCGTCGCGCTCCGGACTGATGCATGTCGGCGCCGACGGACGGGTGGAGCGCGTGCGGCGCGCCAGCGGCACGCCGTACACGAATGTCAAAGCGATTGCCTCCGTCAGCCTCGAGCCGCCCCTGCTGCGCGGCGGCACGCCCTCCGCAAACGCCGCCCGTGTGCTGTTCGTCGCCGACGGTAATCTCTTTGCCCGTCGCGACGGAGCGATCGCGTCGCTCGGTGCGGGGCTCGGCGATCGCGTCGTGTCTCGCGTGCAGCGACTTACCATGCCCGACGGCCGCAACGTGCTCCTCGCTGCCACCAATCGTGGCCTGATGGAGTGGAGCGGAACCGCGTGGATCCCGTCGAGTATCGCCATGGCCGGCGCCGTCGAGGGGCTCGCCGCCGGGCTCCTGAATGGCGCTCCCGTGCTCTACGTCGGCGGAACCGACGTGGTGTATCGAGTCACGGCCACCGGCTCGCGCGAGGAGCGTCTCCCGGCCGTGGTCGCCCGCCTCGTCGACAACGGCATGGTGACCACGATCTGTCGCATTCCCGCCGGCGCCTCGTCGCTGCTGTTTGCTCTGGACTCAGAACGCGGACTCTTTTGGCGTTCGGAGGCGGGTGCCGGCACGTGGGCGCCGATGCCGTCGCGTTTGGTAACGCTGGTAAAGTCGATTGGGGCGTCGTCAATCCACTGCGGACGCGGTGGTCTGCTGCTGGTCTCGACGCTGTCGGGATTGGTGGCCGTGGATGTGGCCAAGCCCGACACGGCCCAGTGGACCGTGGCCACGCAGATCGCGGAAGCGGATGGCCTGCCCTCGAGTGAACTCTGGTCGGTGTCGAATGCCGGGTCACCCGACATGGCCTGGGTTGGCACGTCGGCCGGACTCGGCGTGGTCGATCTCACGGAGGCGCGTCGGCAGGAGCCCGCGCGACTCGAAGTGCGTGCGACCGCCGAGGCGACCGGACGCGACGTGTCAGATGGCGTGACACTCGATCCCGATGAGCACGATCTGCACGTCGAGCCAATGCTGTTCACGTTTCATCGCGAGGAGGACACGCGGTATCGCGTGCGCCTGCATCGCCGGAATGCCTTCTTCGGTGGTGATGATGAAGTGGAGACCGGCATGTCCGAGAGTGTTCCCGACACGCCGGGTACGGAGTGGCGCGATGCCCCGAACCGAGATTATCTCGAACTCACATCTGGCGAGTACGAGCTCGAGGTATGGGCGTACGACTGGGCGGGCCGTGAGTACGGACCAGTGCGGAGCACGTTCTCCGTGCGCGCGCCGTCCTGGCGAACCTGGTATGTGCTGTGTCTGTATGCCGTGTTGGTCGTGTTGGTGGCGATCGCCGCGTTCCGGTGGCGGGTCAAGGTGATCCGCAGCAGCGGACGGCAACTGCTGGAGAGTGAGCGGCGGTTACGCGACAGTGAGCGCAAGTTCCGCACGATCTTCGATCGTGCGATTGACGCGCAGCTGCTCGCCGATGATGGGCAGGTGATCGCCGGGAACGCGATGGCCGCCACGCTCTTCGGCGTGTCGACGCCGGAGCGGTTGCAGAACCGTTCGCTCGACGAGCTGCTGTCGTTGCCGCCAGGCACGGGAGCGGCCACGCCGGATCAGGAGCTCACGGTACGTCGCGGTGACACGGAGGTGCCGGTGCAGTGCACGGTGACCGCCGTGCCGAATGACGGCCGCGAACTGCGGCACGTGGTGATCCGCGACCTCACCATGGTGCGTCAGGCCGAGGCCGAGAAGGCCTGGTTCGAGGCGCAGATCCGCGAGGCGCAAAAGCTCGAATCCCTCGGCACACTCGCGGGAGGCGTCGCACACGACTTCAACAACTTGCTCGGTGTGATCCGCGGCAACGCCGAGCACGCGAAGAGCGCGTTGCGCAAGGGTCGCAGCAACGAAGAGCACCTGGGCGCGATTCTCGATGCCAGCGATCGCGCGCGCGACGTGGTGCGGCAGATTCTCACCTTCAGTCGTCGCTCCACGCCCGCCCGCGAGTACGTGAACCTGTCGCGGCTCGTGCTCGACTTGCAGCCGTTGTTGCGCCGCATGATTCCGCGCACGGTCAGTCTCGTGATCGAGGGCGCCGAACAGTCGCTGTTAATGATGGGTGACCCCACGCAGTTGCAGCAGCTGTTGCTCAACCTGGTGTCGAATGCCGAGTACGCGATGCGCGACAAGACCGATGGCGTACTCACGATCACGCTGTCGTCACGGAACGAGCCCGAGTCGGCGGCGGAACCGCACGGCGCGGTGGTGGTGCTGCAAGTCCGTGACACGGGCGACGGCATGTCGGTCGATGTGCGTAACCGGATTTTCGAGCCATTCTTCACCACCAAGCCCACCGGCGAAGGCACAGGCCTTGGCATGGCCGTGCTGCACGGTATCGTGGTCTCTCACCTGGGTCGTGCCGACGTGACCAGCGAGATCGGCCAGGGCACCACCTTCGAGCTGCTCTTTCCGCGAGCGGTAATCGAAGGATTGTGGGATGAAGAGCTCGACCAGGACACGATGATCACGGAATTCCAAGCCGAAGACGAGTTGTCGACCGCCGAGTATGGGAGTGCCATGGACCACGATGAGCACGACGTACTCGAGCAGAGTCCGTACGCCGGTGCGTGTCTGGTGGTGGTGGACGACGAGCCAGGCGTGGCTCGCGTGGTGGAGCGCGCGCTGCAGCACTACGGACACGTGGTACACGTGTTCTCGCAGCCGGAGGCCGCGCTGGCGTTCATTCAACAGCAGCCGTCGGCGGTGGACTTGCTGCTCACCGATCAGACCATGCCCGGCATGACGGGCGACATGCTGGCCGAGGCGGTGCACACGCTGCGGCCGGACATGCCGGTATTGATTCTCACGGGCTTCAGTCATCGGCTCACGCCGGAGCGGATCGCCGCTGCACGGGCGCATGCGGTGCTGCTGAAGCCGGTGGCGCTCGAGGAGCTGCGAAAGGCGGTGGATGAGGCGCTGGCGAGCGTGCGCAGCTAGGCAGCGAGTGCGCAGCTAGTGTACCGCGGCCTTAGCGGGCGCCACCGAAACGGACGGGCAGCCAGTAACTCACCTTGACCGCCAGGAAGTTGTCACCGCTGGCACGCGTGGTGCGGAACAGGTCGCTCGCACGGGCTGGGTCGCCGAAGGCCTCGGCGGTGCGGCGGTTCTGCTGCCACACCAGGAAGAACGTGCTGCCCGGTATCCATTCCCACCGCATCACCATGTTGGATCGGAACGACAGGATGTTGAAGTCGCGATTACCAAGCGTGAACGACTGCGTGCCGTCGGTGATGGTGAGCGTGCCCACCGAGTCGGTCGCGATGGTGGTGCCGTCGGTGCCGTACTCGCGCAGCTCGCGACTGCGCGGCGCCGACAGCTCGCCGATGCGCGAGTAGCTTCCCGTGGCCACGAACGGCTCGGCGTAGGCCTCGAGCGAGAGATTGGGTGAGAAGGCGTAGTTGGCGCGGAGTCTGGTGGAGATCGTGGTGCGGTCGATGAAGGCGAACACGTAGCGGTTGCCGAAGGTGCGCGTACCACCCGCCACGCGCGTGACATACTGGCGCGGGTCGGTGCCCGACTGGAACGTGGGTTCCACGGACACGGACACGCGCGGCGACGGGCGCAGCGTGATTTGTCCCGACACGTTGCGTCGCCATGCGCCGAACTCGTCGACGCCATAGCCGCCGTTCAGGCGCCAGCCAGTGCGGGCGCCGAACGGATTATTGATCCGGAACTCTTGGCGGAACTCACGGGGGAGCCCCATGTACGGCCCGCCGCGCGTGATGGCGTCGTCGACGGTGGGCAAGTTGATGGTGGAGCGCACGTTGAGATTCCAGAAATTCCGCAGCGTGGCACTGCTGTTTTGCGACCACGTGTTCAGCTGGTGCGTCCCCTCGAAGTTCCATGCGCCTCGCGTTTCGAATCCGAGCCGCCAGTTCTGCAAGTAGCGGCTGGGTGTCGTTTCGCGGATCTGCAGATCGGCGTTGTACTCGATGTCGTCGGTGGATTGCAGCCGGCCGAGATCATTCAATTCGAATCCCGGGGACTCGAGCTTCACCTCGGCGCCCCACAGCACGTGCTGTCCCGCATCTTTGTCGGCGCGGAGTTGTGCCGAGTATCCGGACAACGACGTCTTGAGCGGGTCGTACACCGTGGTGCGGCGATCGGGGCGCTGAAAGAGCCGGGAGTTGGCCACCTGCAGCCGGCGGATCGACGCCGTGTCGCCCGCGACATGCGTGCCCGCGACGAAGCCGCTCATGGCGTACTTGCCCTGCTGGAATCGAATGCGCCAGTCGGCGCCGCCGAAGTAGCTCTCGCGTGTCAGCAGGCTGGCCAGTGTGGGCTCACTTCCCACGCTGCGCTGTACGGTGCTGAACGAGGCCCCGATCGTCGAGGCTTGGCGCCCGATTTCCTGCTGCAGGCGCAAAATGCCATACGTGGATCGCGGTTCCACCGGCACGTTGGTGGTGAGCCCTGAGTCCGCGCGGAATACGCGCGCCTGCTCGGATGCCGTCACCGCCGTGATCGCACCAATCGACAGACGGCTCGGCAACCGGCCGGTGAGCTTGGCCGCGCCGAGGATGGTGCTGTTGCGCGGGATATCGACGAAGTCGCCGGTGGCGGAGCCGCGCGGGGGCGCACCGATGCGTCGCGGATAGAAGTACTGCGCGCCATTACCGCGCACCATCTCGCTGCCTTCGGTGAAGAAGGGGCGGCGTTCGTCGAAGAACGTTTCGAAGCCGCTGAGGTTCACTTCGGCGGGGTCGGCTTCGACTTGCCCGAAGTCCGGGTTCACCGTGGCGTCGAGGGTGAGGCTGGAGCCCAGTCCTGTCTTGGCATCGAGTCCCATGCGACCGGCGAAGGGGCGGTTGAGCGGATTCGCCACGGTCGCCGTGGCGCGCCGTGTGGCATCGCCGGCCAGGTAGGGCAGGAACTCCACGGGGCGAGTGGGTGATACACCATCGAGCCCTTCCAGGGTGCCGAAGCGCGACACGTAGCCCGTTTCGCGCGGGGGGACCATGGCCCACTGAATGTCTTCGTTCTTGTCGGGCAGGTAGCGGTCCATCTGCAGCCCCCATCGCTGCCGCTCCGCTTTGGGAAAGCGGAGTTGCGAGAACGGGATGCGCATTTCAGCGGTCCATCCGGTGGCGTCTTCGTGGGCAGCCGCGATCCATACGGGATCGTACTGGCTTTCGCGTCCACGCATGTCGTCGTCCTGCGTGTGGCGGAAGTCCGAGCGGACACCGGCCACCGACACCCCGAAGCCCACGGCGGTGCGCCGGTCCATCTGCGGATCGAAGGTGATGGTGAATCTCTCGGAGTTGCCGAATCCATCGCGCCGCGTGACCGCGCGAGCCAGGTCTTTCGGGTCGCGCCGGTGCAAGCGGGCGCCCACGTAGATCGCTTCGTCGTCGTACGCGATGAAGACTTCGGTGGCCTCGGTCGGTGCCTGACCTTCGCGGGGCTGCTGCTGCACGAAATCGGCGATCGGCGTGAGGCGCGTCCACGTGGCGTCGTCGAGGCGCCCGTCGATGCGTGGGGCACGCGACACGCGGACCGCGCGCGCGACCTTGGTCGAGGGCTGCGCGCCGAGTGGGGTGGCGGGGCCAAACAGGGACGCGAGGGCAACGGCGAGCGAAGCAGTGGAGCGCACACGGGCGGCACGACGAGCTATACAGATCACGCAGTACTCAGCAGAGGCGGGCAGCAGGAGGCGACTGCTAGAGTACGCGGGAGGGTGTCTGGTCGTTCAGAGATGAGGAAACTGGTGGGTGGGCACTGGTTTGACGCGGGGAAGGGGATTAGGTTCTTCAGTCTGTTCGCGGGGTTGGATGCCGCGACGGGATGTGGCGCAGCCCGGTAGCGCACCTGAATGGGGTTCAGGGGGTCGCAGGTTCGAATCCTGTCATCCCGATAGTACAAGTCAAAGCCCGCCAGCGTTTTACGCTTGGCGGGCTTTCTTGTTCAGGAATATGAAGGTCACGGAAAAGGTGACGGGGAAAGTCTACGGGACCACTGAGGCGTCGCGAGTTGGATCGCACGGCGCCGCCCGTCACCCGGCGCTGGCGAGGTGAGCACTCGCGCGGTATGCTCGACGGATCGTCGACCCGCCCCGCGTAAAGTTCCGCTCCCGCCGCCCCGCTTGAAATTCCTATCCCGATGAAGACCCGACTCCCGGCGTTTCCCGACATCGACCTCGTGCACCAGCTTGGATCCACGCACCGCACGACGCTGGTCACGCCGCTGGACGTGGAGGAACTGTGCCGCGTGGTGCGGGAGCTGGGCACCGGTATCCGGCCCTCCGGCATCGCCTGCTCCACCACGGTCAACATGCTGGCGGATGCCGGCTACACCGTGTCGCTCCAGCATTTCAAGACGCTGCGCATGGTGACCCATGACACCATCGAGATCGGCGCTGGCGTCATGGCCGAGGAGTTGTTGACCTTCCTCGATGCGCACCAGCTGCAGATTGGTGCCAACTTCACCTTTCCGTTCTTTCGGCTCGGGGCGCTCTCCGTCTCCTGCTACGCCTGTGAGGCGTACCTTTCCGGGCAGAGCTACTTCTCCAGTCACGTGACTCGCTATGACATCGTCACGGCGGATGGCGCGCCCCTGGTGGTGGATGACACGCAGAATGCGCACCTGTTGCCGTTCCTCAGGACCAGCGTGGGGCTACTCGGCATGGTGACCTCCTTCCGCATGCGTGTGTACCCCAACGGACAGTTCGGCGCCACGGTGATGCTCTTCAAGTCGCCATGGGCGCTGCTACGGGAGCGCGGCACGCACGGGATGCGGGGAGTGGTGGGTTGGGCGCCCTACACCGGGCTCACCTTCATCCAACAGCACGCGTGCGAGCATTACATGATGCGGCCGCCCTACACGTCGCCGGGTTACAAGCTGTTCTCGTGGGTACTCAACCGTTTGGCGACCTTTCCGTGGCGCCGGGCCTCCGACTTCTGCTTGCGCATCACGCCGGGATCCCGTCAGTTGATGAACAAGGTGCAGCTCCGCTTCAAGGTCAATCCGAATTACGTGAAGCTGAAGTTCGACGATTGGCGCAACCGGTTGTTCGCGTGGGACTTTGCCGAGGAGCGCCTCCCGGACGCCATGAAGGCGTTGCATGAGATCTTGCAGCGTTACCGGCGCCAGCACGGGCATGAGATTGTGCTGGTGGGGATCTGGCGTTTCGAGCAGGCGCCACCGGAGATGCGCGGCCACCTCCACGGCAACTTCGATGGCAATCGACAGTCGTGTGTGATCGTCACGGACCACAGCACCGACCGCAAACTGCAGGAGGCGCTCGAGGCGGAATGGTCCGCGGTCGCGCTGACCCTCGGCGGGCGGCCCCAGTTGCAGAAAGGCAACTACGCTCCTGCTGATTTTCTGGCGGCGTTCGGCGAGGAGCACATCGCAGCGTTCCGGTCGGTCATCTACGCACTGGACCCGCGCGGGGTTTTCGCGCATCCGCAGCTGACCCGATTGTTGGGGCTCGACTACCCAGGCGCGTGATCGAGGAAATTCCAGCGCGTTGCTCCGATCGCGATGGACTCGCCCGATGTGAGTACACAAAGCCTCGCAACGACTGAGATCGGGGCGGGGCTTTTGGTTTTCTGAGTTGATTGAAGGTCCGCAAAAAAACCGGCCGCAGCTTGCTTCGCAGCGCGCCTTCGCCGAGCACCCGAATCCGGCTCGGGCCACTTGGCGTATTCGCGAGCGCCCCTGTGGGGTGCGGATTGTTTGCGGGACCCCGCGCGGTTGCGCACTGCGGCGACGGCGAAGCACTGTGTATTGCGCACTCGACACTTCGTCATGGCGGGCGGCAGCGACTTCGCGCGCCGTCTCTCTGCAAGGCTTAGGTTTATCTGGCGGTCAGTCGGCGGCCTCGAATTTGCGACGTGCAGGGGCTGATCCCGTGTCCAAGCAAGCGAACGCGGCCGCGATTATCCATTTGCCTAAGGTTTGCCTATGTCCCGCCGCGTCGTCGCTGCGACCCTTGCCGCGCTCACCCTGAGCGTTTCCTCCCTGTCGGCCCAGACGGTGTACAACAACGGCGCACCGACGAATCTGAATGGCAATGCCATGGGCCAGCGCTTCGAGCAAGCGCACGACTTCGTGCTTGGCGCCGCGACGTCGCTCGGTGCCTTCAACTGGTGGGCCATTGTCTATCCCTTCAGCAGCCCCGCGACAATCCAGGCCGACTACACGGTCAGCGTGTACCAGAACAATGAGGGCGCGCCGGGCACCAGCCTGTTCAGCCAGACCTACCTCAGCCAGACCGGAACGAGTGACGGGAGCTATTGCTGCGTCAATTACTTGGTGGACTACAAGGGGTACACCTTCAGCGCCAACCTCGGTGGCCTGACGCTCGGCCCCGGGACGTACTGGATTTCGGTCACCGGGTTTTCCGTCGATAATGCCTTTTGGTTGCAAGGCGCCGCGAACGGTTCCTTGGCGGAGCACCAGTCGTACGGGAACGGTTGGCAATCAACCGGTTTTGCCGCTGGAGAAGGGGCCTTCAATCTCACCGAGACTTCCGCGACGGTCGTGCCGGAACCCGCCGCGCTGGCCTTGCTCGCGAGTGGCTTTCTCGGACTCGCTGTGATCGCGCGGCGCCGTCGCGGCAGCCTGCGCGTGTGAGGCGCTGGTCGCCCGTCTCGAGACCCGAGACGAGCGACACCCAACGCGAAGATCGGCCCCGCCACGCCGTTGGGGCCGCATGCGGGGGACACGGGCCCGGTGTCCTTCGACCTCGCCGCGAACCGCCTACGCCGCCACCACCCCAAACCCCGCCGGCAGCGCCGCCCCGTTCGCCAGCGCGCTCTTGAGCGCCCGGCTGTGGCTGCAGGCACCGCGGTACTCGAAGCCGGGGCAGCTGCAGGTCACGTCGCCCTGGTCCACCTCCAAGCGATACGCTTTACCCGGACTCGACGCGCTGCGGCACTCGTAGATCTGCCCCGTCGTGCCGGCCAGCACCCGCGCCAGCGATGCGATGGCCTCGTGCGGCAGCTGTTTGATCAGCGCCTGCGCCCGCTGCACGGTGTGCGCGTCGGCGGCGGAGCGATCGGCGGCGGCACTCACCTCGCGGAGTAACCGGTCCACCGGATCCTCCCCCACCGCGGCGTCCGACTCGGCAATACGCGGGGAAATGGCCCCGATGAGACGCTCCAGCTCCGCCAGCAGGTCGCCGCCCACGGCGTCCACCTCGCCTCCCTCCACGACCTGCTCCACCAGCATCGCCTTCACCTGCAACGCGCTGCGCACGAACTCATCGACGGTGTCGGTGGCTACCAGATAGCTCACGTGCACCGTGCCCGTCTGGCCAATGCGGTACGCACGATCCTCCGCCTGCCAATGGTTGGCCGGCACCCAATCGAGGTCGTTGAACACCACCTGACGCGCGGCGGTGAGCGTAATGCCCACGCCTCCGGCGATCAGATTGGCCACGAACACGCGCACGCGGTCGTCGCCTTGAAAGCGATCCACCAGCTTCTGACGCGTATGCGTGGGAGTGGCACCGGTCAACAACACCGCCGCGTCACCGAAGTGGGCGGCGATCGCCTTGGCCGATGCATCGAATCCGGTGAACACCACCACCTTTTCCCCCTGCGCCACGGCCCCGCTCACCAGATCGAGCGTCGACGGCACCTTCGCCTTGGCCAGCACCTGTCGCGCCTTGCTGAGCGCCGCCAGCAGGCGGAACCGGTCCTGTCCGGGCGTCGAGCGGCGCGCGCGCGTGCGCGATCCGGCCGCGGCCCGTTCGGTCGCCCCCACCATCAGCAGCTCCATCACTTTGCGCATTTCCTTCTTCGCGGTGCCTTCGCTCACGGTCACCGGCAGCCAGCGACGGATCTTGGGGGGCAGGTCGAGCACCTCGTCCTTCGTGCGTCGCAGCATCACGCCGTGCAACTGCACCCGCAGTTCGTCGAGGTTGCTCGCGCCATCGGTCACCCACCCGTAGCCGTTGTGCTCCGCCGCGCAGTAGCGCTTCGCGAACGACAGAAAGCTGCGCGCCATGGGATGCCCCACCACCTGCAGCAGCGGGAACAGCTCACGCGGACGGTTGGTGACCGGCGTGCCGGTGAGACAATGCACGGTGGACCCGCTCGCGTGCTCCACCAGCTGCCGCGCCACGCGTGAGCGCTGTGAGGTGTGGTTTTTCAGATAGTGCGCTTCGTCGAACACAAGCCCCGCGCAGGCGAGCGCCCGAAGCGCGTCCACATGCCGCGCCAGAATGTCGTAGTTCACGATCACCCATCCCCGATACCCCGTGGCCGGAACGGGGCCAGGCCCCACGATCGCGATCGCATCGTCGGGGCGCACCGCCAGGATCTCGCGCGCCCAATTGCCCTTCACCGACGCCGGACACACCACCAGCCACGGCCCATCAGGCGATGCTTCGCAGATGGCCGTGATGCTCTGCCGTGTTTTCCCGAGCCCCATGTCGTCGGCCAGGATCGCTCGGCGGCGGCCCAGCAGGAACGCCACCCCGTCCACTTGATGAGGAAAGAGTCCCGCGGCCAGACGTTCGGCACGCGCGACGGCTTCAGCGTGGACCTCGGCGGACGGCGCCGGAAGCGCGGCAGAGCGGGGCATGGTGGGAAGGCTGAATGGTGATGGGCCGACACGTTGTGCACCGTTTGGCGCCGGGGTCTGACAATCGGCCGGTGTCGGCGCCCACCCGTGTGCGCGCTCGCCGCGCTTTCTCTCGCCCTGCATATGGCACTGGCAGCCTTGCCGGTGCACCGGGGGTGTTTCAGCTTCTAAGCGTGAAGTGCCCCGTCGTGCTACCGCGCCTCCGCGCCGCCCTCCGTCTCCTCGCGCTCCTCACGGTCGCCGCGGCCGGCGCTCGTGCGCAGTCGCCGGTGAGCGGGATCGCCGGCACCGTGCGCGATTC
>JBBARJ010000032.1:0-15870 GCA_040399825.1 Gemmatimonas sp.
GCGCGCTCCATCTCCGCCGTGATGCGCTCGGTGAGCGCCCGCCGGTTGAGGAGTTGGGTGAGGGGATCGGTCTGCACGAGTTGTTCGAGTCGCGCGTTGTCGGCCATCGTGCTCTCGACCATCTGCGCGCGCTGAATCACGGCCACCGCCGCCGTGATGACGGCTTGCGCGAATTCGAGATCGTGCGGCCCGAAGCGATCCTGATCGCGCGTGCGACGCACGAGGAAGACGCCGTACTGTCCGCGGTCGACCGTGAACGGCAAGGCGATCACGGAGCGGATCGGCACTTCGATCCCTTCGATGCCCCACACATGCCGAACGCCGTCGTACAGGGGATGCGTGTCGAGGTCGTCGACCAGCACCGGCTGCCCCGACTCGAGCGCCGCCTTCAGCTCCGGGTAGCGGTCGAGCTGGATGGTAAGGTGCTGCAACCCCGGGTTTTCGAACGCCGCCACGACCACCGCCTGCGCATCACCCGGTCGCGCCAGCACGACCGAGCAGTGCGACACGCCAAGCGCACGCGCCGCACGACGCACCAGCAGGTGGAAGAGCTCGGTGACTGAGAGATCGCCGGTGACTTCGTGCAGAATGTCCACGAGTTTGCGACGGCTGTCGGCATCCTGCTGGGCGCGCACGAGCGCTTCTTCCGTGCGCGAGAGCGCCATCCGGGTCGAGCGCAGGATGGCGCCCATGCGGAGCTGCGCCTGTACACGTGCCAGCAACTCCTTCGGGCGATACGGCTTCCGAATGAAATCCGCCGCCCCCAATCCCAACGACCGCACCGAGGCGTCCTCCGGCGGCTGCGCGGAGAGCATGAGCACCGGCAAATCACGCCAGCGCTCTTCACTCTTGATCCGCTCGAGCAGCTGGCATCCGTCGGCATCCGGCATCAGGATGTCGAGGAGCAGCAGATCAGGCGCGCGCTTCTCGAGCTGTTCCAGACAGGCCATCCCGCCATTGGCGGGAACCACCTCGTATCCGTTTTCCTGCAACAGCCAGGTGACGGACTCGAGGACAGCCATATCGTCGTCAGCGACGAGAATTCGGGAGATGGGCATCAGCCGTCGCGATCGGCGGTCATGAGGCCGTTACGCGACGCCACCACCGTCCAACCCCAACTCTCCGGCCGGCGCCTCCCCTTCGGCTCCGTCCACACCATCCACGCCGTCTACGTCATCCTTGTCGTCCGGAATCACGCGGGCGACGGCCTGCACCACATCATGCTCGTCGAGCGCAACGAGCTTGACCCCCTGGGCGGCACGGCCCGTGACGCGGATTTCGCTCACCCGCGAGCGGATCGCCACGCCCTGACGCGTCATCAGCATCAGCTCGTCTTCGGGCACGACTTCCATGAGCGCGACCACGTCTCCCGTGCGGGCCGTGCGGTTGAGCGTGAGGATGCCCTTGCCGCCGCGCTTCTGCACGCGGTATTCGCTCACTTCGCTGCACTTGCCGAGCCCCTTTTCGGTCACGACGAGCAGCGTCGCCTCGCGCTTGATCACGACCATGCCGACCAGCTGATCTTCGGGGCGCAGTTCGATGCCCTTCACGCCCGTCGTATCGCGGCCCATCTCACGCACGTCGCTCTCATGGAAACGCACCGAGAGACCGTGGCGCGTGGCGAGCACGACGTCGTTGCTGCCCGATGTCATCTGCACGTCCATCAGCTCATCGCCTTCCTCGATCTTAATGGCCTTGATGCCATTCGAGCGCGGATTGCTATACTGCGACAGCGCCGTCTTCTTCACGGTGCCCTTGCGCGTGCAGAACAGCAGGAACTCCGTGTCGCTGAACTCGCGCGTGAGCACGATCGCGCGGATGCGCGTGTCAGGGGTGACGTTGATGAGGTTCACGATCGGCTTGCCGCGCGTGTTGCGGCCGGCCTGCGGTAACTCGTGCACCTTGAGCCAGAAGCAACGCCCGTCATCGGTGAAGATGAGCATGTACGTGTGCGTACTCGCCACGTAGAAGCGCTCGATGAAGTCGTTCTCCTTGAGATCCGCGCTGGATTTGCCGCGGCCGCCACGCCCCTGCCGGTTGTACAGCGACAGCGGGGTGCGCTTGATGTAGCCGTTGTGCGAGATGGTCACGACCATCTCTTCCTCGGCGATCAGATCTTCGATCGAGAACTCGCCTTCGTCGCTGACGATCTCCGTGCGACGTTCGTCGCCGTAGGTCTCCATCAGTTTGAGCAGCTCGCCCTTCATGATGTCCATGCGGCGCGGACGCGACTCGAGAATGCCGCGCATCTCGAGGATGAACGCGCGCACTTCGGAAAGCTCCTCCTCGAGCTTGTCGCGCTCGAGACCGGTGAGCTTCGCCAGACGCATGTTGAGAATCGCTTCCGCCTGCCGCTCGGAGAGCCCGAAGCGCGCCTGCAGCTGCAGGCTCGCCGTCGGCGTGTCGTCGGCCGCGCGGATCATGCGGATCACTTCGTCGATGTTGTCGACGGCGATCTTGAGTCCTTCGAGGATGTGCTCGCGCTCGAGCGCCTTGTCGAGATCGAACTGCGTGCGCCGCACGATCACTTCGTGGCGGTGCTCGATGTAGTGACCGATGCACTGCCGCAGCGTGAGCACCTTGGGCACGAGCTGACGCGTGTTCACGTCGGGCACGAGCGCCAGCATGATCACACCGAACGTGCTCTGCATCGCGGTGTGCTTGTACAGCTGGTTGAGCACGACACGCGGGATCGCGTCGCGCTTGAGCTCGACGACCACGCGGATGCCATCGCGGTCGGACTCGTCGCGCAGCGCGCTGATGCCGGTGAGCTTCTGGTCGCGCACCAGCTCGGCGATGTCGATGACCAGCTTCGCCTTGTTCACCTGGTACGGCACTTCGGTGACGACGATCTGCGAACGGCCGGTCGATTCCTTTTCTTCGATGACCGCCTTCGCCCGCATGACGATGCGGCCACGGCCCGTGTCCTGATAATCGGCGATGCCGGCGCGGCCATAGATGTACCCGCCCGTCGGGAAGTCCGGGCCGCGCACGATGGCCCGCAGCGCGGCGCCTTCGAGCTCGGGGTTGTCGATCACCGCGATCACGGCCGTGACGACTTCGCGCAGATTGTGCGGCGGAATGTTCGTGGCCATACCCACGGCGATGCCCGACGACCCGTTCACCAGCAGGTTCGGCACGCCCGACGGCAGCACGCGTGGCTCTTCGAGACGGTCGTCGAAATTCGGCGCGAAGTCGACCGTGTTCTTGTCGATGTCTTCGAGCATTTCGACCGACATGCGGGTCAGTCGCGCTTCGGTGTAGCGATAGGCGGCCGCGTTGTCGCCGTCCATCGAGCCGAAATTCCCCTGGCCGTCGACAAGCGGATACCGCAGCGAGAACGTCTGCACCATACGCACGAGCGCGTCGTAGACGCTGCTGTCACCGTGCGGGTGATACTTGCCGAGCACATCACCGACCACGGTCGCCGACTTCTTGAACGGACGCCCCGGCAACAGTCCGAGCTCGTTCATCGCGTACAACACGCGGCGATGGACAGGCTTGAGGCCATCGCGCACGTCTGGCAGTGCACGCGATACGATGACGCTCATGGAATAGTTGATGAACGACTCTTTCACTTCCTCATCGATGAGGCGCGGCAGAATGCGTTCGCGGGCGTTCGGTGCAGTCATGTGACGTCGGGCAGGAGAGACGTGGTCCGAGACTTTGATCGACAGCCGTTAAATGTACACGACCCGAGGCGTAAAAACAACGCGGCGGGCCGGCCGTAACCTACTGCATTTCAACGACTTAGAAACACACCGCGCATCAGGAGCCCCAGCTGCGCACAATCGACAGCAGCCGCCACTCGCCGGCGACACGGCGCAACAGATACGCCGCCCCGCCATTGCTCCCCGAGCCGACCTCGACGCCGGCGCGCTCCCGGGGACGGTTCACCCCGACCACCGCGTAGTCCTGCCAGATCACCACCGGCGCGACCATGATGGTCGACAGGTCGGCGCTCGGATTCTTGGCGCCGACCGCGGCGAAAAACTCATCGCGCGCCCGATGCTGTCCGTCTGGCCCAAAGTACGCCTTCACCCGCGGACGCGGCGCCCTCGGGAAGTCCATATCGGTGAAGCCGGGCACCACGAAGGTGACCGTGTCGCCCAGGATCGGCGACGGCAGACAGCCCGGCTTGGTGGGGTCCGGTACGTCGCCCGTGAGCCCGGCGGCCACCGCGCGATGCACGCCAGCCCCGTCTTCGTCCCACCGCGGCCGGTCGATGCCGGCTTCCCAGCCGACCACGACACGCAGCAGGGCCCGCGCCTCCGGTGTCGCCAACGACCGACCGGCGCCCTGTAACACGATCGTCTGCTCCATCCGCTCGACCGTCGCCTGCAACGCCGCCTGCAACGCCGGGGTCGTGTCCTTCGTGAACACCCGCAGCGCACCCGGATTGCACCGATCGCCGAGATCGGCCCAGAAAGCACGGGCGAGGTACTCGCGACGCAATGTGGTCAGGCGCTGTGCGTACGCACGCGTTTCGGCGGCCAGCATCGCCGTGGCGACGGTATCGCGGTCGGGCACCGCGGGCCGCGGCACCTTTGCCTGCGCGCCCACCCCAACCAGCGGTGCCAACAGCAGACCGACCACTAACCGAATCGGCACGCGGCTCACGCGCACCGTTATCAATGCGTGCTCTCGTCGATCGGCCGCGCCGCCCGCGCGACGGGCGGCTCCGGCATCTCGGCGGTTTCGTCTGCCGAGGTCTCTTCCGCCAGCTCTTCCGCTTCATCGGCCGCCGCTTCGGCGTCGATGGCACGACGCTCGGCCTGGTACTGCTGATACCACGCACGCGTGACTTCGCCGGCGAGCTCGCGATTGCCGAGACCAAACGACAGCGACAACGCCAGCGCCACGGCACCGAACAAGATGGCGAAGGCCGTCGTCACGATGTCGGTGGCGATCCCCAGCTCCTGCAACGCCATGAACACCGCGAGCACAATCACCCCGGCGCGGCCCGTCCGCGCCAGCCACGGACCGCCGTGCAATCCGCCCGCCGACGCCATGATGAGGCCACCGACGAATCCGCCGAGTACGATACCGAGAATGATGATCACGATCGCCGCGATCACGCTCGGGATGTAGCTCACGAGTTCGGAGAACACACTCGCGAGCGATTCCAGACCGATCGCATTCGCCGCCACGAGCAGCACGGCGAACATCACGCACCAAAACAGGAGATTGGCGATGACCTTCGCGGGATTGAGATGCGAACCCGAACGCTCGACGGCTTGCATCACGCCGCCGCGCTCGAGCAGCTGATTGAAATGCATGCGGCGCAGCAATCGTCCGGTGCCCTTCTCGATCACCTTCGCCACGAGATAGCCGGCGAAGAGAATCACGAGCGCTCCGAACAGCGCGGGTACGAATTCCCCGAGCAGCGCGAAGCTTTGCTCGAGACGTTCCGTGAACGTCGACGTCAGTGCGGCCTGACCCGAATCTGTCTGCGTCTCGGCGACCGCGAGCTCCAGAGAGTCGGGAAACTGTTGCTGTAACAAAGTCATTTTGAGAGGGGGTTCCTGCGGACCTGCTGAAAACTAGCGACACACCCGTCACGACGGAGGGGAGCCCACGGCGGGGCCCCGGTGCGCGCCGCCGAACTAGAGGCGCGTTCCCCGCTTGACATCAAAGATCACGCTGCGGCGACACTGTGGGCACAGGAGCCATTCCCGCTGCCGGTGGTAGCCCAAGCCGAACGACCCGCCGCCGATGGCCCGCTGGGTCATGAGCACGGAGCAGCGGGGGCAGAGCGGGATCTCCCCGCTTTGCACGGTGTCGCGCATGGCCTTTTCCTCGGCCGTGGTGAAGCGCGCCGCCTCGGTCACAGGCGGACGACGACTTTGCCGAATTGTTCGCCCGACGAGAGCCGCTCGAAGGCTCGGGCGGACTCCTCGATCGACCACACCGAGTCCACCGGCGGCATCAGGTCCCCTTCCCGGAAGAGCGCCGTCATCGCGTCGAACTCGGCGTCATTCCCCATGGTCGATCCCATCAGCGTCCACTGATTCCAGAACATCCGACGCACATCGAGCTGCACGAACGGCCCGCTGGTACCACCGCAGGTCACGAGGCGCCCCCGCTTGCCAAGCGCCACCAACGACTGCGAAAAAGTGGCTTCGCCGACCGAGTCGATCACCACGTCCACGCCGCGCTTGGAGGTCCGGGCGCGCACGTCACGCCCGACATCGGGCTGTCGGTGGTCGAGGAGGTGATCGGCGCCGAGGGCCTGTGCCCGGGCCAGCTTCTCGGGACTCCCTGAAGTCACCCACGCCGTCGCACCGATGCGCTTCACGATCTGCAGCGCGGCCAGCGCCACACCGCCGCCGATGCCCCAGATCAAGACGTGATCACTCGGCCGCACCTGGGCGCGGGTCACGATCATCCGCCACGCCGTGAGGGTGGCGAGCGGAAACGCCGCCGCCACCTCGAATGGGATGCTGGCGGGAATGACGCGCACGTTGTCGGCCGGCACGACGACATAGTCGGCGATCGTCCCGTGGCGGTGCTCACCCATGATGCCGTACGTGAGGCAGAGCGGTTGATCGTCGTCGCGGCAGTACTCGCAACGACAGGTCCGGTCCACCAGGCCGGGATTGAGGATCACGTGATCCCCTGGCGCGATGCCCTGCACCGCATCACCGACAGCGTCGATGATGCCCGCCCCATCGGACCCCAACACCCAGCCCGGCTGGATTTTGACCCCGGGAATGCCGCCGAGAACCCAGAGGTCGAGACGGTTGATGGCCGCCGCCTTGATCCGCACGCGCACGCTCTCGGGGCCCTCGAGCGCCGGCAACGGCATGTCGTCGCGGACACGAAGCTGATCCCGGCCCCCGTGGGCATCGATCGTCAGGGCACGCATGGTCATGGCGGGTTGGGAAAAGGGTGGACGGGCCGGTGGAATCTCCCCTGCACGGGCCGCAAACGGGAGTGGAGCGGCGACACCCCCTGCCAAGGCGGTCCGAAGCCTATATTGAAGACATACTCCCCCCGACTGTTCACTACACGACCGTCACGCCACATGTCGTCCATCAAGGTTCCACCGCTCGGCGAATCCATCGTCGAGGCGACCATCTCCCGTTGGCTCAAGAATGAAGGCGACCGCGTCGCCGCCGGCGATACGCTCGTCGAGCTCGAGACCGACAAGATCACCGTCGAGGTGCCAGCCCTTGAGGCCGGTGTGCTCACGAAGCGGCATAAGGGCGAAGGCGATGTCGTGAATGTCGGCGACGAACTGGGTGAACTCGCAGCGGGTGGCGGTGCCGCCGCGCCGGTGGCGCCTGCGGTGTCAGCCCCGATTGCCGCTCCGGTGGCAGCGCCGGTCGCGGCCGTGGCTGCCGGCGTGAAGGTGTCTCCGGCGGCCGCACGCCTCGCGACGGAAGCCGGCGTCAACCCGTACGATGTAACGGGCACCGGTCGCGGTGGCGTGGTGTCCAAGCCCGACGTGGTGGCCGCCATCGCGGCGCCTGCCAAGGCGGCCCCGGCCGCTCCGGCCGCCGCGGTGGCACCGTCGAGTACGCGCGAAACGCGCGAGAAGATGACGACGCGTCGCAAGCGGATCGCCGAGAACCTGCTGCTCTCACAGCATCAGACGGCGCACCTCACGACGTTCAACGAGATCGACATGACGGCCATCACGGCCCTCCGTGAGCGTCTCAAGGATCGCGTCGAGAAGGAGCAGGGCGTCAAGCTGTCGTACATGCCGTTCTTCGTGAAGGCGGCCTGCCTCGCGCTGGAAGCGTATCCGGCAGTGAATGCGCAGATCGACGGCGACACGATCGTGTACAAGCACTACGTGAACATGGGCATCGCGGTGGCCAGCGACGCCGGTCTGGTGGTGCCGAACGTGAAGGACGCTGACAAGAAGAGCATCGTGCAGATCGGCAAGGACATCGGGGCCCTGGCCAAGCGCGCACGCGACGGCAAGCTGTCGATGGATGACCTCACCGGTGGCTCGTTCACGATCACCAACGGCGGCGTGTTCGGCTCGTTGCTCTCGACACCGATCATCAACTACCCGCAGGTCGGCATCCTCGGGCTGCACAAGACGCAGGATCGTCCGGTCGCGATCAACGGGAAGGTCGAGATCCGCCCCATGATGTACGTGGCGCTCTCGTACGATCACCGGATGATCGACGGCCAGCAGGCGGTACTCTTCCTCGTGCGCTTCAAGGAACTGATGGAAGATCCGGCGGCAATGCTGCTCTAAAGGCGAAGTAAGGAGTAGGGAGTACGGAGTAGGGGGTAGAGAGTCAGCTGACTCCCTACTCCGTACTCCCTACTTCGCAGTCATGGAAGCACCACGACGCCCCAAGCGTTTCCGCCGGGACGTCGGGGTTCACCAGCACGCGTTTCAATGCGAGGATTGGAGTCGCGGCGAGTGAGTGTGCGTCAATTGAGTGATCAGCGACGCGAACCGCGCGCCGTTCTGTTGGTAAGACGCGCGGGCACGAACGAGGTAACACCGCCGGCCCCGGACAAATTCCCGGGAGCAATGTGGCGGGCGTGGAACGCCCTCGCCGTCAGAAGGTGAGGGCGAGAGAAGTCGCGACGAGGCCACTCCACCGGGACAGGGTGGGCGCACGGCCCCCGCCGGCCCCTCCCTTGGGAAAGACGGTGGCGTCAGCCGCATAGCCTCGGGCTTCCGTGCGCCACAGCGCGCGGGCCTCCGGGCGCACATCGATGCCGATCGACGCGGAATTGGCACGAAACGGCAGCGAGCCGCCGGTGCGCACCACGATCTGATCGCCATCAGCGAATCGTTCCGCGCGCGCGACGACCGCCAGCGACGGGCGCACCCAGTAGCGACCGATCAGCGTGGCACCATACCATCCGGGCGACGGCGCTGCCGCCGTGAGGCTGTCATGATCTTGCTGCCGACCAACATCGAACTCCGCGAGCACCTCCGCGCGATTGGACCATCGAGACAGCACACCAACGCCGTTGAACAGTCTCAGCCGGCCCTCCGGCTCGTTGCCGGCGTACCCATACCACGACACCGTCGTGGTGGCATTCGCCGCGACATCGACCCGGAGGCCGAGGCTCTTGTCGTCGTTATTCTCGGAGATATTCTGCCAGCCGTTCACCACATCGACGCGTGCCGTCACCGCTGGCGAAACCTGCCAGGTGGCGCGTACCCCGGTGGAGTAATAGGGCGAGAAATCAGCCACGAACGATCGGGTGTAGGTCGGGTTGTCGCGACTCACCCACGTCTCCATGCCGATGTGCGAATAGAACACGCCGGCATCGATCCAGAGCGTCGGCGTGAGCTGATAGCCGGCGTACGCCTCCTGGAGCATCCGGGACAGGGCGTCGCCACTGACCGTCCCCTGACGGGGCTCGGCGGCATAGTTCGCCTGCACCGAGGTCCCGGCCTGCAGCGCGAGCCGTGCCCGTACGCGACGCCGGACGACGGTGGCCTCGACGAACGCCAGATTCACATTGAACTCGTTGTGCCGCGCCGGCTGCGTCGTGAACGCCCGATCACGGGGAACCGGACGATTGAGGTCGAACGCATAGGCGGCATCGACGAAGGCGCCGATCGTAATCGACCGACTGCTATCCGTCGAAACCGCCTGGGCACGCAACGGTGCCGGCCGGCCAAGCAGAAGCGCAATGGAGGCGACACCGAGTACGTGTCGGGCGCGGAGGCGAGCAGGATGTTTCATAGTGCACTGAACGCTAGTGCGCGGCGAAAACGCGGCGAGGGGGATTCCCGCTCGTGGCCGTGAAGATCCCACAAAAGATTCACGCGGAATTAGTTTTCCCGCATGACCTCCCCGACTCTCCAATCTGCCGACGTCGTGGTGCTTGGCGGCGGCCCAGGCGGCTATGTCGCCTCGATTCGTGCGGCACAACTCGGCCTCTCCGTTACCTGCGTCGAATTCGACAAGACGCTGGGTGGCACGTGCGTCAACGTCGGGTGCATCCCCTCGAAGGCACTCCTCCAGAGCTCCGAACACTACGAATGGCTGCGCCTGCATGCGGCCGAGCACGGCATCAAGGTCGACGGCGCCTCAATCGACCTGCCCACGATGATGGCCCGCAAAACCGACGTCGTGGCCCAGAACACCAAGGGCGTCGAGTTCCTCTTCAAGAAGAACAAGATCACGTGGGCCAAGGGCTACGGCACGCTGCAGCCCGGCAACGTGGTCGAAGTGAAAGCGGCCGACGGCACGATCTCGCACTGGCAGGGCAAATCGGTGATCATCGCCACGGGCTCCGTGCCGGTGCAGCTGCCGTTCCTGAAGTTCGACGAAACGCGAGTGCTGTCGAACGTGGGCGCGCTGTCGATTCCGGAGGTACCGAAGCATCTGGTGGTCGTGGGCGGCGGTGTGATCGGCCTCGAGCTTGGCTCGGTATGGCGCCGCCTGGGTGCCAAGGTCACAGTCGTCGAGTTCCTCCCCACCATTCTCACCGGCAACGATGATGATCTGGTGAAGGAAGCCGACAAGATCTTCCGCAAGCAGGGGCTCGAGATCCACACGGGCACCAAGGTGACCGGCGCCGATGTGCACAGCGACGGCGTACGGGTGCACGTGGAAAAGGATGGCGTGGCGTCACACCTCGATGCCGATTACGTGCTGGTGTCGGTGGGCCGCAAGTCGGCCATCGGCGGCGTTGACCCGGCGGTGCTCGGCCTGGCGATGGGCTCGCGCGGCGAGATTCTGGTGGACGATCAGCAGAAGACGAACGTGCCGGGTGTGTACGCGATCGGCGATGTGTGCGGTGGCAAGCTGCTCGCGCACAAGGCCGAAGAAGAGGGGGTGATCGCCGCCGAAGTGATCGCCGGCAAGCCGGTACACATGCACCACCGCACGATCCCGGGCATCGTGTACACGTGGCCGGAGTTGGCGACGGTGGGACTCACGGAGCAGGAAGTGAAGGCCAGCGGGCGCGCGTATCGCGTGGGCAAGTTCCCATTCAGCGCCAACGGCAAGGCGCGCACGATGGGCGAGACGCAGGGCTTCGTGAAGTTCGTTGTCGATGCGACCACCGACGAAATTCTGGGCTGCCACATGATCGGCCCGCATGTCGCGGACTTGCTCAGCGAAGTGATACTGGCCATGGAATACCGCGGCAGCGCCGAAGACATTGGCATTACGGTGCATTCGCATCCGACACTCAGCGAGACGGTCAAGGAAGCGGCGCTGGCGGCGCTGGGAAGAGCGATACACATGTAGGACGGCGAACTGCCAACGGCTTAGGAGGCAGGACGGAGATAAAAAGGGAGGAGGAAGCAGTGACTGCTTCCTCCTCCCTGAAACTCTCCCCCCTGCGACCTACGCAGTTGGCAGTTTACGATCGTGCGGTCCGCGCCCTGCGCTTAGAGCATCTTGCCGATGACGATGCCGATCGCGACCAAGCCCCCGCCGAGCATCAGGACCATCGTCAGCGGCAGCGCGGAGCGAGACTCGACCATCGAGCTGGTCGACGTGGCGGTCGCGGTGGCCATCTTGGTTGCCGTACGTGCTTCAGGAATGGCGGCCATGATGTTCGCGGTCACGTACGCCGGCGTGGTCATGCGACGACGCTGCTCCGTTTCCGTCGAAATCATCTTCCAGAGATCAACCTGCTTGGCATCGGCGCGGCGCGCCTCGGCCTCGCTGGTCTCGCCGTCGAGCCACTGGTGGATCACCAGCGCTGGTTCGCCCGCCGCTGCCATACCGGGAAGCGGCACTTCGCGATCTGCCACCGGACGATCAGCAACCGTCGCGGCGTCGCGTTTCGGCAAATCCTGACCGAGGTTCCGGTCGTCGTGCGCTTCATGTCGGTCGAGCATCAGTCGTATTTCTCCTCGAGCAGCGTCTGAAGGGCTTCTCGCGCCCGATGCACGCGCATCTTCAGTGCTCCAACGGTTGTACCCAAGAGATCCGCCATCTCTTCGTAGGAGCGTCCTTCAACATGTTTCATGATGAAGGCCTCCCGAAGTGACGGGGCCAACTGCGCGAGGGCGGAGTCGAGGTCCTGCCGCAGTTCCGTGCGGTCGAGGTCCTCATCGGGACTCGCGTAGGTGGAGGGCTGGTCGTCTTCGTCGTAGCTCAGGTGCGTGCGCCGAATGTTCTTCAGCCAGTCCTTGCACCCGTTCGCAACGATCCGAAAAAGCCAGGCATCGAATCGACCACGGACTTCACCGAGATGGTGATAGGCCTTGATGAAGGATGTCTGGAGAATGTCTTCGGCTACGTCGGGACTTCCCGTCATACCCAAAGCATGTCGATACAGCGGATCGCTGTATCGACCGATCAGCATCGCGAAGGCATCGCGTTCTCCCGCCAGAATGCGGGAGATGACGTCCTGGTCCGAATCGACGTCTGCGGGAGTGGGTTCTTCTTCCGTCATGGTCACCGCGCTACGTTAACGCCGAGCTTACGGTATTGACACCCCTTCCGACAAACGAAGCGCAAAGCAGGCCGCTGATCGTCTCGCAGGTAGGACGATTGGCCGCGAAGGAGGTCACGCCGGTCGTTCCGGGAGTGTCGGCACGTGGTGGAATGCACTCCAGCGGTGATGGCGGATGAGCGCGCCATGGGCATCGAGATGGGGCGGTTCGTAGCGAACTCGACCGTGCCCCTGGGGCGCGATGCCGGTGCGTGGCGAGGCGTCGCCGTGGTCGATCGCCTGCTGCAACGCTTCCTGCACGCCGCGCACCAGACCACAGGGGACGCCGACCGAGTCGAGCGCCGTGATCCACTCGGCGGCCGGACGCTGCGCCACGGCCGCGGCGATCGCGGCCACCACGCGGTCGCGGTGCGCCACCCGACCGGCATTGGTGCCCAACGCGGGATCGGCAGCGAGCTCATCGAGCCCCAGGGCGCGGGCGGCGGGCGGCCACTGTGGATCGGCCCCGACGGCCAGCACGAACGGCCGGTCGGCGGCGGCGAAGAGCTGGTAGGGCACCAGATTCGCGTGGGCGTTGCCCCACCGGCGGGCATCGCGCCCCGACACCAACGCGTTCTGCGCCACGTTCGCCAGCCCAGCTAACGCCGACGCCCTCAGCGTGACATGGATCCGGCGATCCTCGGCCGTGGTGAGGCGATGCCGTCCCGCCAACGCCCCCAGGACCGCAATCGCCGCGTCCTTGCCGGTCATCAGATCGACCCAGGCGACACCGGTTTTCATCGGCGCTCCGTCGGGCTCGCCGGTGATGGCCATCCAGCCGCTTTCGGCCTGCAGCACGAAATCGTAGCCCGGGCGCAGGCTGTCAGGACCGAAGCCGGAAATGGTGCACCAGATAAGCCGAGCGTTTTGCGCCAGTAACAGATCAGCATCGAGCCCATACCGAGACAATACACCCGGAAGGAAGTTATCGATGACGATATCGGCGCCGGCGATCAGTTCCCGCAGCAGCAGCACGTCGCCGTCCGACCGAAAGTCGGCCGCGAGGGACAATTTGTTTCGATTGGTGCTCAGGAAGTACGCGGACTCGCCATCGGAGGCGAATGGCGGCCCCCAACCGCGGGTGTCGTCGCCCGAACCGGACCGTTCAACCTTGATGATGTGCGCACCGAGATCGCCGAGCGCCATACTGCAGTGGGGTCCAGCGAGCACGCGGGAAAGATCGACCACTTTGACGCCTTCAAGCGGTAGTGTCTTCATGATGTTTCTATAATGACCTAATTAAGAATCGAAATAACGGTGATCTGGTCACGGAACTGCTTGAGCCACGACGATGCCGAGAACGACGCATCCGCCTAATAATATGCGGTTCCCCTCGCAAATCACGTCCGTATACCTTGCATAGATGACTGAAAATCATATAGTTACCCCCGTTCTGGTGGGCGTGGACCATACTATTGAGGCTTGAGCAGTTCCCCTCCGTAGAAAAGTCGGGCGACCACCTCTACCTCCATTGCTGGCGGAAGGAGTGCGTTCGACCCATGGCCGATTTGCCGCAGGCTGACGACGACACGATCACCGAAGGTGACGCACCTTCTGCCAGTCCGGCTCCGCGCCGTGGCCCTGGGCATCGGGCTGCAGACGCACGCGACACGGCGGCCGAAATGGCGCAGCGCGCGCACGAGATCAGCTTGGAAGCCGGGAGTAAGATGGCCGGCGCCATGCGTGAGGTCATCGGAGCGGCGGCTGGATTCAGCGCCTTTGCGATTGAGAGTGCGCGCGACCTGATCAACTACATGGTCCGCCGCGGCCAGATGGGTCAGGAAGAAGCCGATGTGCTGATTCAGCAGGCTGAAGCCGCGTACATCGCGAAGCACGGCTCCCTGCCGATTCCCGGACCGAAAGCGCCGCCGCCCAAGCCGATCCCGCTTGGCCAGCTGCCAAAGGCGGTGACTGCGCCGGCTGCCGCCGCTGAAGCGGCCCTCGAAGCGCGGGCCGCCATGCGCATCGAACCGCAAAAGCCTTCGGACAAGGTCACCTTCGCGCCGCTTCCTCCGAAGCCGGCGCCGAAGCCGCCGACGCCGCCAGTCGACGTGGTACCGGCACCGGTCGAGACCAAGTCGGCTCCGAAGGCCGAGGCCAAGGCCGAAACCAAGACGGCGGCTCCAGTGGCGAAGGCCCCGGTCAAAGCTGCAGCACCAGCCAAGGCTCCGGCCAAGGCACCAGCCAAGGCACCAGCCAAGGCTCCAGCCAAGGCTCCAGCCAAGGCTCCAGCCAAGGCACCGGCGAAGGCACCGGCGAAGGCTCCGGCGAAGGCACCGGCGAAGGCACCGGCGAAGGCACCGGCGAAGGCACCGGCGAAGGCTCCGGCCAAGGCACCGGCCAAGGCACCGGCCAAGGCGCCGACCAAGGCCCCGGCGAAGGCACCCGCCAAGGCTCCGGCTAAGTCGGCGGCCAAAGCTCCTGCCAAGAAGGCGCCGGCCAAGAAGAAGTAGTTCGGCGTGTTCGCCGCGTCGGCACCGAGTCGCCTCGACTTCGGAGGAGGGTGGACAGATGTCCCACCCTATCCCGAAGAGCGAGGCGGCTTTGTTTGTAACCTCGCCATCGAACGGCGCGCCCGCGTCACCCTCCAACCGGGACCGGCGGAGAAGAACCGTCTGCCGCTGGTCGCCGCCGCGGTACGTCGCGCCGGCTACGAGGGCCGGGTCACCATCGCGAGCGATTTTCCGATCGGCGCGGGGCTTGGCGGATCATCCGCGGCCGGCGTCGCGCTCGCGGCGGCGCTCGCGGCCGCTATCGCCGCCGCGCCAGAGCAGCTCCCGCAGCCGGCGTGGCTCGCTGAGTGGAGTCGCGCGCTCGAGGTGGAAGAGTTGGGTATCGCCGGCGGCCGTCAGGATCACTACGCCGCCGCCTTTGGTGGCGCGCTGGGGCTGACGTTCGGGACCGCGATCTCCAGCGATGCGGTCGAGGTGGAACAGATTCCGCTGTCTCCCGCCGCACACGCCGAGCTCGAGGCGCGCATCACCCTCGTATACACCGGTGAGTCGCGCATCTCAGGGGAAACCATCACCGCCGTGCTCGACGCCTACCGCGATCGCTCGCCGCGTGTCGTGGAAGCGCTCGGCCGCATGGCCGTGCTGGCCCGCGACATGCGGAGCGCCTTGCATGCGGCCGACGTGACCACGTTGGCCGCGCTCGTGGACGAGCACTGGATCCATCAGCGTGCCCTGCATCCGCGCATCACCACCGAGCGCATCGACATGCTCGAGCGAGCGGCCCGCGCCGCCGGTGCGCAGGGACTCAAAGCGCTCGGCGCCAGCGGCGGCGGTTGCGTGATGATCGTGAGCGACGCCGATGACGCCCCACGTGTGGCGGAGGCCGTCGCGCCATTCGGCACGATCCTGCCGTGGCGCATCGCCGCGCGTGGCGTAGAGGTGTCGCGGCTCTCGCCCGACGCCTAGACTGTACCTCGTGACGTACCGATATCCGCTCGATCCCGTGGCGCTGACCGCTTCGCTGGTCGCG
>JBBARJ010000032.1:15970-17033 GCA_040399825.1 Gemmatimonas sp.
CGTGACGTACCGATATCCGCTCGATCCCGTGGCGCTGACCGCTTCGCTGGTCGCGATCGATTCGCGCAATCCGTCACTCGTGCCCGATGGGCTGGGTGAACTCGCCTGCGCCACGCACCTCGCCGCCGTGCTGCAGGCGTGGGGCTTCGCGGTGTCGCTGCAGGAGATTGCCCCTGGCCGGGCCAACGTGATCGCGCGCATCGGTCCCACCGGCCGTACGCCGCTCATCTTGAATGGCCATCTCGATGTCGTCGGCGTGGAAGGCATGTCGCACGCGCCGTTCACGCCCGAGGTGCGGGACGGCAACCTGTTCGGGCGCGGGTCGACGGACATGAAAGGCGGCGTGGCGTCCATGTGCGTGGCCGCTGCCCGCGCGGCCGCGCGTGGTGCGCTGACCAGTGAGATCATCATCGCGGCCGTGTGCGACGAAGAGTACGAGTCGATCGGCACGCGCGCGTTGCTCGCCCAAGGAGTTCGCGCGACCGGTGCGATCATCACCGAACCCACCCGCATGGCGATCGCGCCAGCGCACAAAGGCTTCGCGTGGATCGAAGTGGTGCTGCATGGTCGCGCCGCCCACGGCAGTCGCTACGACGTGGGCATCGATGCGAACCGTCATGCCGGCCTGCTGCTGGCCGCCCTCGACCGGTACGAACTCGACGTACTCGCCTCCCGCGTACATCCGCTGCTGGGCCGCGCCTCGCTGCACGCGTCGTCGATCGTGGGGGGAACCGGCTGGTCGACCTACGCCGAACGCTGCACGCTGCGCATTGAACGCCGTACGCTACCCGGCGAGAGTGGCGAGCAGGCGCTGGCTGATGTCCGCGGGCTGTGCGATGCCCTCACCGCCTCGCGGTCGGGCTTTCAGGCCGATGTCTCGCTGGTGTGCGCGCAGCCTCCACTCGATCTCGCGAGCGAGGCCCCGCTGATCGCCTCGATGCGCGCGGCCTGTACGGCGGCTGGCGTTGCGCCCACCATTGCGGGCTTGTCGTGCTGGACCGATGCCGCGCTGTTCGCCGAGGCGGGCATACCGGCGCTCTGCTTCGGGCCCGGGGATATCTCG
>JBBARJ010000033.1:0-16948 GCA_040399825.1 Gemmatimonas sp.
TGGTGAAGATCTGCACTACGCCGTTGTTCGCGCGCGAGCCGTACAGCGCCGCCGCGGCCGCGCCGCGAATGATTTCGATGCGTTCGACGTCGGCCGGATTGAGGTCGGCGAGGCGATTCTGCGGATTCGAGCGACCACCGAGGTCCGTGAGCTGCGCCGACCCGTTGTCGATGATCACGCCGTCGATGATGTACAGCGGATCAGAGCCCGAAATAAACGAGTTGGTGCCGCGGAGACGCACCGACATGCCGCCGCCACCGGGGCCGCCGGAGTTCTGCGAGATCTGCGCGCCGGCCACCTTGCCCTGGAGCGCCTGATCGAGCGTGACCGACTGCGCGCGGCTGATGGCGGTCGAATCGACCGAGGCAATGCTGGTGCCCACTTTACGCTTCTCAGTGGGCGCCGCTGAGCCGGTCACGATGACTTCGCTGAGATTGACCGCACTCACCCGGATCGCAAAATCCAGCGTCGCCGTAGCACCGGCCGTCACACTGACCGGCAAGACGGTTGGTGAGTAGCCAATGCGTCGTACGCTGATGACCCGCGGACCAGCGGGCACGCCAACGAGTAGGTACTCACCGGTCGTCCCGCTGGTCGTACCCACACGGGTGCCGGAGACCGTCACTTGCGCCTCCGCCAAGCCACGTCCATTCGCGGCGTCCGTCACCGTGCCGCGTACCGTTCCCGTTCCCGTTTGCGCCGCCAGCATGGCCGGCGACGCGCAGAGCGCCATCGCGATTGTCATCGCGATCGCTCTCGCGACTGCGATCGCGCCGCACCGCCCCTGTCGAAACATCATTCGTTGGCTCCGAGTCTGCATGTGCAACACGAACCGACTGACATACCGGCCGTGGTCCTGTCAGGTCATGGAATGCCTAACATGTAGTGGGCTTCGGCGAGCCAATCCAGACCGCGGCGTGAGTCTTAGCAGCGAACTCAGCCAGACGAGCGACGGCAGGCGCTGTGTTATGCTCGCGAGGCGCAGTGCAGCAGCATCGAGAGCGGCCGACGCGTGTCGGGGTGCAGCGGCTCTTCCATCGCGTGCAGGATCAAGCCTGCCACCTCGAGCTCGCGGTGCCACGAGGCGAGCGTGCGGAAGTACCACGGCATGGCCGCCGGAAACGCCACGCCGAACCCCTGGAATTGCTCTTCACGCCAGCCGCATTCGTACGGCCCATCGCCCATCGCCGTCCAGGGATGCACCGTCTGAATGAGCAGCCGGCCATCTGGCGCCAACCGCTGTGCGAGCGCGCCAAGTAGCGGACTCAGCGGGTCGCCGAGGAGCGCAAAGTTGCACACGATCAGCTCCCACGGACCAGCCACCGCCTGCGCGTCGGCGATGAGCGTCTCGTAACTGACCGTCGCAAACCGTACACCGGGCACGGGCAGCGCGGCGGCCTGCTCGATGAGCCCGGCGCTCCCGTCGATACCGAGCACGTCAAAGGACTCGCGAGCGATGGCGCGCGCCAGCCACCCTTCGCCGCAGCCGACGTCCAACACGCGCCGAGCATCACGACCGGTACATGCCGCCACGATCGCGTCGTCGGTCCCCGCACGACGACTTGGGATGCGCTGCTCACGCACCGCGGCCGTCCACGCCGTGGCATTCGCGTCCCAACTGTCGCGCAGACGCGCCGTCAGCCGATCTGGGTGGGAGGGATCAGGGTTCGTCATGGCTCAACCTGCAAACGAACGGCAGCGACGGCAACAGCCAGAACACGGAGATCACGGAGAGTACGGAAACAACACGGATAAGCAAAAAACGCTGTTTGCTTATCCGTGTTGTTACGGTGTAATCCGTGATCTCCGTGTTCTGGCTGTTGCGGTTGCCTTTGCCGCGCGGCCGCGTCTCGCCGATGCGAGCGACGCCCGAGCACAAACACGCGAGTGCGTCGTTGGTCACGCGATGTCCTCCGTCCGGGACGTTGACGACCTACTCCGATCTCGA
This sequence comes from Gemmatimonas sp., assembly GCA_040399825.1. Classification (GTDB taxonomy): domain Bacteria; phylum Gemmatimonadota; class Gemmatimonadetes; order Gemmatimonadales; family Gemmatimonadaceae; genus Gemmatimonas. The sequence goes on from JBBARJ010000033.1 coordinate 1,949, forward strand.
TCGCCCCACCCGTGGCTCGGCGAAGTAGTGACCGTATGATCACCGTGTGGTGACGTGCCCGTGACGTGCCCGAGGGATCATCTATCCGTACCCTCTACCCACACCGACATGCGTACGCTTGCCCTCTCGGTCCTTGCACTGTGCGTCGTCGCGTGCAGCGACGATAGCACGGCCCCAGCCGCCGCCATCACCTACCCGCTCAAAGCCGTCGATGCCGCGCCGACGACGTGGGGCACCCTCAGCGGTGTGACAATTGCCGGTGGATACGGCTCGGCACTCGCCATGGATCCAACGGACCCCGCTGTGTTCTGGATCATGACCGACCGTGGTCCGAACACCACGACGCCGGTGGCCAACCGTCTGCTGTTCCCGCTCCCGAACTTCACGCCCGTGCTGGCCAAGTTCCGGTTGAGTGGTGACTCGCTGCGCCGCATCTCGACGATCGAACTGAAGAACGCGGCCGGCGTTAACATCAGTGGTCGACCCAATCCGGCAGGTGTCGGCGCCACCGGGGAAACCGGCATTGATGTGAGCGGCGCAACCATTCCCACCGATCCCGATGGCTTGGATTCGGAAGGGTTGGCCGTGGAGAGCAACGGCAGCTTCTGGGTAGCGGATGAGTACGGCCCGCATATCGTGCACTTCGACGCGAGTGGCCGTACACTCGAGCGCATCAACCCGTTTGGCAACGGAACCGGCGGCCGGCGGATCCCCGCAGTGCTTGCCCTGCGTCGTCCCAATCGCGGCATGGAAGGACTGGCCATCACCCCCGATGGCCGAACGCTCGTGGGCGCCATGCAGTCGCCGCTCGACAATCCCACCACCACGATTGGCCGCGCCAGCAACGCGTACCGCATTATCACCTTCGACATCGCCTCCGGAGCCACCAAGACGTTCGTGTATGTGGCCGATGCGGTCGGCAACATCATCAGCGAGATCACGGCAATTTCCGCGACGTCGTTTCTGGTGATCGAGCGCGACGGCCTGTTTCAGGGCGGCTCACCGGCGGCGACCTCGAAGCGGGTGTATCGCATTGATTTGGCCAATGCCACCGATGTGGGCGACCCGGCGAACGCGAGCACCGGTAAGCTCTTCGGCGGGAAGGTGCTCGAAGCGTTGACCCCAGCCGAGCGCGCGTCGAACGCCATCACCCCCGTGTCGAAGTCGCTGGTGTATGACCTGCTCACCCTCCCCGGCGGCTATCCGCACGACAAGCTGGAAGGCGTGACGCTGATCGGGAAGGATCTGCTGGTGGTCTCCAACGACGACGACTTTGGCGTAGTCGACGGTGGGTCTTCTAACTTTGTGTCGAAGATTCTTCCGGCGACCCAGCTCCGTGATCGCGTGGTGCTGTATTTCATCCGGCTCAGCACGCCCCTGCGGTAGTGGTTTACGGAGCGGCAGCCGCACAATTGGCTGCCGCTCCGTCACGGCGTGTCGCGCGACCTTATCATTTTCACTGGAGTCGTTCGCGTGTTCATCGCTCGATTGCGATTCATCCGGGCCGCCGCCGCCGTGGCGCTTATGGCCGTGCTGCCACTCCCGCTCGCTGCGTGGGGCGACGTTGGCCATCGCCTGATCGGACTGACCGCCGCGCGGCAGTTGCCCAGCGATGTCCCCGCGTTTCTTCGCAACGCCTCGCAGCAGTTGGCCTACCTGAATCCCGAGCCGGACCGGTGGAAGGCCAACGTGGAACGGCGGCTCGATCCCGCCCTCGAGGGGGGCACGTCGCCGGATCATTACATCGACATGGATCTCGTCGAGACCGCCGTGTTGCGTCGGGCACTGGCCGCCCCCAATCGCTGGGCCTTCGCCGACTCCTTGCGTCCCACCGGCGTGGCTCCCAACACGATGGGGCTGTTGCCGTTCGCTATCATTGAGCAGGTGCAGCGCCTGCGCGTCGACTTTCGGCTGTGGCGTATCGCGCCCGATTCCACCGTCCGCGCGTGGATCGAGCAGCGCATCATCGACGATGCCGGCATCCTCGGCCACTACGTCGCCGACGGCTCGAACCCGCATCACACCACCAAACATCACAATGGGTGGGTGGGGGACAACCCGAAGGGCTACGCCACCGACAATCGCTTCCACGGGCGCTTCGAGTCGGCCTTCGTGCAAGCGCACATGAAGGCGGGAGATGTCACCGCCAACATGACGCATACGCCGCAAGTGTTCCCCGATGTGCGCGTAGCGGTGATCGCCTATCTCAACACGTCGTTCGGGGAACTCGATCGCCTCTATTCGCTCGACAAGGCGGTGGCCTTTCAGCCTGAAACGGCCACGCCGGATCAGAAGGCGTTTGCGGCCGCTCGCCTGGCGGCTGGCGCCGAGATGCTGCGCGATCTGTGGTACACGGCGTGGGTGACCAGTGCCGCGCCGTAACGGCGATACACCACCAACGTGACCGCCGGCTGTCCGGCCCGTGCGAGGGTAATCGCGCCGAGCGAGTCGAGCGGGCCGAGCCGGTCGGAGAGCGCCACCGACGCCGGCCGCCATCCGCGCTTCCAGGGCTGCGCGTGCTCCACGACGATAGCCGGATAGCCGGCAGGCGCCGTTCGGTACGGCAAATGATGGGGATCATCACAGGCACACACGATCGGTGTCGTGGCGCCCAACGCGACGCCAAGTTTGCCCGCCTGAATCCAACTGCGCGCCGTCACCCCCCCGGCGATGTCGATGCCGCGCGCCGAGAGCGAGTCGCGGAGTGCGCGCCAGTCGAAGGCATCGAGTGTGGGATCGACTGGTGCGCGCAGCGCCGCGACCTGACCACCCAGCCAACCGGTGGCCACCTGCGTCGCGAGGAGCACGACCAACGCGACCCACCCCCCGGCCACCGACGGAATCCAGGCCCGTGGCCAACTCGCCCCGCGAGCCAGCGCGTGGTCGAGCGCACGTCCCACCAGCGGGGCGACAAAGAGCCAGCCCGGCGCCTGCCAGTGCGGTAACCCGCGCGCGCCACCGAGCGTGGCGACAGTAAAGAGACCAACCGGGAACAGGGCGAGGGAGGCAAAGAACCAGCCACGCTCGTCGGTTCGGCGACGAACCACTGCCCGACCCAACGCCAGCGCGAAGGGAATGGCCATCCATGGCAGGAGCCACAGCGCCTGACCGCTCACGTTTTCGAGAAACGGCGCGATCGACCACGCCGTGGTGGTGGCGGCGCGCCCGCCCTGGAAGCGGAACGAGACCCAGTCATGTTGCGCGTTCCACCAGAGCACCGGCGTGGTGCACGCGAGAGCGATGGCGGCGGCCAGCCACGGGCCGGGTGTACGCAGCTGCTGACGCCCCGCCGCCGTCGTGAGCAGAAAGAGCAGCAACCCCGCGCCGTACAACGCGCCGTGATACTTGGCGAGCATGGCGCCACCAAGCAGGGCGCCCGCCAGCATCCAGCGTCCCCGCGACGCGTGGGCGACGGTGCGATCATCGAACAGCGTCGGCGCCAGCACCAGCGCCGCCAATGATGCGCACAGCACCAGTGGGCCGTCGGGCAATACCCACGTGCCCGTGGTGAGGCCAAGCACGCCGGTACACGCCAGCGCCAGCGCCCCGAGCGTACCGGCACGCGCACCAAAGGCGAGATGTCCAAGCCGACCGACCGCCCACAACGTCGCGCTGAAGGCCAGCACGAACGGCAGTCGTACCACCATGGCACGGGTGTCGCCGCTCAACCATGTCATGGCGCCGGCCATCCAGAAATGCAGCGGCGGATGATCGAAGTAGCTCCACGACAGGGGCCGCGCGACCGTCACCGCATACGACTCGTCGATGCCCAGCCCCGTGGTACCGGCCACCACCAGCCGGACCACCGTCGATACCGCGATGACCAGCCACAAACCCGCCACCCATGACGCGTCGGCGCGCGCAGGGGTGGCCTCGCTCATACCTGCACCGGTCGCGCGCTCGGCACCCGACGCCGCCGTCGGGCCTGCATCGAGGTGAACGCCGCCGCGTACAGACAGCACGCGAACCATCGCCATGCCGCCGTGCGCGGGGCATTCACGGTGGCTGGTCCAGCACCCAGGAGCTGGCCGTCCCAGCGGATCACGGGGTTGAGGAGCAACAGTTCCCGATCGGCCGCCCCCGTGCCGCTCACGGTCGCGCGCACGTAGCCATCGGTCTGTCGCGCGACGGCGCGCGCTGTGATGACGCCGTTCGCAACGGTGATCACCGCGGTGCGCGGCACGCCATCCTGCGCGGTGAACACCACGCGACCCACCGGCCCGCGCACGCGCACTTCGAGCGTGTCGCCGATCATGCGCTGCGACACAAACGCGAGCTGCGCCTGTCCACCAGCGCCGCGCACCCCGATCAAGCGACCTGCGCGAATCGCCGCGCGGACGTCGTCGGGTCGGCTCGACGGCGCGTGGAGCAGCGTCCAACTGACCCCCGTCTCACCGGCGCGGCGGACGTCGTGCGAGTCGTCGTTCGCCATCGCCCACACCGCCCGCCCGGACGAGAGCGCGGCATCCCACTGCATCGTGGCGGGAGGCACGAAGTGATTGAGCACTTCCAGTGCATCATAGCCCGAGAGTTGGCGCAGATCGGCGGTGGAGTGTCCGCCGCGGAGCGCCGGATGGGCGAGCACCACAACGGCGCCCGTGAGCGCGAGCCGGTTGATGATGTCCTGCTTCTGGTGCACGGTCTGTCCGAGCGGATAGTCGCGCCAGACGATCGCATCGCCGCCGATGGCCAGGCGATGCGCCTTCTGCACGTTCCATCCCTGCTCGTACACCGGGAAGGTGCCGGTGCGCTCCGCCGCCGACATCGAGTGGTAGTTGGACAGCCCCACGATGTCGTACTGCATTGTCTGGTACGCGCTCGCCACCTGCTCCGCGGACTGCGTGCCGTTGGTGGCTCCGCCCCACGCCACGGAGTGCGCATGAAAGCTCGCCTTCTGCCAGCGGCCCGGCGCCGTGAGTTCACCGTAGGGGTTGTACCAGCGCGGTCCGGCAAACGGACGCGACTCCGCAAACGCGTACAGCGGCGCTGTCGCATAGAGCAGAGAAACGAGGAGGAGCAGCGCGAGCAGCCCCGTCATCGCGTGGGCCGCACACAGCCAGCCGAAGGTGGCCAGCATGGATGTCATCGCACGCACTCGGCGCATCGATCTCCATCGCTTGGGTTCCCGCATCATCACCCGTCGTGATGCGGTCGCCAAGCATGCGTGCACAGCTGTGACTGACTGTGACCGAATCGTCGCGCGCGGCTTTTCTCCGGCCCCGCCATCGCGCGCTACTCAGCCCACCGGCTCAGCCCACTGGCTCAGCGCGCGAGCCGCACCATGTGGTCGAAGTCGCCGTCGGTGGCTTCGCCGAGCGCCCGTTTCGCGATGTAATGGCCGATCACGGGCCCGTGCTTGAAGCCGTGCCCGGAGCCGCCGCCGGCGATCATCACGTTGGCCATCTCGGGATGGCGGTCGATGATGAAGTGCTCGTCGGCGGTGTTCTCGAGCTGACACACACGTGATTCGGTGATCGGCTGTCCCGCGAGCGAGGGGAAGCGCTGCGCGAGATACGCGCGGGCGCGGCGCACTTCGGTGGCGCTGATGATGCGCTCGTCGACATCGGGATCGAAGCTGTTGGTGCCCGTGGTGGGGCACACCTTGAAGCCGCGGCCATCGATGCTGGCGAAGCCGTAGTAGCGCTCTTCCGAGTAGTTGGGAAAGTTCGGGAAGGCGAGGCGCTGATCGCCGGACGGGAGCCCGAAGTACAGCACATCGCGTCCCGGCACCTGAATGCGCGGCGCGAGCAGGGCGGGAAACAGTTTGGGCAGCCACGGTCCGCAGGCGAACACGAAGGTGTCGGCGGCCAGATGTGAGCCGTCGTCGAGGCGCACGTCCACGAGGCGCCCACCGTCGGTGGTGCCCGGCTGCGCGCGGCTGATGCGCAGCGTCCCGCCCTTGCGCTGGAACGCCTGCGATACCGCCAGCATGGCCTGCTTGGCGCGAATGACCAGTGCGCCCGGCTCGAGCAGGCCGACCCCCATCCCCTCGGGATTCATCTGGGGGTAGCGCCGCCGCAGGTCGTCGGTGGTCATCGCCTCGAAGGGCACCGCGAGTGTGGTCAGCGTGGCTTGCGTGGCGCGCAGCGAGGGCGTCCAGTCGGGGGCGAGCTGCAGCCGTCCGGTGGGGTTAAGCAGTGCCACGCCGAACTCGCGTTCCCGCTCGTGCCACGCCACCATCGCCCGCTGCGCCGATCGCGCGTACAGCAGGCGATCGCCGTAGCCGCAGCGGATCTGGCGCGTTTCGTCGCCCGAGGTGGCGCGCGAATTACCGGGGCCGTAGGCATCGAGCAGCGTGACGTCGTGTCCCATTTCGCGCAGGTGCAGCGCCGTCCAGCCCCCGAAGGCGCCCGCGCCGATGACGACCACCGAGGCGCGTGGCGTGGTGTGCACGGCGGGACCGGCGACCGGGTCAGTCACCAGCGGTCCGAAGCGATTCACGGCCGCGAGCCCAAGGGGCGCGCTGGCGGCCTGCAGGAATACTCGTCGATGCATGGCGGGCGGACGGAGGGCGGGACGGTGGCCGGCGGCGGCAGCGGCGCATGAGCGGGAGAATGTACGGCCGTTCGTCCCATGGCGTCCCCTTTTTCATCGAACGTCCTATCCCGAGCGGCGTACCGTTTCAGTGGCGCCGCCAGGTCGGCGAACCAGTTGCCGACCAGGACCACCGTCGGCCGAACCCACAAACAACAACGCCCGGTCGACTCTCCAAGTCGACCGGGCGTCATTACTTCCGCCAGCGCGTAATCCCTACCGATCAAACTCCGTATCCGGCACAAACACCGGCTGTGCCGCACCCGGCCCGCCCTTCTCCACCTTGCTCCGCGTGATCTCCGGCAATCCCGCCGCCTTCAACATCGCGTTGATCTTCGGCAGGTCCGCGGCAATGATCCGCTCCATCCGCGCCATCTGCAGATCGAGCTTCGGGTTCAACACCGCCAGCACATCGTACGCCTGCTTGGGCGGACGACGCTCGCCGCTCGATACGAAGCTCAGCAAGCTCGAGAACTGGTTGTTCAGGCGAATCGGGAAGTTCAGCGGGTCCTGTCCCGACTGATTCTTCGTCTGATACACCGAGTCTTCCACGGCGCTCAGCGAATCCGCGAACTTCTTCGCCAACGGCGCGAACGCGGCGTTCGCCGTCATCTTCGCGGTGCGATCGGTGACATCCGTTTTGAGATTCCGGATCTCGATCACGCCCTTGTTCGCGTCGCTCATGCGGTCACGCACCTGCAGCGCCATCCGCGTCTGCTCCACGAGATCCGCTTCCGTGGCCTCTGCACGCGGATCGGGCTTCACCACGAACGTGTACTGCACGGGCGCCGCACTGCCGGCGGTCATCTTCACGCTGTACGTGCCCGGCGCCATCGACGGGCCGGTGCCACGACCGCCCCACAGAATCATGCCGCGGAACGTGGTCGCATCCGGGTGACGCATGGTCCACGTGTAGCGGTTCACGCCCTTCCGGTTGCTCGGCTTGGCCGGGGCCGCGGCACCGAAGCCACGTCCACCACCAGGGCCGCCCGCCGCGGGCGTGGGGTTGGTGTCAGTGCTCGCGACGGTGGCCAACAGCTTGCCGGCCTTGTCATAGAACTGGAACGTCACCGGCATCGAATCGGTCGGCAACCGATACACGAACGTCGGCGCCGCCTGTCCGTTCAAGCGCAACACCGGCACCGGCTTGTACAGATACGGCGCGCTCGCGGCCTTCTCGGTTTCCGGCTCCCACCGCAACGGCGTGAGATTCTCCATCACCCAGAACGCACGGCCATGCGTGCTGATCGCGAGATCGTCGTCGCGCAGCATCATGTCGCTCACCGGCACCGGCGGCAGATTCTTCTGCAAGCTCTTCCAGTTCGCGCCCGCGTCATGCGACACGTACACGCCACGCTCGGTGGCGGCGTACACCATGCCCGCGCGATGCAGGTCTTCACGGATCGCGCGCGTGAAATGCTCCGACGCGATACCGTTCGTGATCTTGGTCCACGTCACGCCGTAGTCGGTGGTGCGATAGAGATACGGCGCGAAGTCGTCCATCTGATAGCGGTTGCCCGCCACCCACGCCGTGCCCGGATTGTGCGGCGACGCTTCGATGATGCTCCAGCGCATCCACTCCGGCAGTCCCTTCGGCGTCACGTTCTTCCACGTTACGCCGTTGTCGCGCGACACGTGCAACAGCCCATCATCACTACCGGTCCAGATCAATCCCTTCGTGAGCTTCGACTCGGCGATCGTGAACACGGTGCCGTAGTACTCCACGCTCGTCTGGTCCTTCGTGATCGGGCCACCCGAGCTGCCCAGCGTGGCGGGATCGTTGCGCGTGAGATCGCGCGAAATCGGCGTCCACGTGGTGCCACCGTTAGTGGAACGGAACACGACGTTCGAGCCCACATAGATCGTGTTCGGATCATGCGGCGAGTGTACGATCGGGTACGTCCACTGGAAGCGGTACTTCGAGTCCTTCGCATCATGACCCATGGGATCGAGCGGCCACGGATCGATGCTGCGCGTCTTGCCTGTGCGACGGTTCAGCACGTCCATACTGCCACCGTAGTTCGCGCCGAACATGACGTCGGGATCGATCGGGTTGCTGCTGATGTAGCCCGACTCGCCGCCCGCCACACCATAGAACGTGGAGAACGGCGACGGCGGCGCTACCGGCCCGCCAGGTCCACCGGGTCCACCGAATCCACCACGACCGAACGCCGGCGTTTCACGCACCGGTCCGCACGACGAGCCGGCGTCCTGCTTCGCGCCGCACACGTGGTACGGATAGTGGCTCGTGAGGTGCACGTGGTAGTACTGACCCGTCGGCGCATTCACAGCTTGACGCGTGGTGCCGCCGTCCTTCGTGATGATCACGCCGTTGTCATGCGCCACGGCGATGCGCTTGGGATCGGTGGGATCGATGTAGATGTCATGATTGTCGCCGCCACCGAAGCCGGCTGCAAACGTCTTGCCGCCATCCTTCGACACCATCGGACTCACCTGCGGCGCGTACACGACGTTGGTGTCCTTCGGATCGGCGTACAACTTCGAGTAGTACCACGAGCGCTGACGCAGATTGCGATCGCCGCTCATGAAGGTCCACGTGGCACCGGCATCGTCGCTGCGATACACACCGCCATTCGCCTCATGCTCGAGAATCGCCCACAAGCGGCTCGGCTTGGCCGGCGACACCGTGATGCCGATCGCGCCCAGCATGCCGGTCTGCGGCAATCCCTTCGCGCGCGTGATCTCGGTCCACGTATCGCCACCGTCGGTGGTCTTGAAGATGCCACTGCCCGCGCCACCGCTCACCAGCAGCCACGGCTTGCGGCCAGCCTGCCAGAAGGTGACGTACATGATCTTCGGGTTCGACGGATCCATGATCATGTCCGCGACACCGGTGCTGTCGTTGCGGAACAGGATGTTCTTCCACGTCTTGCCGCCGTCGGTGGTGCGATACACGCCGCGTTCCTTATTCGGTCCGAACACATGGCCCAGCGCACCCACGAACACGACATCGGGATTGGTGGGATCGATGCGTACACGCGAGATGTACTGCGTCTCCCGGAGACCCATGTACGTCCACGTCTTGCCGGCATCGAGGCTCTTCCACACGCCTTCACCATGCGAGACGTTGCCGCGAATCGGCGTTTCACCGCCGCCCACCCACACCACGTCGGGGTTGGTGGTCTGCACGGCAATCGAGCCGATGGTGCCACCGAAATACTTGTCGGTCACCGGCATGGCGGTCTTGCCACCGTCGACGGTCTTCCAGACGCCGCCGCCGGTGGTGCCGAGGTAGTACTCGTCGGGGCGCTGGGTCGATCCGGCCACGGCGACCATACGGCCGGTTTGGTTGGGGCCGATGTTGCGCCAAGTGACACCGAAGGTGGTGTCGGCGCCGCGGGCTTGCGGAGGGCCGCCGGGGCCGCGCTGGGCGGAGACGGCGCTGGCGGCGAGGAGACAGCCGGCAGCGAGGAGTGAACGGGAGGGAGAGATCACGATGGGTCTTCGGGGTTGGGCGGGACGGTGTTGCTGCTGCTCATGAGAAACGTGGCGCGGCGTGGGAGCGCTGCGGGCTTTGGGCTGTTGGCCTGGCGTGGTGGCTACTGGGTATTGGGCGGTGGGTACCGACTCAGAACCCTGAACTTGAACTCACAACTCGAGACTCACGGAAAGGTTGTGGAACGATAGGCTTCGCGGCCACCAACGATGGTGAGGAGCACCTTCGTTTTCAGCAGCTCAGCCGGCGGGATGCTCAGAATATCAGCCGACAGGACGACGAAATCGGCGTACTTCCCGACCTCGAGTGAGCCCGTCTCCTTCTCCATAAACGCGGCATACGCGGCGTCCTTGGTGTAATGCCGCAGGGCGGCCTCAACCGTGATCCGGTTCTCGGGATACCATCCGCCCTTGGGGGTGCCGTCGGGGGTCTGGCGCGTGACGGCCGTATAGATGCCCAGCAAGACATCCATCGGAAACACCGGATAGTCGCTGCCGAAGGCCTGAATGGCGCCGGCGTCGTCGAATTTTTTGAAAGCGTTCGCCCGCGAACTACGCTCAGGGCCCAGCAACGGGGCGTAGTTCTGGAGGGTGGTTTGGTCGGGCGTCGCGAAGATCGCCTGTGTGCTGGCAATGACGCCGAGCTGCTTGAAGCGGGGCAGGTCGGCTAAGGCGGGCACTTCGATGTGCTCGATGCGGTGACGGCGGCCCGTGGTGCGATTCACCCTGGCGGCGTGGGCGTAGGCGTCGAGCGCGGTGCGGACAGCGCGGTCGCCAATGGCGTGGAGCTCGACCTGGATGCCGGCGGAGTCGTAGCGCGCGACGCCCTTGTTCAGGGTGGCAGCGGGCCAGAAGGGGAGCCCCGTATCATCTGACCCCACATACGGTTCGAGCATCGCGGCGGTCTTGGCATCCACCGTGCCGTCGAGCATGCCTTTGGCGATCCCGACGCGCAGCCACGGGCCGGTGGTGCTGTCGCACAGCATGGTGTACTGCCGAACTGTTGCCGAGGTGGCGTCGGGGGTGAACGGGAAGGCGGCGCGGTAGCGCACGCGCATGGTGTCGGCCTTGGCGGCGGCGCGCAGGATCGTGAAGACCGGGTGCCCGGGGGCGCGACCGCTGGCATCCTGAATCAGTACGATGCCGAACGATGCGGCCTTACGCGTTTCCTCGTCGATGCGCCGGGCGATGTCGGCCACGGTGGGTTCGGGCACGAGACGCATCACCAGCTGTCGGGCGGCCTCTTTCAGCAGGCCGGTGGGCACCCCCTGGGCTTCGCGCTCGATCACGCCGCGAGCGGGGTCGGGGGTTTCAGCGGTCACCTTGGCCAGCGCCAAGGCCCGGCCGTTGGCGATCGACTGGTGGCCGTCGCGGTCGGTAAGGACCACGGGCTGACCGGGGAAGGCGACGTCGAGGAACCGGCGATGCGGCGTGTTGTTGGGGAAATCAGACGGGGTCCAGCCCCGCCCCAACACCCACGCCCCGGCAGGGCGCTTGGCGCTCCACGCTTTGAGGCGACGCACGATTTCGGCGGGCGACTTGGCGTCGGTGAGGTCGGCCTGATCGGTGGTGGGGAGATGCCAGTGGGCATCACTAAAGCCGGGCACCACGCGGCGCCCCTGCAGGTCCACCATGCGCGTGGCCGAGCCCCGGTGTGCGAGCGCGTCGGCAGCGCTCCCCACGGCGATGAGCTTGCCGTCGCGGAGGGCGATGGCCTGCGCCTCCGGGCGGGCGGCATTTCCAGTCCAGATGCGGGCGTTGGTGTAGATCGCGTCGGCGGGCGCGTTGGCGATCGGGGCCGCGGGCTGGGCCGGCAGCGACGGCGCGAGGGCGGCAAAGACGGCCGCGACGGCGAACGTTCGGAGGGGCAGGGGCATCGGCGGGTGAGGCATGGAGTCCGATATAGTGTTCTGGGCTGCTGAAGACTATATCCGACCACGTCCTCCGGCTCTCCTCCATACCGACTCCCCGCCATGCTCGTCGTCCAGGTGTTTGTGCATGTCCTCCCCGAGCAGGTCGCCGCGTTCCAGGCCGCCACGCTCGACAACGCCACGAACAGCGTGCTCGAGCCGGGGATCGCCCGCTTCGATGTGCTGCAGCAAGCCGACGATCCCACGCGCTTTACGCTGATCGAAGCGTATCTCACCGAGAGCGCGCCGGCGGAACACAAGGCCACGGCGCACTACGCGCGGTGGCGTGATACGGTGGAGCCGATGATGGCATCGCCGCGCACGAACGTGAGATACGAGTCGCTGTTTTTTCCTGTTTAGGCAGTTGTCTGCGGTGCTCTGCGCCTCTGTGTGCTCTGCGTGATCGGTTCGCGGCGTCGGGTTAAGCGTGTAGAAATGATGACGCAGGGAACGCAGAGGCGCAGAGCACGCAGAGAACCGCTTTTTCTTTTGAGGGTGTGACCGTGAAGATTCGTGCGATGATGATGGTGGGGAGTCTGCTTGGCGTGAGCTCGACGGTCGGAGCGCAGAGGCAGAAGGCGAACGCACCGATGGAGATCACCGAGGCGTCAGTCACCGATGTGCAGGCGGCGCTCACGGCTGGGCGGATCTCGAGTGTGCAGCTCGTGAAGCAGTACCTCGCGCGCATCGCGGCGTACGATCACGCGGGGCCCGAGCTGAACTCGCTGATTCGCATCAATCCCAAGGCGAGCGCGGAAGCGGCGGCGCTCGACGCCGAACGCAAGGCCGGCAAGGTGCGCGGTCCGATGCACGGGATCCCCGTGATCATCAAGGACAACTACGACACCGGCGACATGCCGACCAGTGCGGGGTCGTTGGCGATGGCGACCAGTCAGCCGAGTCGCGATGGGTTCGTGGTGAAGAAACTGCGCGACGCTGGGGCGATCATTCTCGGCAAGTCAAACCTGCACGAGCTCGCGGCCGGCATCACGAGCATCAGCTCACTCGGTGGACAGACGCGCAATCCGTACGATCCCACGCGCTGCCCCGGTGGCTCGAGCGGCGGTACCGGCGCGGCGATCGCGGCGAGTTTTGCCACGGTGGGTTGGGGCTCGGACACGTGTGGCTCCATCCGCATTCCCAGTGCCTTCAACGCGCTGGTGGGATTGCGCCCTACGCAGGGGATGGTGAGCCGCCGCGGTATCGTGCCGTTGTCGCACACGCAGGACATCGGTGGTCCGTTGGCGCGCACCGTAACCGATCTCGCGATCGCGCTCGATGTGAGCGTGGGCTACGACAGCGAAGACGCCGTCACGACGGTGCTGCGCGATAACCCGACGCCGAAGTTCGTGGCGTCGCTGGACCGTAACGCGCTGCGTGGCGCGCGCATCGGCCTGTTCCTGCCGTACTTCCGCGACACCGACGCCGAGATTGCCGACACCGTGCGCGCCGCCATCGCGGCCATGCGCGCGCAGGGGGCTACGGTGATTGATGTGCCGATGGCGGAGTTCGATACGCTGATGGCCAACACCAGCGTGATCAATCTGGAAACGAAGTTCGATCTCATCGACTACCTGCGCACCGTGCCGAACGCGCCGGTGAAGTCGCTGCGCGACATTCTCGATCGCGGCCTGTACGACCGGCAGTTGGAAGTGCGCTTCCGCGTGATCGACACCGTACTCAACGCCGACAGCGAGCAGCATCGCACGGCGCTGGCGCGGCAAACGGCACTGCGCACGCGCATGGAGCGTATCCTCGACAGCCTGCAACTCGATGCGATCGCGTATCCTACCGTGCGGCAGAAGCCCACGCTGGTGGGCGAAGTGCAGAACGGCAGCACCTGCAACCTGGGCGCGCAGAGCGGACTGCCCAGTATCAGCGTGCCGGCGGGCTTCGCGGGTGATGGACTGCCGATCGGTATCGAACTCTTGGGCAAGGGCTTCACCGACACGCGCCTGGTGGCGATGGCGTATGCCTTCGAGCAGTCGGGCGCTCGACGACTCGCGCCGAGCACCACACCGGCGCTGGTGGCGGGCAAGGCGCCGCTGTCGGCCCCGATGGTGGTGATCACGCGCGCCCGCGGCCTCGTGGCCACGACGCGCATCACGCTCGATCGCGTGCACAGTGTGCTGCGCTGGTCGAGCACGGTGCAGAACAGTGGCGGTGCGCCGTTGTCGGCACTGGTGCTGCGGCGTACGGGCGATGCGGGTCGTATCTCGGGGCCGATCTCGGGCGCCGTGGCGAGCGGCACGACCTCGGCCAGCATTGCCATCCCGGCGGGGGCCAGCCGGGTGAGCGCGCGGTTGCTCGGACCGGGTCAGAGTTCAGGGAGTGGTTCGTTCCCGCTCACATACGCCGATCGCGTGGCGTTTGAAAGCGGGCGGCTCACGGTGGCGATGTATACGGGTGCGGGGGTTGAGCCGGTCGAGGTGAAGGTGGAGCGGTAAGCGCAGTACACGCGCGTCACGGTTTCGTGTCTGCTGGCACTCCACCAAGCCTATCGCGTGAGGTTTTGCGAAGCCAGCTGGAGTGCCCTTACCGAGTCAACCTTTTCAGCAGCAAGCATACCGTACATGTCGAGAAGGTCTCGTACACGTGAAAGGCTAGCGTGCGCGATGCTTTGAATGCGTCCATCACGTCTGACGGCGACGAGCGTCGGCACTCCGCGAAACGGCGTTGGCGATGTACGGGGGAGGCGAGTAACCCAAGTGTACTCGTCAGTCATCAATGGCGGTGCCAACTGCTGCGCCACGTCGTAGTTGACGAATGCAATTCGCCCCTCAGGTGATTGTCGAAGCTCCTGCTCAAAGGCCGAGATGATGCGACAGCCGGCGCAGTCGGCTCGCTGTAGGTAGATGAACGAGTATTTCTTCGCGAGCGTCGCCATCGATACTGTATCGCCATCGCGTGTGACGAGCAGGTCGGTCGGCAACCAACCGCCAGCTTCCAAGAGCGAGTCGCGTCTCGCCGCAGTCGAAGAGAGTCTAAGCAAGGTCGAGTCAGCCTCTGCTTTAGCGGCGAGTACTCTACGGTTGGCCTGTCGCTTAGAAACGCCCAATAGCACTGCAAGCGCAACGCAAACGACCGACAGGAATCTGAT
>JBBARJ010000034.1:0-16545 GCA_040399825.1 Gemmatimonas sp.
CCCTACCGTCCGCCGCAGGGTACCCTTGTCCGCTAGCATCCCGAATCCGGTCCGCGCCGCCTTCACCACGCACGAGCGCGACGACACCGTCATCGTCAGCATCGGCCCATCGCATCCCGCCACGCACGGCACGATCCAGATCATCGCCGAGCTGGATGGCGAGAAGGTGCTGCGTACCGACGTGCACTGCGGCTATCTGCACCGTGGCTTCGAGAAGGAGTGCGAGGATCACACCTGGCACAACCTGATCCCGTACGTCGACCGCCTGAACTACTGCTCCGCGCTCATCAACGACTTCGCCTACTGCGATGCGGTTGAGCAGATGATGGGCATCGAGATCACGCCGCGCACGAAGTACCTGCGCACGCTGCTCTCGGAGTACATGCGCATCACCGACCACCTCACGTGCATCGCGGCGAGCCTCATGGAGCTCGGCGCCCTGACGGCGTTCCTGTATCTCGTCACCGTGCGCGACTACATGTACGAGCATCTCGCTGCGCTCACCGGCGCGCGCGTGACGTACTCGTACGGCCGCATCGGCGGACTCGCCAATGACGTGCCCGACGGCTGGTTCACGCGCCTGCACGAGATCCTGGCCGAGTACGAGACGTACATCGCGCGCGTCCACGGCCTGGTCGATCGTAACCGCATTTTCATCGACCGCCTGCGCAACGTGGGTACGCTCAGCACCGCTGACGCCCTGCACTGGGGCTTCACCGGTGTGATCCTGCGCTCCACCGGCGTGCCCCGCGACCTCCGCAAGGACACGCCGTATCTGGCGTACGCCGAGCTCGATTTCGACGTGCCCGTGGGGATCAATGGCGACAACTACGATCGGTACTACGTGCGCATGCGTGAGATGGACGAGTCGGTGTACATGATCCGTCAGCTCATGGATATGATGCCCGAGGGTCCGATCAACGTGGACGACCGCCGCTGCGTGTTCCCCGAGAAGACGCTCGTGTATAACGAGATCGAATCGTTGATCAATCATTTCAAGCTCGTCATGGAAGGCCCCTCGGTGCCGGCCGGCGAGATCTATGTGGCGCACGAAGCGCCCAACGGCGAACTCGGGTTCTTCCTCGTGAGCACCGGGGGCGGTACGCCGCACAAGGTGCACGTCCGGTCGCCCAGCTTCGTCCACATGGGCGGCGTGCACCGCATGCTTGATGGCTATCAGCTCGCCGACATCGTCACGACGTTCGGCTCCGTGAACATGATCGGTGGGGAGTGCGATCGATGACCGGTTTGGTACAACGTCTGATCCCCGAGTTCGAAGTGTGGAAGCGCCGCTACCCGGCCGGCTTCGAAGGATCGCTGTCGATTCCCGCGCTCCGTCGCATTCAGGAAGAGCGCGGCTACATCGCCGACGAAGACATCAGCGACCTCACCGCGTATCTCGGCGTGCCCCGCACGCAGATCGATGAAGTCGTGGCCTTCTACACACAGTTCACGCGCGTTCCGCTGGGTAAGCACCACCTCCAGGTGTGTCACAACGTGAGCTGCTCACTACGCGGCGCCGAGGGACTCGTGAAGCATCTCTGCGGGCGTCTCGGCATCAACCCCGGCGAAACCACCGCCGATGGCCAGTTCTCGCTGACCACGGTGGAGTGCCTCGCCTCGTGCGGCACGGCGCCGATGATGATGGTGGGCGACGCCTACTTCGAGAATCTGACGCCGGCGTCGGTAGACGCGCTGCTCACTGAGTTGAAGGAGAGCGCACGATGAGCGCCCCCGAACTGACGGGCACGAAGTTCTTCATGAACTTTCCGGTCACCGACACGTCGCACACGCTGGCCGAGTATCGCACGCGTTTCGGCTATCAGGCGCTGGAGAAGGCGCTCGGCATGGCGCCGACCGACGTGACCAAGGAAGTGTCAGCCGCCGGCCTGCTGGGACACGGCGGCGCCGCCTTCCCCGCCGGCCGGAAGTGGGGCGTGGTCAAGTTGGATGACGGTGAACCGCACTACGTGTGCATGAATGCCGACGAAGGCGAGCCGGGCACCTTCAAGGACCGCTGGCTCATGGAGTATGTGCCGCACATGGCGATCGAGGGGCTGATCATCGGCTCCTATGCGCTGCAGGGACGGCACGCGTTCATCTATATCCGCGGCGAGTTCGATCTGGCGCATCGCCGGATGGCCGACGCCATCGAAGAGGCGTACGCGGCCGGATTGCTGGGCGAAAACATTCTCGGCACCGGCTACTCGCTCGACGTCGTACTGTATCGTGGGGCCGGGTCGTACGTGTGCGGCGAGGCCTCGGCCATGCTGGCGTCGCTCGAGGGCAAGAAGGGCTGGCCGCGCAACCGGCCGCCGCGCCTCACGGTGAAGGGGCTGTACCAGAAGCCCACCGTGGTGAACAACGTGGAGACGCTGGCCAATGTGCCGGTGATTCTGCGTCTCGGTGCCGCCGAGTTCCGGAAGACCGGGACGGCCAAGAGCCCGGGCACGCAGATGATCTCGATTTCCGGCCACATCGCGAAGCCGGGCGTCTACGAGATCGAGTACGGGTACCCGTGGACGAAGTTCATCTACGAGGATTGCGGCGGTATGCAGAACGGGAAAGCGCTCAAGTGCATCATCCCCGGCGGCGTGTCCACGAAGCTGCTGAGCGCGAGTGAGATCGAAGGCGTCACCCTCGACCACAACTCGGCGGTGGCGGCCGGTTCGCAGGTGGGCTCTGGCGGCATGATTGCCATTGCCGAAGGCACCTGCATGGTGCGCGTGGCGGCGGTCATTCAGCGCTTCTACCACCATGAGTCGTGTGGACAGTGCACGCCGTGCCGTCAGGGCATGGGGTGGATGGAGCGCATTCTGAACCGCATCGTGGCGGGCGGCGGACGTCCGGAGGACATCGATCAGCTGTACAAGATCGGAGAAGCCAACGACGGTACCACCATCTGCAGCCTCGGTGACTCGGCGGGCTACGCCTGTTCGGCGATCCTCGATCACTACCGCGAAGAGTTCGAGTACTACATCCAGAACGGACGCTCCATGTACGACGGCAATCTGACCGTGGAAGACCCGTTCGCGGATTCGCCGTTCGCGAAGCCGCTTGCCGGAGCCGCCTCGTGAGTGATGTCACGGTGGCCCCTGTGGCGGCGAAGAAGATGCTCGACTTCGCGATCGATGGCGTGGCGATGCAAGCGGAAGACGGTCAGACCGTCATTCAGGCCGCGCGCGCCAATGGCGTGGACATCCCGCACTTCTGCTGGCATCCGCAGCTGTCCGTGCCCGGCAATTGCCGGATCTGCATGGTGGAGATCGAGCAGGACTCGGGCGACCCGTGGTTCGACATTGCCTGCAACATGCCCGTCACCGCCGGCATGCGCGTTCTGACCAAGTCGGAGAAGATCAAGACGCTCAATCAGGACACGATGCAGTTCATCACGCTTAACCACCCGGTTGACTGTGGGATCTGCAACAAGTCCGGCGAGTGCCTGCTGCAGGACTATCACTACGAACTGAACGGCGCCGCCTCGAAGTCGCGTGATGCGAAGACGCATGCCACCAAGTTCTTCCCGCTGTCCGACCGTATCATGCTGGACAACGAGCGGTGCATCATGTGCACGCTCTGTGTCCGCTTCACGAACGAAGTGTCGGGCTCGAAGGCGCTCGGGGCCGTGCACCGCGGGGACCATGCGCTCATCCGTCCCGCCGAAGACGCCGACTTCAACCTCGATGTCTATTCCGACAACGTGATCGACCTCTGCCCGGTGGGGGCGCTGCTCTCCACCGAGCTCATGACGCATGCCCGCGTGTGGTACCTGCAGGCCACGAAGTCGGTGTGCCCCGGGTGCGAGCGCGGCTGCAGCATCGACGTGTGGCACCGCAAGCACGAGTGGAAACTGAACGCGCTCGACCCGCAGCTGAACACCACCATCGATCGGGTCACGCCGCACGAGAATCCCGAGGTGAACGGCCTGTGGGTGTGCAACAAGGCCCGCGACCTCGCGCATCTGTTCGAACGGCCGCGCGCTGAGCACGCTATGCAGCGCGGCGCGCCGGTGGAGCTCGCCGTGGCGATCACGGTGGCCAGGCAGCTGATTGCGGGCGCCAAGAAGCCGGCAGCGATCGTATCGAGCTGGGGCTCCAACGAGGAACTCGCGGCGTTCCATGCCGCCTTCGGCACCACGGTGCCGGGCTTCGTCAAGGCCGACCACCTGCCGCTTCCGGGCGAAGTGGTCGAAGATCATCTGCTCATCAAGCCCGACAAGAATCCCAACCGCAAGGCAGCGCTGGCGTTGTATCCGGCGCTTCCCGAGCGGGTGAGTGACGCGCTGCCGGCCGATACCGACGTGGTCCTGGTGTGGGGCGAAGGCTTCGACAGTGCGCTGGTGCCGAGTGGGGCGAAGGTGATCCGCCTCGACTCGTACGCGCACGTCGCCAACGCCGCGGCCGATGTGTTCATTCCGATCAGCGTACAGACCGAACGCAGCGGCCACTACACAAATTTCGCCGGCGTAGTCACGCCGTTCGAGGCGTGCTTCCCCGTGAAGCCGAGCATCGTGCACGCGGAGGCGCTGTTCGCCGCGCTCTCGACCGGGTCGGGGGCATGAACGTGTTCATGCCCGATCTGGTCGTGTCGCTGGTGTTCATCACGTATGCCATGGTGGTGCTGCTCAGCTTCGGCGGGCTGCTCACGTGGGTGGAGCGCAAGCAGGCCGCGGTGATGTCAGACCGCATCGGCGCCAACCGCGCGTATATCAAGGTCCCGTTCACCAACATCAAGCTGGTGTGGCTGGGACTGTTTCACGGTATGGCCGACGGCCTGAAGATGCTCCTCAAGGAGAACTTCAAGCCCAAGACGCACGACGCGCTGGGCTACTTCCTGGCGCCGTTCGTCGTATTTGCACCGGTGCTGCTGGTGTTTGCCGTGATCCCGTTCGGCGGCACGCTCGATCCCGCCCAGCTGTTTCCGTCGCTGGCCACATGGTTCGGTGGCCGCACCTACCCACTGCAGATCGCCCAGCTCGACGCCGGCATCCTGATCGTCTTCGCCTTCAGTGGTATCACGATCATCGGCACGATGCTGGCGGGCTGGAGCTCGGAGAACAAGTTCTCGCTGCTCGGCGGTCTGCGGGCCGGCTCGCAGATGATTTCGTACGAGCTGGTCATGGCCCTCACCATCATGGGCTTGATTCTCATGTACGGCACGGTCGATCTGGGCGCCATCGTGCGTCAGCAGTCGGGCGTGATGCTGGGCGTGTTGCCTAAGTGGGGCGTGTTCATGCAGCCCTTTGCGGCGTTCCTGTTTCTCACCGCCGCGATCGCCGAGAACAAGCGCATCCCGTTCGACTTGCCTGAAGCGGAGTCGGAGCTGGTAGCGGGCTACTACACCGAGTACAGCGCCATGAAGATGGGTCTCTTCATGTTCGCCGAGTTCATTCAGATCGCGATCGTAGGCGCGCTGTTCACCACGCTGTTTCTGGGTGGCTACAACCTGCCCTTCATGAGCGATGCCGGCTTCCTGTTTCCCGGCGGCCATGCGGTGGCGCTGAGCCACGGACTCGTGGTGCCGCTCCAGATGCTCGGCTTCCTGGCCAAGGTCTTCCTGATGTGCGTGGTCCAGATCCAGATCCGCTGGTCACTGCCCCGTTTCCGGTACGACCAGATGCTGTCGTTCGCATGGAAGATGTTGTTGCCGTTGTCGCTGGCAAATCTGGTGGTGACCGCCGTGGCCATGTGGCTGCTGGAGGGTGGCCAGTGACTACGCCGCCGATCAAGCCTCCGGCTACGCCTGTGGTGCGCACGGTGAAGTACGCGCGGAAGCAGTACTGGAACGAGCCCACCATGACGTTGTGGGAGAAAGCGTACCTGCCCGAGGTCCTGCGCGGGCTGGCGATCACGACCGGGATCTTCCTGCGTAACATGGGCAAGTGGATCACCGGCCGTCGTGGCGCCATCACCACGTATTATCCCGAAGAGAAGCGGGCGGATTTTGCGCCGGCCAATCGCGGCAAGCATATCCTCACGCAGCGTCCCGACGGGTCACCGCAGTGTATCGCGTGCAACATGTGCGCGACCGTATGCCCGGCGAAGGTGATCGAGATCGAGGCCGGCTTCGACATCAACGATCCGGCGCACCCCAAGTCGCCGATCCGCTTCGAGATCGACTACTCGCGCTGCGTGTTCTGCGGCCTCTGCGTCGAGGCCTGTCCGGAAGACGCCATCCGCATGGAGCAGGACATCCCCAACCTCGTGTCGGGCGATCGCTACAACATGTGGCTCACGATGGACGAGATGCTCACGTGGAATCCGAAGCAGGACGTACTCAAGCCGTATCCACCGAAGCCGGTCGCCTTGAAGGTCAGCGACAGCATTCTGCGAGGGCGTGAGTCATCGAAACACTGATTCTGGGCCTGATGGGCGCCATTGCGCTCGTCTCGGCCGTGCTCATGCTCGTGATGCGCGAGCCCATGCGCGTCGCGCTGGCGCTCATCACCACGATGGTCATGCTGGGCGGTATCTATGGACTGCTGGGCGTGCACTTCATCGCTGCCTTCCAGGTGCTGATCTACGTGGGCGCGGTGATGGTGTTCATGGTGTACGTGATCATGCTGCTCGAGGTGCGCGAAGCGCCGGGCAATGCGCGCTACTCTCGCTGGCTCGTGCCCGGCGTGACCGCGTTTGCCGCGCTGGTGGGTGTGCTGGGTATCAGCGTATACCGCAGCAGCGCCGAGGTGCTCACGGCGCCCGGCGCTTCCGCGTTCAGCCTCACGCAGTTCTCCGCGGCGTTCCTGTCGGAGTACTGGCTGGAGTTCGAGCTCACCTCGGTCTTTCTGGTGGCGGCGATCGTGGCCGCGCTGGCGGTTATCAAAGTGAGCCGGAGGGCGCATGGATAAGGTGCACCTCCTGCTCGTGCTCTCGGGCGCGCTCTTCGCGCTGGGCCTGCTGGGCGTGATCGTGCGGCGCAATGCGCTCGTGATGCTGATGTGCATGGAGCTCATGTTGAACGGCGTGAACCTCAGCCTGGTCACCTTTTCGCAGCAGCGCGGCGATGCCGCGGGCGCGATCCTGGTGCTCCTGGTGTTCGTCGTCGCCACCGCGGAGATCGCGCTGGCCATTCCGATCGTCCTGTTGCTCGTGCGCTTCAAGCGCTCGATGGACATCGATCGTTACGCTGATCTCAAGGGTTGAGCCGCATGCCTCATACGCTGGCGCTCATCGCCCTGCTGCCGCTCGTCGGCTTTCTGTTCAATGGCTTCTTCGCCACCGCGCTTGGGCGTCATCGCGCCAACGAGCGCGCCGCTGGCATCATCGGGTCGGCCTTTCCAATCGCGGCCTTCGCGCTCACGATCAAGGCGTTCCTCGATCTGCAGGCCGGTGGCTTCGCGCCGATCGTGGAGCCACTCTACCGCTGGGCCCTCATCGGCACGTCGTCGTTCGAGATCGCGTTCTACTTCGATCGCCTCAGTGCGATCATGACGCTGGTGGTCACGGGTGTCGGGTCGGTGATCCACATCTACTCCACCGGCTACATGCACGGCGACAAGAGCTTCGGGCGCTTCTTCGCGTACCTGAACCTCTTCCTGTTTTTCATGCTGTTGCTGGTGCTTGGCCGTTCCATGCTCGTGCTGTTCGTGGGCTGGGAGGGCGTGGGGCTCGCCTCGTACCTGCTGATCGGCTTCTGGTTCGACGATCTCACCAATGCGAAGGCCGGCCGCAAGGCATTCATCACCAACCGCATCGGTGACGCCGGCTTCCTGCTCGGCATGTTCCTGCTGTACCGCGCCTTCGGCACGCTCGACATGGACACCATCAACAGCGCGTTCCTGAGCGGGACCGGTGCGGCGCTGCTGGTGCCGGCCAGCTTGGTGGGACTGCTGCTGTTCGTGGGTGCCACCGGCAAGTCGGCGCAGATTCCGCTGTATGTGTGGCTCCCCGACGCCATGGCCGGCCCCACGCCGGTGTCGGCGCTGATCCACGCCGCCACGATGGTCACGGCGGGTGTGTATCTCACGGCGCGCATGTCGGGCATTTATATGATGGCCCCCGAGGCCTCGCAGGTCATCGCGATCGTCGGCGTGCTCACGGCGTTCTTCGCCGCTACGGTGGCGCTGGTGCAGACCGACATCAAGAAGGTGCTCGCCTACTCCACCGTGTCGCAGCTGGGCTTCATGTTCCTAGCGCTCGGTGTTGGTGCGTACGGCGTGGCGATCTTCCACGTGGTCACGCATGCCTTCTTCAAGGCCTGCCTGTTCCTCGGCGCGGGCAGCGTGATTCACGCGCTCGGCGGCGAGCAGGACATCCGTAAGATGGGCGGCCTGCGCAGCAAGATTCCGCTCACCTTCTGGACGTTCGCCATCGCGACGGCCGCGATCGCCGGCATTCCGGGACTCGCCGGCTTCTTCTCGAAGGACGAAATCCTCTGGTACGCCTTCGCCAGTGCGAAGGGCGGCGCGCCGTGGCTGTGGGGCATGGCCGCGCTGACCGCGCTGATGACGGCCTTCTACATGTTCCGCCTGTTGTGGCTCACCTTCATGGGCGCCTCGCGCATGAGCCATGAGGTGGAGCACCATGTGCATGAATCGCCGATCTCCATGACCGGCGTGCTGATGCTGCTGGCGCTGTTGTCGGCGGGCGGCGGGTATATCGCCATTCCGCACTTCCTCGAAGCGCAGATTCCGCTACCCCCAATCGTCGAAAGTCTCGAGCACTACGAGCACACGCTGCTGTACGTCTCGATCGTGCTGGCCTTCGCCGGACTCGGGCTCGCGGTGTTCATGTTCGGCGGTCCGGCGTCGCGCCCGGAAGGCATCAAGCAGGCGATGCTGCCGATTCACCGGCTGCTGTCGGGCAAGTATTTCGTCGACGAACTGTACGAACGCGTGATCGTGAAGCCGTTGGCGTGGTTCTCCGAAGTGGTGCTGTTGCGCGGCAGTGACAAGATGCTGCTGGACGGCTCACTGAACGGGCTGGCGTCGCTGGCGCAGCGAACGGCGGGATTGTTGGGCCGAGCGCAGACCGGCAGCCTGCACCTGTACGCGTTGTTGGTGATGGTCGGCATCGTGGGCGCTTTGCTCTGGAGCTGGCGTCATGTCTGAGTTCACGATGGGACCGATGCTGCTGAATCTCGTGTTGTGGCTGCCGATCGTCGGCGTAGCGCTGGTGCTGCTGTTGGCGCGTGCGAACGACGGCTTGGCTCGTACGATCGCGGCGGCCGTGATGACCGTGCAGTTCGCACTGGCCACCGTGCTCTATCTCCAGTTCGACGCCACCGCCGCCGGGCTGCAGTTCGCCACGCAGCTGCCGTGGATCGCGCAGTGGGGCGTGTCGTACCTGATCGGGCTCGACGGCTTCAACATCCTGCTCGTGGTGCTCACGGCGTTCCTGGGGCCGATCGTGGTGCTGGGCGCGTGGACATCGATCAAGAAGGATGTTCCGCTCTTTCACGTCATGGTGCTGGTACTGCAGTTCGCCATGATGGGCGCCTTTGTGGCGCAGGATCTCTTCCTATTCTACCTGTTCTGGGAAGCGATGCTGATCCCGATGTTCCTGATCATCGGCATGTGGGGCGGCGCGCGCCGCGTGTACGCGACGCTCAAGTTCGTGCTCTATACCGCGTTCGGTAGCATTCTCATGCTGGCGGCCGTGATCTATCTCGTGCAGTCGATGCAGCAGAGCAGCGGCGTGATGTCGTTCGCCTTCGCCGATCTGTATCAGACGCAGTTGCCGCTGTCGGTGCAGACCATTCTGCTGGGCGCCTTCGCGCTGTCGTTCGCGATCAAGGTGCCGATGGTGCCGCTGCACACGTGGCTCCCCGACGCGCACGTGGAAGCACCCACGGCGGGCTCGGTAATTCTGGCCGGCGTGCTGCTGAAGATGGGCACGTACGGATTCATGAAGCTCGGCTTCCCGCTCTTCCCCGACGCCGCGCGCGCCTTCACGCCGCTGCTGATGACGCTGGCCGTGATCAGCATCGTGTACGGCGCCTGCCTGGCGTTGGTGCAGACCGACATCAAGAAGATCATCGCGTACTCGTCGATCAGTCACCTGGGCTACGTGATGCTGGGGCTCCTCAGCCTCGAGCTGGTGGGTATTCAGGGCGCGATCATCCAGATGGTGAGCCACGGAATTGTGGCGGCCGGCTTGTTCCTGCTGGTGGGCATGATTTACGATCGCTGCCACTCGCGCGAACTCGCCGAGTACGGCGGCCTGGCGCGCCTGCTGCCGGTGTACTCGGTGTTCTTCATGATCTTCACGCTGGCCTCGGTGGGACTGCCCACCACCAGCGGCTTCACCGGTGAGTTCCTCGCGCTGATGGGTGCGTTCACGGCCGCGTGGCCGGCGCATCTCGACGGCAACAACCTTCCGCTGGTGCTCGCCTCGGTCGCGGTCACGGGCGTGGTGCTGGGCGCGATGTACATGCTGCGCTTCGCCCTGACGTTCCTGTTCGGTGCCGTGAAGGCGCCACACCATTCGCCGGACCATCCGTTGCTCGACCTGTCGCTGCGTGAGAAGAGCATTCTCGGGCTTCTCACGATCGCCGTGTTCGCGCTCGGTCTCTTCCCGGACGGTGCCTTGCAGAAGACCGAACTGGCGGCGAAGTCGTACCAGTCGTTGGTGACGACGTCGCGGACACCTGCTGGTTCGGCGGGGGTGACGCCGTGAATACCGCACTGAATGCCCAAGCCGCCTTGATGGCGATGCTTCCCGAGCATCTCCTGCTCGGCGGCATGGTGGTGTTGATCGTGATGGAAGTGCTGGGACGTGGATCACGATCGGCATTGTGGGTGGCGCTGGGCGCCGTGGTGGCGTCAGCGGCCGCCGCCTTCTGGTTGTCGAACGCGCAGTACGCCGCGTCCCCGTTTGCCGGCCAGTTCTCGGTCACTCCAGCCATTCTGATGGCCAAGGGTGCGCTGCTGGCGCTGGCGGTGCCGGTGTTGCTGATGTCGCGCACCGAGTTCAGCGACGGCGAGTTCTCCATCCTGCTGCTGTCGTCGCTGTACGGACTGTGCCTGTTGCCGTCGTCGGACAGCTTCCTGGTGATGTTCCTGGGGCTCGAGCTGCTGGCGATGCCGGTGTACGCGTTGGTACTCCTGGCGTTCCGCCGTCCGCAGAGCGCGGAATCGGCCTTCAAGTACCTCGTGCTCAGCGGTGCGGCCTCGGCCACGTTCCTGATGGGTGTGTCGCTGCTATACGGCGCCACTGGCTCGATGAACGTGGATGCGTTCGGCGCCGCCCTCGCGTCGGGCGACCTCATGACGCGCGCCGCGGTGGTGCTGGTGCTACTGGCGCTGTTCCTCAAGGCTGCGGTGGTGCCGTTCCACGCCTGGGCGCCCGACACCTACGAGGGCGCCAGCATCCCGGTCACGGCCTACATGGCCACGCTCACCAAGGGTGCGGTGCTGTTGGCCGCCGTGCGCCTGTTCAATGGGGCGAATGCCACGGGGCCGCTGGTCGACCTGCTGCTGGTGTTGCCGCTCGTGTCGATCGTGTGGGGCAACCTGGCGGCGATCAAGCAGCAGAGCTTCCGCCGCATGATCGCGTATTCGTCGATCGCGCACGCCGGCTACCTGTTCTACGGGTTTCTGGGTGATGCCCAAGGACGCCTGCAGGCCGTGCTCTTCTATGTGATCGCCTACTCGGTGGTGAACCTGCTCGCGTTCGCGGTCATGCCGCAAAACGACAACGACGAGCAGCGCGATTCACTCGACGCGCTCAAGGGGTTGTATCATCGCAATCCGTTCGCGGCCGCGATGATCGCCATCGCGATGCTGTCGCTGGCTGGCCTGCCGCCCTTCCCGGGATTCGCGGCCAAGTTCCTGATCTTCAAGAACGTCGTCGCCGCCGGTTACACCACGTACGCCGTGCTCGGTCTCGTGGGCAGCTACCTCGGTATCTACTTCTACCTGCGCGTCATTCAGCTGCTGTTCATGACGGCGGGTGAGGCGGCACCGACCGAGCAGCGTGCCGGCGGTCTGGCGCGCACGGCCGGCGTGCTGTGCCTCGTGGGCACACTGGTGCTGGCCGTGCTGCCGGGGTGGGTGCTGGGCCGGATGTAGATGCTGTATGGTTCAGGGAAGTCGAAAGGCCAGCGCAGTGTGTGCGCTGGCCTTTCTTATTTGAGGACCGAACAGCATTGCCGCGGATTTCACGAAAACTACGCGGATTTACCCGCGTGAAGGCCGAAGGATCGTGGTGTGGTGCACGCGCCCATTCGTGCCCTATCCGCGTGATCCGCGGTAAAGCTGTTTACGATCCGTCTCAGTCGCGCCAGTGCGTCACGTCCGCCACCGCGCTACGCGGCTTGGCCTCGGGCGTTTCGAGCGGCTCACCGATCGAAAGCACGGCGATGATACGCTCGCCTTCGGGCACGCCACCCGCGGCGCGTGCGGCCGGGTCGTCCATGATCGCGCCGGACCGGATGTGCGTGCCGAGCCCAATGGCAGTCGCCGCGAGACAGATGTTCTGCGTGGCCATCATCGTGGACGCATAATCTTCTTCGCGAATTTCGGCGTTCTCGTTGAGCACCATCGCCACCAACAGCATGCACGGCTGCGCGCGATGGTCGTCGCTGGTGCTGCGACGGATCGTCTCGGCCTGCGCTTCGTCAGTGGCCTTCTTGGCCTTGCGGTTGCCCAACGCGAGGCCATACGCCGCGCGCGCCTCGGGGCCGAGCACGTAGAAGCGCCACGGATTCGTGAGGCGATGGATCGGCGCCAGGACGGCGGCCTGCAACAGCTGCTCCAACTCCGCCTGCGTGGGCGTGCGGTCGGTGAACTTGCGGATGGAGCGGCGGCCGGAAATGGCTTCGAAAATGTTCATGATGGGCAACGGATAAGTGTCGGTGACGGCGAATCGGAAAGATCGGCCGTCACTGACACTTTCGCTACGGGTGCCCGAACGATCAGCCGCCCGTGCCGAACTGGCGCGTGTACTTCAGGAACACCGACCGCTGCTGTGGTGCGCCGAGGTCGAAGAAGCTGTTGGCTGCGCGTCCGTCATTCAGCACGATGAACAAGCCCGTCCCCGCCGTATTCAGCCAGCCGAAGCGCACGTTCGACGAGAAGATCGCCTGCTGATTGTTGTACTGCGTGAGGGTCTGCACGAAAATGCGCGGCGAGAAGAAGTAGTTCAGCCGCACGGCCTGCAGGGAGCGAATGAAATTCCCTTGCGGCAGCCGCACGTCGTTGTAATCGGCGGTAAACGAGCCGGAGAACGTGGCCCCGCGGCGCACGGTGATGGTGCCACTGCCACCGCTGCGACGTCCCGTCCAGAACTGCCCCACATCGAATCGGCCCGTGGCCGTGATATTCTCGCTGGGATCGGTGACATAATCCCAACCGAAGGTGCCCCAGTCGTACTGGCCGGCGGGAAGGACGACGCCCGGTGCGATCGTGAAGGGCGCCTGAAGCCCCTCGTGCGAGATGTTGTACTCGGGGCCGAACTTCGTGCTGTTCGCCAGTTCGATCTCGGTGAGGTCGATGTGCCAGTAGCCCGACTGATAAAAGCCGTCATTGATGCCGTACGCGCTGCGATAGCTCACATGCGGGTTCCACTGGCGGAACCACGCCCACTCCGGCTTACGCACCAGACGCATCAGCGAGACGTCATACGCACGATAGCCGCCCGGACGGCTCATGAAGCCGACTTCCGGGTTGAAGTCCTCACCGATCTGCGCGATGCGCGCGTTGTGATTCCACACGTTCGTCTGATACGCGATGCGTCCGCTGAAGGCGTTGGCGTCACCGTCGAGATCGCGCGTGGTGGTGCGCGCCGCCCACCAGTCAGACGTCCAGCGTTGGCCGAGTCCCAGACGGCCATCGACCGCGAAGGTGCGATTCACATCGCCGGCGTCTTCCGTCGACATGCGCTGCACCATCATCGCACCCACGCGTGAGCGCGACGACAGCTCGCGGGTGGCGCGTCCTACGGTGAACGACTGCCCCGGATTCAGCGCGTCGGGGGCGTCCGTGACCATCTGCAGCAAGCCCACCGTCGTGCCACCGACACGGCCGGACAAACGACCGCCTCCCAGAATCGGCTGCGGTGTGCCGTCGCCGGAGATACCAATGCGGCGCGTGAAGAAGAGATCGACCGCCTGCGGCGTGCCCGCCGAAAAAACACCCGCGTTCTCGAGGAAGAACGGGCGCTTCTCGGGGAAGAAAATGGGGAAGCGCGTGAGATTCACCCGCTGGTCATCGACTTCGACTTGCGCGAAGTCGGTGTTGACCGTGAGGTCGAGCGTGAGCGCCGGGGTGACACCGTACTTGATTTCACCGCCGAATTCCGTGGGGCGCTTGCTGTCCTGCTTGACGCCGCTCGTCCAGCGTTCCTGCGACGACGTGAGCACATACGGCGTGACCGTGCGAATGCGACGCACCGGCAGCGTGAGGTTGGACAGATTCCCGGCGATCGACAAACGGTACAGGTTGAACTGCCGCGGAATGAAGGCCCAGTACAGCTCTTCGTTCTTGCGACGGATGTTGCGCGACACGTTCATGCCCCACGTCTGCTCGTCGCTGCCCGACTGATAGCGCAGCGTCGAGAACGGGATTCGGAACTCCGCCGTCCAGCCGAGCGAGTCGACCGTGGTGGACACCGTCCAGCTGGCGTCCCAGTTCACGTTGAAGCCACCCATGCCGCCAGCCTGCATGCGATTCTGGCCGGCCACCTGTGCGCCGCCACCCTCGCCTTCGCGAATCACCTGACCGTCGTACTCCACGCCGGCCGGCGTCGTGGCGAACACGAACCCGTTCTGGTTGTCGTGGTATGTATCGAAGATGAAGGCGATGTGATCGCTGTTGGCGAGCTGCACGTCGCGGATCTTTTCGCCGGGCACGATCAGCTGCGGCTCGCGGTCGTACATGCGCGCGCCGATGTACAGATTCACCCCGTCGGTGGCCAGACGCACTTCAGTGCGCTCGGAGGCGGGGACGCCCTCGTTGAGCTCGCGCTGCACGAAATCACGGATCGGCGTGCCCTGCGACCACATCGCTTCATCGAGCTTACCATCGATTGTCGGCGCCGTGGTCACGCGCAGCGTGCTGAACGACGGACGGGGACGGGCGCGAGCCGCACGCGCAAACGAGTCGGCCACGGCGGCATCGAGCCGCACCGGTGTAGTCGCCGGCGGAGTGACCTGAGCGTGTGCCGTCGTGGCGGTCGCGACGAGGGCGACGGCCGTGACCACGGCCATCAGGGTCACGGTCGGACGAATTACGCGGTTCCGCGAGGCGGACAAGAGGAGCACGGGATGGGGAGCGACAGGTGGGAAGGGGCAGCACAGACAATCTAGGACTCTTTACAACGGCGAGCGATCAGTGCCTCTTGAAGCATGTCCATCGACCCCTCTCGCCGTCATTTCCTTACGTTTCTGGCGGGCAGTCCGCTGTTGGCTGCCGCCGGACTCGATGAATCCGTGTTCACTCGCCTGCTGCACGCCAGCGACGGGCCGCGCACGCGTCTCGACGACAGCGCCCTGCAGCTCGCGCAGCAGATCCGCACCGCCGGCGAGGCCCTCGACGTGTTCGACTTCGAGCCTGTCGCGAAACAGAACATCCCCGTGGCTCACTGGGGCTATCTGGCCACCGGCACCGACGACGACGCCACCATCCAGGCGAACCGTCAGGGCTTCGACCGCTGGGCGATGCGCCCACGGCGCCTCATCGACGTGAGTCGGCTCGACACCAGCGTGAACTGGTTCGGCACCAAGTACCCCACACCGATTGTGGTCAACCCGCTGGGCAGCCAGAAGGCGTTCCACGAGCTGGGCGAGATCGCCACCGCCCGCGCCGCCAAGGCCAAGGACCACCTCATGGTGCTGTCCACGGTGGCCACCACGTCCATTGAAGACGTGATCGAGGCCCGGGGTGGTCCGGTGTGGTTCCAGCTGTATCACCAGTCCGACTGGGCGGTGACCAAGCAGATGGTGAAGCGCGTGGAGAAGGCGGGCGCACCGGCGATCGCCTTCACGGTTGACCTGCTGGGTGGCAGCAACCGCGAAACCATGATCCGCGAGGCGCGGAAGGACACCCGCACCTGCACCAAGTGCCACTTGGGCGGCGCCCCGCTTCCTGGGCTGAGCGGACGGGTGGATGACCGGGACAACCGGCGCAAGCCGAATTTGGTGGGCTACCCAAAGGTGACACCCATTCCAGAGGTGGGAACGCCCACCTGGGAATTCATCGATCGCCTCAAGCAGTCCACCGGTATGAAGGTGCTGATCAAGGGCATCGTGACCGCCGAAGACGCCGATCTCGCCGTACAGCATGGCGTGGACGGGCTGTTCGTCTCGAATCACGGCGGGCGCGCGGAAAACTCGCATCGCGCCACGATCACCTCGCTGCCGGACGTCCTGCTCGGCACCCAACGTCGCATCCCCGTGATCTGCGACGGCGGATTCCGCCGCGGCACCGACGTGTTCAAGGCGATGGCACTGGGCGCCACGTCCATCGGCATCGGCCGCCCCTACATCTGGGGCCTCGGTGCCTTCGGACAGGAAGGTGTGGAAGCGGTGCTTGGCCTGCTGCGCAAGGAATTCGAAGTCGCGATGAAGCAGAGCGGCACCCGATCACTCGCCGAGATCACGCTCAAG
>JBBARJ010000035.1:0-16236 GCA_040399825.1 Gemmatimonas sp.
TGAGCGTGGTGGCGAGGAAGCCTTCACTGGGCACTGAGCGTACGCTGAACAGGGCGTCCGTGGTGGTCGCGTTGAAGTACGTGAAGTCGACAGAGGTCCGACCGCTGAACAGCGTCTGGTCGAAGCCGAGTTCGAGTTCGGTGGTGCGCTCGGGGCCCAGGTTGGCGTTGCCGAGATTGGCTGGGCGCACGGCGGTCGTGGTGCCCCAACCGACCTGATTGTACGTCCGCACGGCGGCAAAGGCGCCCGGTGCACGACCGGCCGAACCGAAGGCGCCGCGCAGCTTGAGCGTGCCGTACTTCTCCTTCCAGAATGACTCCTCGGACAGCACCCAGGAACCGTTGATCTTCGGATAGAACTGAAAGCCGAAGTCGGAACCGAAGGCGCTGTTACCGTCGAGTCGACCGCCGACCGTCACGAAGTAGCGGTCCTTGAATCCCATGAGGAGCGTACCGAACGCGCCGCCGGTGATGACACGCTGCCGATTTTCATCGGCGTTCTTGATCGCGCCGCTGGCGACGGTCGGATCGGAGGGCGTCGCGAAGTTCTCGGCGAGCGCGACCACGTCGCCGACGAGCGAGTTGACGTACTGCGTACCGGCCGAGGCGGTGACCTTCAGGTCGCTGCCAAGATTGAAGTCGTAGTTGTTCACCCAATCCGTGCTGAGCGTCGTGTTGGCCCACCGCTGATTCTGGATGACACCGAGCGGCGCCGCCGGAAAGCCGAAGGGGCGCACGTTGCGGTTCTCGAGCGCTGCACGGTCGAGGCCCACCGTGAGTCGGCTGGAGAATCGCGTGAAGGGTGTCCACGTGCTCGTCAAGCCCATGATGAGGCGATCGATGTTCGATGCCAGCTTCTGCGTCAGCACCTTGCGGATCGTGTCCGGGTTGGCGTTGCCGAAGTAGTTGCGGTCGCGGCGGAAGGCGTTGAGCGTGAGCCCCTGCGCGTTGTTACCGGCCGGCGTCTGATCGATGAGATTGTTGGTGTAGGCGCTGCTCCAGTTCATCGCCAGCTTCTTCATGGGCTGGAAATCGAGGTTGGCCCGCACCTGATACTTGCGGTCCCGGTCGTTGGGCAGCACGCCGTCAGTGTTCTCGACGTTCGTGGACAGCAAGTACTTGAGATTGTCGCCGCTCCCACCCGCCACCTGGATCTGCGTGCCATAACGCGCGGCGTAGTTGTCGAGGCCGGGAATCCAGCCGGACCCTTCGCTGTTACGCAGGAACGGATCCATGAATAGCAGCGGCACGGAGTCGGTGCCGAACTTCTGCAGGCTGCTGACGCCACCATTGAAGCGGACCTGCCACTTCGCCGCGCCACCAGCGCCGCGCTTGGTGAAGATCTGGATCACGCCGGCGGCGGCATCGGTGCCGTACAGCGTGGCCGCCGCCGCACCCTTCACGATTTCGATGCGATCGATATCGTCGGGGTTGATGTCGTTGAGCGGGCTGGAATTCGAGTTGGCGCCACGCTGGGTGGTGCCGGTAAAGATACCGTTGCGCGGATATTCGTCGCTGCGGGTACGCACGCCGTCGATGAAGATCAGCGGCTGGTTCGTGAGCGACACACTGGTCGTGCCGCGCAAGCGGATGGCCGAGCCGCTGCCGGCGTTACCAACGCCGCCGCCGACCGTGACGCCCGCCATGCGTCCCGACAAGAGATTCGAGACGTTCGTGGGGACTTCCGGGATGTCCGCCATCTTGACCTGCGCGATGGAATTGCCGACCTCGCGCTTACGCGCCGAACCACCGGTACCCGTGATGACGACTTCGTCGAGGGACAGCGCACTCACCGTGAGGGCGAAGGTCACGGTCGTGGTCGCGCCGGCTGTGACCACGATGGGCTTGTCGAGCGGCTGGTAGCCGATCAAGCGCGCGCGTGCGATCTGATTGCCGGCCGGTACGGACGCGATGGTGAACGCACCACTCGCGTTCGTGATCGCGCCGAGCATCGTGCCGGGGATCGCGATCTGGACGTTCGCCAACGGCGCGCCCGTACCACTATTCGTAACCGTACCGCGAACCGTCCCGAGTGCGCCTTGCGCCTCGGTGCGGGTGGGCATCAGCGTGCTGGCAACAGCCATCGCGGCGACAAGCGCCGCGAAAGCTTGGCCGCCAACATATCGGCGGAAGCGCATCAGGACCTCTATGCGGGTGAGGGGTGGAGCACGTCACGCTGCGAGGGGAGGAGGCAGGCGACGTTCAGTAACAGCTCGAGGACGTACCGAATGGGACACCCCGCGCGGATCGTAAGAGCGGACTCGCGACTAGATTCGGGCTCGGACAATGCGTTGTCAACGTTTTGATCTGAAATTGTCACGGATCAGCCCCGTCGCCCCGACATCGATCCCTCAATTGATGGTCCGGCGTGGAACCATGGCGACGGCGCGGAGCGGGCCGCCCGACCCCCCTTCGATTTTCATGGGCAACGCGATGACGAAGGCGCCGGTGGCGGGCAGCACTGCGAGATTGGTGAGGTTCTCGAGCCCCGGGACCTGCTGCGCGGCCGCAATCCGATGGACCTGAAAGTCTTTCGACTGACCGATGTCCACCGACGCCACGTCGGCGCCCAGCACAGCCACCGCACGCTCCTCCACCAACAGGCGCGCGGCCTCCGCGCCGAAGGCGGGGAAATGCAGCTTGGACGCATCGTTCGGCGTATCATCACCGAGATAGGCTTTC
Organism: Gemmatimonas sp.; assembly: GCA_040399825.1. Classification (GTDB taxonomy): domain Bacteria; phylum Gemmatimonadota; class Gemmatimonadetes; order Gemmatimonadales; family Gemmatimonadaceae; genus Gemmatimonas. The sequence goes on from JBBARJ010000035.1 coordinate 2,682, forward strand.
CGGTCGGGCCACCGTGAACTCCACCCCGTGCGTAGCAGCACGATGGTACCCGCCGCGATGCGGCCATGCTCGGCCTCGAACGCCAACACATCCTCGCGGCGGAGCGCGAAGTCGGGATCGGCCGCCGCCGCGCTCCGGACATCGATCACGACCGCGGGGGCCATGAGCCGTTCCAGCGGGATCTGATCGGTGGCGTGCTGCCCCTCGCCGAAGTGCAGCGGGGCGTCTAGGTGCGTGCCGCCGTGCTCGGGTGAGGCGTAGCTATTGGCGGAGTAATACCACCCACCGGGGGTGGGCCCTTTGGACAGCGTCTCGAGCGAGAACGCCGTGGGGGACGTCGGCCAGTAGATCGTCTGCGCATTGTAGGCGTGCGTGAGATCGACCAGCTCATACTCGGCAAACGACAGCGACGGGGGCGTGGCCGCGGCGGGGGGCTGGGCGCAGGAGAACAGCAGCAACGCCGGCATCATGGCCAGCAACCGGAACGAGCGAACGGACATCGGGACTCCACGGGAGGTAAACGCGCATCGGCGGTGTCGCGCGTTGCGCGAACCACCAGATTGGGCCGCAGTTCCATCTCGCGGAAGGGGGCGCCTCCCGGTCGCCCCGAGATTAGCCGACGCTGGTCAGTCCTCGCGGCCGAGCGCGCGCGCGACGCCACGGGTCAGCGACGTCACGGTGAACGGTTTCGGGACGAACGCTTCCACGTTGTCGAGCAGGGATCGGCGTGCCACCTCATCCTCGGTATACCCCGACATAAACAGCACGCGCAGGGCCGGACTGAGGCGCCGGGCCCGCTCCGCGAGCTGGTGGCCCGACATCTCCGGCATCACGATGTCCGTGAGCAGCAGGTCCACGTCACCGCCAAGATCCTCCATGAGCCGGAGGGCGGTGGGGCCGTTCTCGGCGATCAACACGGTGTAGCCAACCGAGCTGAGCGTCCGCTTCACGAGGTAGCGCAGCGCCTGATCGTCATCGACCACGAGCACGATCGCCGCGCCGCCGCGCGGCAGCGGAGCGGCGCGTACCTCCGCCGAGGTGGGGCGCTGCGACTCGTCGTGCACCAGTGGCAGCAGAATGCGGAAAGTCGTGCCGACACCCACTGTGCTCTGCATCCGGACGCTCCCGCCGGACTGCTCGACGATGCCGTGCACGGTGGACAGGCCGAGCCCGGTTCCCCCCTCGGTCACCTTGGTGGTGAAGAACGGCTCGAAGATCCGGCGCTGGACCTCCGGTGGAATGCCGACCCCCGAATCGCTCACGGTGAATTGGACGCATGACGCCGCGGGGCCACCGAACTTGTCGACCAGGTCCGCATCGGGCTTGACGACATCGAGCGAGACGGACAGCTCACCGCCGGCCCGCATGGCATCGCGCGCATTCACGACGAGATTGAGCAGGACCTGCTCGAGCTGTCCCGGATCGACCTTGATGAAGACAGGAACGGTGGGGAGGTGCAGCGCGAAGCGGATGTGTGCGCCGATCAGCCGGAGCAGCAGCCGCTCCAGATTCCGCAGCAGCTCCACGGGGTCGAGGACGCGCGGCCGCATGATCTGCTGGCGACTGAAGGCGATCAGCTGGGCGACGAGGCCCGCACCGCGCTCGCCAGCCGAGCGGATTTCCGAGAGATCGGCGATCAGCGGATCTTCTGGTTCGATGCGCGCGAGGGCCAATTCGGACGTCGCAGTGATGACCGTCAGGAGCGTGTTGAAGTCGTGCGCGATACCGCCGGCCAGCCGCCCGACCGCCTCGAGACGCTGCGTATGCTGCATGCGCGCCTCCATCGCCTTGCGCTCGGTGATGTCCTGGGTGATGCAGCACAGTTGGGTCACCCGACCGGCGGCGTCGGTTAGCCGCGTCCCCGAGTGATGCAGCCAACGCGGTTCGTCGCCCTGCGGCCGCACGCGCAGCTCCTCGTCGAACGACGGAGCATCGCCACCCACCCAGCGCTCCCAGGCGGCGGTAACGCGTGCGCGGTCATCGTCGTGCACGCAGGCAAGAAACGCGCTGGCCTCGCGTGTCAGCACTGACGCGCGCTCCCCCCAGAGCGCCGCCACCGCATGACTGACATACTCCACGCGCGAGGCGTCGGCGGCGATGAACCAGAAACCGGTCGGGCTCTGAGCGGCCAGTTGCTGAAAGCGCTCCTCGACTTCACGCAGCCGGACGCGCCGTTCGCGTTCATCCAGCGCGCGACTGACGGCCGACGGCAGCCGTTCGAGCCGGTCCTTCAGCAGGAGGTCGGTGGCGCCTTCACGCAAGCACTGCACCGCCGCAAGCGAATCGATCGACCCTGAGACGATGATCACCGGCGTATCGGCGGCGAGCGCGCGCACGAGACGCACCGCGCTCAGGCCATCCAAATCCGGGAGCGAATAATCGCAGATGACCACATCGAACTGCTGGGTGCGCAGCGCCGCCTCGAACGGCTCACGGCGGGCAACCTGCGTGATGGCGCAGCAGAGCCCCTCTTCCAGCAGCAGGTCCTCGATGTACTGCCCATCACGCGCACTGTCCTCGAGGTGGAGGAGCCGGAGGGTCCTCGGCGGCGTCGTCGCGAGGGTCATTCGGGGTCCGTGTTCGGAAGGAGATTCAGCGTGGCCCAGAACACGACGACATGACGCACCGCTCCGATGAATTCATTGAACTCCAGCGGCTTGCGCACGTACGCATTCACGCCAAGGCGGTACGCCGCGGAGAGATCCTGCTCTTGCCGCGACGACGACATGAGCACGATCGGGATATGCCGCAAAGTCTCGTCGGCTTTAACGACGGCCAGCAACTCCATGCCGGTCATGCGCGGCATCTTGAGGTCGAGCAGGATCAGCGCCGGCTGCGGACCAACGCGCGCCGTGAATGCCCCGTCGCGGCGCAAAAACGCCAAGGCCTCGACCCCATCACTCACGTGGACGATGCGCTCGACGTCGAGGTCGCCAGCGAGGGCATCGAGCAGCAACTCCGCGTCCCGCCCGTTGTCCTCCACGAGCAGGATCGGGCGGACCGACGCCGTCACGTTTGACATGCGTCAGCTCCCCGCGAGCGCGAGGGTGAAGTAGAACGTGGCCCCCTGATCGGGGGCCGATTCCGCCCAGATCCGACCGCCATGGCGCTGGAGAATCCGGCGAACGATGGCAAGACCGATACCAGTGCCCTCGAATTCGTTCTCGTGGTGCAAGCGCTGGAAGACGCCGAACAGCTTGTCGCTATACGCCATATCGAATCCCGCGCCGTTGTCACGCACGGCAAACACCAGACGGCCGTCTTCCACGCCGGCGGGTCCAATCGCCACGCGTGGGACGTCGCGCTTGCCCGAGTATTTCACCGCGTTGCCGATCAGGTTGACCAGCACCTGCCGCAACATGGCGGCATCACCCGCGACCGTCGGCAGCGGCGCGATCTCCCACTGCACCGACGCGCCGCCCTCGGCCGCGACCCCCGCGATTACCTCGTGTACCAGCCCGTCGAGGTCAACGCGCGCCAGGTGCATCTCTGCCTGCCCCATACGTGAGAACGCCAGCAGGTCGTCGATGAGCCGTCCCATCTGGACGCTCGCGTTGGCCGCCGTTTGCACATAACGCTCGGCCTTTTCGGACAGCTGCCCCGCTGTGGCGCGGCGCAACATATCGAGATAGCCATGAATGTGGCGCAACGGGGCGCGCAGATCGTGCGACACCGAGTACGCGAACGATTCCAACTCGCTGTTCGCCTCACGAAGCTGCACGCCGCTCGCTTCGACCGCATGGTACAGCTGCGTCACGCGCTCCTCGGCGATCCGGCGCTCGGTGACGTCCGTCTGGATGCTGATGAACTGGTTGGGGACGCCAGCTTCGTTCAGGAACGGCACGATCGTCGTGTCCACCCACAGCGGCGCGCCCTGCCGTGTCCGATTGCAGATCTCCCCGTGCCATACCTGCCCTGCCCGGATCGTCGCCCAGAGCTCGTCGAAGAACGAGGTCGGATGATACCCGGAGTTGAGCAGGCGGTGCGTACACCCGACCAGCTCCTCCCGCGAGAAGCCGGAGATCTCGCACACACGATCGTTCACGTACGTGATGACGCCACGCGCGTCGCTGATCACCACCAGCCCGTGACGGTCCAAGGCCGACTTGAACTGGGCGAGCTGAAACGCACGTTCCTGCACGCGTTTCTCCAGCCCGGAATTCAGCGCACGGATTTCCAGCTCGGCACGGCGACGGTCGGAGGCGTCGCTCTGCACCGAGACGTACTGCTCGATGTCCCCGGCGCCATTGCGGATCGGGGTGATCTGGAGCTGTACCCAGTACGGCTCACCCGACTTCGTATAGTTCGTGAGCTCGGTCCTGATCGACTGCCCGTCCCGCAGCGCCGCACTGATCTTGAGGACGACGTCCGGATCCGTATCGGCGCCCTGCAGCAGGTGCCCCGGCCTCACACCGACCATCTCCTCGAGCGCGAAGCCCGTACGCTCCGTGAACGCCCGATTCACCCACTCGGTGCGCCCGCCGGCGTCGGTGATGATCACCAGATTTTCGGTGAAGCTGGCCACCAGCGACACCTTGGCGAGCTCGTCTTGCACACGCTTCTGCCGCGTGACGTCGTGAAGCACGCCGACGGCGCCACCGCCGGGCAGCGGCGACACCGAGAGTTCCATCCACAACAGCTCACCGTCAGCACGCGCCATCCGCACCAACGGCCGACTGGCCTCCACCGTGCCGGCGGTCGCCGCAGCGAAAAGCTGCAAAACCGTCGGCACGTCGTCCGGATGCACGAACTCCACCAGTCTATGCTGCAGACAATCGCTGACCGACTGCAGCATTACCTTCGCCCACGCGCCGTTCAGGAATACGATGCCACCCGCCGCATCGGTCTCGAACACAATTTCGGTCAGCAGCTCGACGCGACGCCGCATCCGGGCTTCCGACTCGACCAGCGCCTCGGTCAGTCGATACGTTGCCTCGACGTGCAGATCGGTCGTGAGCAGCGGATCGCTCTCGACGCGTGGGGAAATCATCGACCGTCAGGTCAGGCCGAAACGCCCTGCATGGCCTGCACGAGTTCCGTGCTGGTTGCCACGCCGGCGTACAACGGAAACACGCTGCTGCAGAAGAAATCCTGTTCGGCCGGCGTGCGCGACGACGAACAGTCGGACACCACCGTGACGCTATAGCCGCGCTCGTACGCCGCGCGCCCGGTCGAGTCAATGCAGAGCGATGTCACCATACCGCACACGAGCACGTTCTCGATCCCGCGCTCGCGCAGGGTCTCTTCGAGCGAGGTGTTCGAAAAGGCATTGAAGCCCACCTTGCCGGTCACGTACTGGACGCGGTCGCCGAACGCCAGCAGCTCCGGGATTGTGTCGGCACCCGCGGTGCCGGCCTTGAACGCTCCGGACGTCTTCATCGCGTAGAGAATGCCGACCGGGCTGGCCATCGCGCGGTAGTCGGGTTCGAGCACGATCGGCGTGGAGATGACGGTCATCTCGGTGTCCTTCATCGCCTCGACAAACTGCAGGGCATTGGCCAGCACCGTATCCACGCGATTCGGCTCTTCGACGACGCCACGGAGAATGCCGTTTTGCGCGAAATAATCGTTCTGAAAGCCAACGAGGATAAGCGCGGTCTTCTTGGGATTCATGGCAAACTCAGCTTTGAGAGGTACACGATGGCCCTCCGGAGAAGGGCCGTAGCGTCCATATTGGGGACATGGGACGCTACCGGGCGAGTCTTCCCCGAGCTGAAAGCAGTCGTTTTTCGATTAAATGTTGTTCACCGCTCACGCGGGTACCAAAGCACACGGCCCGCCTCGACGATGTCGCGGCGGGCCGTTCCTGTCGATTGTTGCTGCCGTTACGGGCGAGCCGGACCCATGATGTTCTTGGCGTACAGCGCGATGATGATCGCGACGAGCGCAATCTGACCGATCGGGCCGATCGCGATGATCCCGCTAAAGATCGCTGAGATCAGCATCAACGGAAACTTGATGATCGGCAGGAGCCAATCGGCGGGAGCGGGATATGAGAAGAACGGCATGGATGGCCTCGCAGGGGTTCAGAAATACGACATGATAACGTTAGCGGGTCGTGATCAGCCCCGGAAGCGCTGGAGATACTGCAGATCGTCCTCGTCCACCCGGACGGTATAGACTACACCGCCGGCACCGAACCCGATCACGCGGGTCTGCTTGGGCAGCGCGACCTTGCCGGTGAGCTTACCCGCCGCCGAGAAGACGTCATACATAGGAACCGGATCGGCGGCCGAACGGTTGCGGGCGATCCAGATCTCTCCGGCTGGTGTCACGAAGATTCCATTCGAGTTGAACGGTGGCTTCGTGGCGGGCCACTCGGACGGCTCTTCAAACGGTGGCGGCGCCGTGCTGGCGCGGTTCTGCGAGCCGCCGGCGCCACCTTCCGTGCGCATGATCATCATGCCGCCCGCGTTCTTCGACTGATCGCGGTACTCCTGCTTCTCGGCATTGCCGACCTTCACCGGCGTGAACGCGACCGCGGCTCCACGAGAAACGACGCGGGTGGGAGAAACCAGATCGAGGTGATAGTCGCCGATCCGGGCAATGACCACCGTGCCGTTGGGGAGCACCGTCCAGGCATCGCGCGAGGGGTACGGCGTCCGTCCACCGATACGCACTTCCATGCGCTGGTTGCCGCCACTGCCGCTGGCCTTCACCGAGGCGTTGTTCTTGGGAAGGCGCACCCACGCCAGCGTATCCACGGCCTTGGTGGCGCGATCATAGCGCACGATCGGGGCCGTGTCGGCCGTGACGGGACCGTTCGGGCCCATCGAGAGGCCGCCTCCTTCGAAGTAGAGGCGTCCGCGAGCATCGGAGGCACGCGGCATACCGAATCCGAGTCCACCGATCATCATGACCGGCCCGCCACCTGCGGGGCGCTGGCCTTGTGGCGGGCGCGGCGGCGGCGACGGCTCGTCGCCCACCCGGAACGACACCCCCGGCTTCCCGTCGGGGTGCACCATCAGGTAGCGCTGGTTCAGCGGATCGAAGATCACGCTGCTGTCGCCGGGCAGCGCGAACAGCTGGGTGGGCAGGCCGTACTCGCCGGGGCCAGAACCCTCACGACCGACCTTGGTGGCGCTGTTGGCCGTGAGATTGACCAGCTGTACGAGCTTGTCGCGGCTGTCCACGACGAGCAGCCGGCCGTCCTTCAGTTCACGGATCGCGGCGATCTGTGAGAACGGTTCACCGTACTCGGCGAGCGGTTTGGCCAGCGTACGGGTGGGCTGCTGCGCGGAGACGGGGAGGGCGGCGGCAGCCAACAACGCGAGAGCGTAGGGAGTGCGCATAATCGAAAGGGGGTGGAGGTCACGAAAAATACTTCGTCGCCACACCCCCCGCCCACGGTTGCCTCGGCTCGTCGGACTAGGCGCTTGGGCCGGCGATCGCGTCTTTGGCAATCACGGCGAAGTCGCGCGCGCCGAACCCCTCGGCGATCACGGCATCCATTCGGGCCGCGAGCGACGGCAGCACGGCCAACGGCAGGTCGCCGGCAGTTTCCATCATCAGTCGGATGTCCTTGCGCGCCATGGTGAGCTCGAAGCTCGCATCGAACTTGCCCGCCGCCATCGTGCGACCACGCCCCTGCAGGATGTTGCCGGGGTTGAAGAATTCGAGGAGCTTGAGGGCATCGGTGGGTGCGATGTCGCAGCCTTTGGCGATGCTGTACACGTCACTGAGCAGCGCACCCATGCCAATGATGAAGGCGTTGCCCATGAGCTTGTACGCCGCCGCCAGATCGGGGCGCTCGCCGAAATACTCCACGCGTGCGGCCATGGCGGCCAGCGCGTCTTTCACCGATTCGTACAGCGCGGCCGGACCCGAGGCAATGATGATGCCTTGGCTCTGTCGTGCGGCGGCCGGTCCGATGAACACGGGGCAGTGCAGGTAGTGCACGCCTTCGGTGTTCAAGCGCGTGGCCCGCTCAGCGGTGAGGGCTGGCTGCGTGGTGGTATGGTCAACGATGATCGCATCGGGCGAGAGCCCGGGGCGCAGCTGCGCGATCACGTCTTCCACCACCGCGTCATCCTTGAGCACCAGATGTACGCGGGTGGCTCCACGCACCGCCTCGGCCGGTGTCTCGGCGACGATGGCCCCGAAGGACTCGAGCGCACGGGCTTTGTCGATGGTGCGGTTCCATACCGTCACCGTGTCGCCCCGCTGACAGGCGGCTTCCACGAAGCCGCTACCGAGCAGCCCCGTGCCGAGATACGCGATAGTGGTCATGTATGAAAGATAGCCGATTGGGCGGGTGCGCTGCACTTTAGCGATTCATCCTCCGCCCTCCCCTTCAGCCCGTCCCGCTCATGCGTCGTCTCGTTGCGCTCACTCTGCTGTCCACGCTCGCGGTCGCCTGCAAATCATCAGGCGGCGGTAACGCCAACCTCAGCCCGGCGGCCGATGCGAAGGTCGCCAAGCCGGCCGCCGTTACGCCCGCCGCCGTCGCGATGGGTGATTCGATCTTCAACAACGGCTCGTGCGCGCGCTGCCACGGCAAGGGTGGCGTCGGCGCCACGAATGCGCCCTCATTGGCCGGTCCGAAGTTCCTGCAGATGACGACGGGCAGCTTCGAGGAGATCGTTGCCACCATCGTGAGTGGCGTACCGAAAGAGAAGATCAAGGACCCAACGCACCCGAACGCGATGGGCGCCCGCGGCGGCCGCATGGCGCTCACCGATCCGCAGATCCAGTCGGTGGCGGCGTACGTGTGGACGTTGTCGCACAAGTAGGTCGCGCGTTCACGGCGTAGGGAACGGATCACGCAGAGGCGCAGAGCACGCAGAGGGCGCAGAGGTCCGATGCGTTCCTCTGCGTTCCCTGCGCCTGTGCGATCTCTGCGTGATCAGTTCACCGAATGCTCGGTGGCACGATTGCGTCGCCGCACGCGACGTCCAACTAAGAGAGCCGGCATCACGAACATCACGCCGAGTGTGCCGGCGACCGTACCACCGGCCGTGGCCAACGCGATGGCGCCGAACAGGCGGGTGGCATCGGTGCCGACCGAGAGCGGAATAAGCGACGCCATCGCGGCGAGCGTAACAATCAGAATCATGCCGGCCCGGTCGAGGGCAGCGCGCAGTACCTGCCCTGCGTGCAGACGGGCATCGAGTCCCGCCTCGCGCAGCGCGCGCCGTTTCTCGAGCGCGGCGTCGGCCAGCAGAATGGCCTGATTCACCGCCAGGCCGATCACGAGAATGACCCCCACGGCGGCCTCGCGCGTGAACGCGGTTTTGAGTAGCCAGAACGCCGCCACCACGCCGCCGATGGCGAGGGGTAGCGACAGAAACACCTGCGCCGCGCCCCACATCGAGTCGAACACCAACGCCACTGCCAGCACCACGAGTACCACCCCGATCGCAAACACGAGATAGAGGCCTTTCTCACTTTCATCGCGCTCAAACGGCGAGCCCTCGGTGAGATCGATGATGCTGTACCCAGCGGGAGCGGCCAGCGATTTCATGAACGCGGTATGCGTGCGGCGTGCCAGTTTGGAAGGGCCGCGGAAATCGTACGAGACCTGCCGGATGTACTGCTGGTCTTCGCGCACGATGGTACTGAGCGCTTCGCGTGCGTCCACGATCGCCACATCGCCGATACGCACCGGAGCGCCGGTGAGGGTGGGCACGATGGCCTCCTGCAGCTCTTCGAGACTGCGGTCGCGCGCGCCGGCGGCTTTCACGGTGACCGACAGTTCTTCGCCGCCGATTTCGAGCAGTTGTTGGCCCACCGGCCCGCGCACTTCACGCGCGATGGCACCGGTCAGCAACGACGCGTTCAGTCCATAGCGAGCGAGGGCGGCGCGCTCGGGCTCGAGCGGGACCTGATAGCCGCGCTCTCCGCCGAAGTAGCCGCCGCTGCTGATGCGCACCTCGCGCACCCGCGTAATGCGTTCGAGTCGCGACTTGAGATCATCGGCCACGCGTCCGACGCCGTCGTACGAGTAGCCGCGCACCTGCATGCGGAACGTCGCGAAGCTCGAGCCGCCTCCGCCGCTCGAGAAGCCGGGGCCGTCGCCCACCACACTCACACTGGCGCCACCGATCAACACGGCGCGCTGCGTGAGCAGCTCCTGCAGCTCGAGCGGCACCGCGGTAAGGCCACCGGAACGCGTGAACAGCACCGACATCTGCGCCGACGTACCCGATCGCGCCGCGGCTCGCACCTGTTCGATCTCGGGGCGTCCCACCACCAGCCGCTCGAACTCGGCCATGCCGCGATCGAGGGTGCCGGGATCGGATCCACGCGGGAATGACAAGCCCACACTGAGCGACGTACGGCGTTCGCCGAATCCCCCGAACGACGAGCGCGGCACTTTCTTGATGAAGCCCCACGCGAGCACCGCCAGCATCGCGACCGCGACGATCATCGTGACCGCGCGCCAGCGCAGCAACCGCACCAGCACGCGCGCGTACACCCGTCGCAGACGGGGCCACGCCGCATTCTGCGCGGCCACGCCTTTCCCCAGCGCGGGCACCACCAGCAGGGCCGTGAACACACTCCATCCCAACGCGAACACGAAGGCCGCGGCGAAGGGCACGAAGGCCGCCCGGGTGTCGCCCTGCAGATACAAGAACGGGAAGAGCACCACCGCCGTGGTGAGCGTACTGCCGATGATGGCCGGCATGATGCGCTGCGTGGCGCGGGCGCGGCCGTCGGGCGTATCAGGCTCGGTGCCCAGCCGCTCCACCACCACGAGGCCGTTCTGCACGAGAATGCCGACCCCCATGCCCAGCCCGGCCAGCGTGAGCAGATTCGCGGGAATGTTGAACAGGTAGAGCGATAGCGCCGTCGCGGCGATGGCCACGGCCGTCGTACCCATCACCACCGCCACTGCACGCCAACGACGCAACGTGAAGGCAAGCACCAGCAACACACAGCCGAAGGCGATCGTGCTGCGAAGGGCGAGATCGTCGAGCTCCTCTTTCAGGTCTTCGCTTTCGTCGGTGTTGATGCGCAGCCGGACCGCCGGCGGCATGTTGGGCTCGAGCTCCTTGATCGCGGCGCGGAGCGCCGCTGCGGTCTTGATGGCGTCGGCCCCGGGGTGCCGGGAAATCTCCACCGCCACCGCCGGCGCTCCGTCAATACGGAAGAACCGGCCGCGGGCGTCTTCTTCGGCGCGCACGGTGGCCAGATCACCCAAGCGAAACACGCGGGTGCCGGGGCCACGCACCGGCAACGCCTGCAAATCGTCGAGTGCTTTGGGTTGGTCGCGAAGCACGACGTTCTGCGTGGTGGCATGCGACGGGTCGCTGCCACGATCGAGCGCCCCCAACGCCTGCACCATCCGCGCGCCGGCGATCGCTTCCGACAATCGCTGAGGCGAAATGCCGATGCGCCGCAGTTGCACTGGATCGTACGATACCGACACGCCCATGTCGGTGCCGCCGCGCACCTGCACGCCGGCCACACCGGGAATGCTGCCCAGACGCGGACTCACGCGCTCTTCGAGCAGCTTCTGCAACGTGCCCGAGGTGTACGGCCCGAACACCGACAGCGACATCAACGGCGCTTCTTCGAGCCCTTCCGGCACGTAGTTGGCCACGGTCGGCGCGCTCGCGCCCGGCGGCAAATCGGCGCGCAACAGCTCGAGCCGCTCGAGAATGGCCAACCGCGCCATCTGCACGTCGGCGCGCTCCTCGAGCTCCACCGTGAGCATAGCGTAGTCGTCGTTCGAATTGCTGGACACGCGCCGCACCCCGCGCACGCCTTGAATGGCCGCTTCGACGGGGCTCGTGAGATACGTTTCGATTACCTCAGGCGACGCACCCGGCCAGCTGGCGAACACGCTGAGCCGAGGCAGCTCCACGGTGGTACGCGTGGCCAGCGGCAATCGCGTAAACGAAATCGCGCCGGCCAGCAGCAGGGCCACGCAGATCGCCCACACCACCGCCGGGCGATGCGTCGCGAAGCGAATCACGCGGTGCGCTCCGTACCACGCAATGCGCGTCGTTCCGTGCGCCGCTCGAGCACCGCATACGCCGTGGGCAGCAAGAAGAACGTCACCAGCAGCGCGCTGATGCTGCCACCGATAATGCCGGCGGCCAGCGGCTGATACAGCGCGCCGCCACTGCCCCAACCGAACACCAGCGGCAACACACCGGTCACCGTGGTAATCGACGTCATCGCTATGGCGCGCAAACGCTGCTCACCGCCTCGAATGATCGCGTCGTCGATGCTGTGCCCGGCTTCGCGGAACTTGCGAATGGCATCGAGCTTCACCACCGCTTCGTTGTCGGCCATGCCGATCATCACCACGATGCCGATCAAGCTCACCGCGTTGAGCGACTGCCCGGTAAGCCCCAGGAAGATCACCGCACCGGCACCGGCCAACGGCACGGTGAGCATGACCACCAGCGGAATGGTAAAGCTGGCAAACTCGCCGGCCAGAACCAGGAACATGAGCAGCGCCGCCAACACCGCCACCAGCGTGAGTTCGTTGCTCGTACGCTCCCGCTCGGCGTCGGCGCCACCCACCTGCCACGACACCCCGGCCGGCAGCGTGAGGGCCGCCATGCGCGACTGCACGTCGGTGGTGGCTTTCGCGGTGCCACCGCTTTCCACCAACCCTTCAATGATGGTGACGGGGCGCTGCCCCACGCGCACCACTTCCAACGGCGCCCGCGTTTCGCGCACCTGCACCAGCTGCGCCAACGGCACCCCGCGCAACGGCGTTTTGAGCGCGGTCTCGAGCTCTTCGTTGCGCAGGCCGGCATAGCGCACCATGATCGGCGTGCGTCGATCGGTCTCGCGCAATTCACTCGCACTCACGCCGCCCAACGCGCCCGCCAGTGCACTGGCCACTTGCTGCGGCACGATGTTGCGTTCGGCCATGCGTGCGCGCTCGAGCGACACTTCCACAATGGGCTGCGTGGCGGCAAAGGCATCGCGCACGTCGGTGAGCGACGGCACCGTTTGCATGGCGGTGCGCACGGTGTCGGCCCACCGTTGCGATTCCACCAAGGTGGGGGCCGACAGCTCCACACGTACCAGGCGGCCTTCGCGTCCGATGAGTGATCCGAACTCCGATTGTCCGGCCAGGTCGATCGCCAACGCGCCCTTGGCCAGGTCGGGCAACTTCACCCGCAACTGCTGCGCGAACTGCGCGGCATCGGCGTTGGCAGGAACCGGCACGATGAGCTGCGCCGTGGCACTCGAGCCGGGATCGGCACCGGCCAGCACTTCTTCGTCGGTGGCCTTGCCCACGCGCGCGTAAATGCCCTTGGCGCCAAGCGACCGTGCCGCACTCTCCACCCGCGCCACCTGCGCCGCCGTGGCCTGAATGCTGGTGCCCTCGGGGAGCTGGACCGCCGCCACCAGCACGCCTTCGTCGACGCGCGGCAGGATTTCCTTGGGCAACGTGTAGATGAGCACCACCGTGACCGCCAACAGCGCGCCGGCCACACCGAATACCGATCGCGGGTGCGCCAGCGACCAGCGCATGCCGCCCTCGTACCACGCGGTCAGCGTGCGTCCCCAGGCATCGAGGGTGCGTGCGATCGCCGAGGGCTCCCGGGCCACCGCCACGGGCGACGGTGCCGACTTCGCGAGCTTC
>JBBARJ010000036.1:0-16176 GCA_040399825.1 Gemmatimonas sp.
AAGACATTCAGGTCGAAACGCGCCGCTTCTTCTTCACCATCGATCCGCGCTCGCTGGGCGGCTACCCGAACATCGATCTGTTGAATCGGCAGCAGATGCAGCAGCTGGCGGCGTCGCTCCCCGATTCGGTGCGGCCGGCGCGACTGTACGTGTATCGCCAGCTCATTGGCGCCGCGAACCAGAATCCGCGCGGTCCGCAGTTCTCGGTGCGTGGCGCGCGCAATCCGTCGCGGCAGATCTACGAGGTACTGCGCGAGAACGTCGACTACTATGTCGATCCCTCGCAGCTCTGGATCGCGCTGGTGCGTCCGCTCAATCCCAACAATGAGCGGCTCGCCGTTGCCTACGAAGTGAATGTGAACGGTACGCCGGGACGGAACGTGAACACCGGCGGCACGCCCGACATCGAGTTCACCGCCGATCCGCAGTACGCGAATCTGCTCTGGGAACCTGAGCTGCAGCCCACCAACAGCGCGTACTTCCTGCGCGAGCTCAAGTCGGTGTATCGGTTGGGCGGTGAAGATCTGCAACGCGAGACGATCAAGCTCAAGCTCGTGACCGGCACCTCGGGCGATCAGGAGAAGCCGATCAACCCGTCACGCGGCGAAACGTATCTGCAGCTCTTCGGCCTGTCGCAGGCCACCAACTCGGCGGCGTTCGACGTCGAGAATCGCGTGTGGCCGCGCCCCAATGATCCCAATACACTCGCCTCCTTCGCTGGAGGGAACGGACAACAGAAGCTGATCCGCGACTACTTCGTGTTTTATCCGTCGCTGCAGCCGTTCGCGCGTGGCGGCCTCGCGCAGCCGCTGGCCAATCCGGCCAACGACACGTTGTACCGGTATCCCAACGAATACCTGTACTCGGCCCAGCGACCGCAGGCCATCTATCGCATGGTGGCCAGCTACCTCTCCGAAGGCGGCGGCAGCACGCAGTCCATCAAGCTCAGCACGATTCAGGTGCGACCCAACTCCGAGCGCGTCTCGCTCGATGGCCGCTTGCTCACGAAGACGACGGACTACGAGATCGACTACGACCTCGGCATGATCACCTTCAATCGCCCGGATACGCTGTTCGCGACGCCGCGTCAGGTGTCGGTGCGCTACGAGGAAAACCCGCTCTTCGCTGCGGCACCTACCACCATTCTCGGGTTCGCGTCGCAGTTCCCGCTCGAAAACGGTCAACTGGCCTTCACCGCGATCTCGCAGAGCCAGCGCTCGGGATACAACCGACCGCCGCTGGGTTTCGAACCGGTCGGCTCGCTGGTGGCCGGCGTCACCGGCAATCTCGCGTGGGATGCCCCGCTGCTTACCCGCGCGCTGGGCAAGCTGCCGTTCAAGCAGAGCGCCACGCCGTCGCGCATCAGCCTGCAGGGCGAGTTTGCCATGAGCAAGCCACAGCCGAATGCGGCGGGGCAGGCGTACCTCGAATCGTTCGAGGGCGAAGGGGCGATTCCCGGGATCTCACTGTCTGAAGGCGCCTGGTACTACAGCTCGCGTCCGTCACTGGGCAACACGCTGGCGTCGCGCTTCGGGAGCAGCACCTTCTCGGTGAATCGCGCGGCGACGATGGCGTTCCAGAACAACGGGGTCGACGTCGGTGGCAACTTCATTCAGTTCAATATCCAACAGATCGATCCCTCGGTGCGCATTGTGGGCAGCGGTGTGCAGACGTCTGAGCAGCTGCTGTGGATGACGCTGTATCCGCTCAAGACCGGCGGCATTTTTGACTTCGAACCCGGCACGGCGAAGCGCCGGTTTGCCTGGACGGTGGGTGACAACAGTCTCGTGGGTAATACGCCAACGGGGCGTCGCTGGCGCTCGCTGCGCACGGTCATCAATCCCAGTGGTGCCGATCTCTCGCGCACGGAGAACATCGAGTTCTTCGCGCTGGTGCAGTCCGAGCAGTCGAAGGTGAAGCGCAATCCCACGCTGGTGTTCGACTTCGGCGAAATCAGCGAGAACAGCGTGGCGTTCGCGCCGGAAACGCTCACGGTCAACGCGCCGGTTCGCGCGGGGCTTCCGGCCGACTCCACCTATCGCGGCAAGCGGCTGGTGGGTTTCGATCGCTTCGATTCCGAGCGCGATCCGTTCTCTCGGGCATTCAATGCGGCTGAGAACGATAAAGGCTTGCCGGGCGACGTGGCCGATACGCTCGTGGTGGTGAATCGCGCCGGTCCGTCGCCGGTGACCAGTACGCAGAATAAGGTCGCCATCTGCACGCAAGCCGTGCAGATCGTGCAGGTGCTCGGCGACAGCCGCGTCAACTGTGGCGCCCGCAATAACCGGCTCGACGAAGAGGATATCGATCTCGATGGCCAGTTGAACATGCCCAACGCCGCCATCGATCAGGAGCAGTACAAGCGTTTCGTGGTTGACCTGGCGGACAAGCGCAACTGGACGCGCGTGGGCAAGTGCTATCAGCAGCAGGACTCGACGGTGAATGGCGTGGTCAGCGATTCACTCTGCTGGGTGCAGGTGCGCCTCAATTGGCGCGCGCCGGCCGAAGAGCAGAACAGTCCGAACGACCGGCGCGTGCGCGCGTTGCGGCTCACGATGGTGTCGAGTGCTGAGTCGGCCGACGACGCGTTCGTGCGCGTGGCGCTCACGAGACTCAAGCTGGTCGGCGCGCCGTGGCTCAAGCGCAGTGCCGAACCCCTGTCGGGTATGGCCGGCGACTCCGCCGGGGTGATCGGCGGCTACGTCATCGCCAGTGTGATTGGCACACTCGACTCCACGTCGTTGGTGCCGTATACGCCGCCGCCGGGTGTGATCGAGGCGCCGGAGAACCGGCAAACCGGCTACGAGAACAACCGGTTGCAGGTGAATGAACGTGCGCTGCGGCTGCAGGCTGGCATCCCGGGCCGTCAGTTCCGCCCGTTTGATCGTGCCGAAGCGTTTTTCCGCTTCCAGGAGGGGACCAAGACCTTCATGGGCTACAAGACGCTGCGCTTGTGGATGCGCGGCCGCGGCAACGGCTGGGGGCAGAACGGCGAGTTGAATGGCTACGTGAAGATCGGTCGCGACGAAAACAATTTCTACATGTATCGCACCCCGGTGAACGCCGGCGCGGGGCTCAGTGCGTGGGAGCCCGAAGTGCGGGTCGATCTGCAGAAATTCCAGATCCTCCGCGCGCAGCTCGAGAACAACTTCCTGACAGGCTCCAGCGACTCGGTGTCGTGTTCCGGCGCCGACCTCGAGCTGATCCGCCGCTCGGGGCTACCGCGCGGCGTGGCGGTGCGTCGGTACGCCGTCTGTCAGGACGGCTACATCGTGTACAGCGCCGACCCGACCGTGACGCCGCCGAATCTCGCCGGCGTGCAGGAAATGGCGGTCGGCCTCGTGCGCGTGGACAGCGTGCCGCGTGGTGGCACGGGCCTCATGAGCAACGACACGCTCGAACTGTGGGTGAACGATATTCGCCTCACCGATGTGGTCGACGATATCGGGTTTGCCGGTGAGCTGGGGCTGGCGGTGAATGCCGGCGATCTCGCCGACTTCCGCATGAATGTGAGTCGTCGTGATCCCAATTTCCGTCAGCTCAACGAGACCCCGTCATTCCTTACCACCAGCGGCGTGAGCGTGGGCACCACGATGCATCTCGAGCGCATGCTGCCACAACGGCTCGGTATCGTGATGCCGTTCAGCGTGGACTACGTGGGCTCCGGCGTGGATCAGCTGTTCATCAACCGCACCGACGTGCGCGCCAGTGGTATCCGGGGGCTGCGCAATCCCAGCGATCGGCGTGTGAACTATGCGCTCGCCTTGCGACGGGCGACGCCGATGGCTGGCGGATGGTACGCGCCGCTCGTGAACGGCCTCGCCCTGAACGGTACGTGGTCGAATGCGGCGTCGCAGAGCGCGTTCCAGGAGGCGACCAACAGCGCGTATGCGCTCGGGGCGTCGCTCAATCTCTCCGACGACCGTCGCGAATCGAAGCTGCCGCGGGTGGTCGATGCGCTGTTCGGTGTCTTGCCTCGCGGGCTGCGTGAGAGCGAGGCGGTTCGAAATTTCCGTGGTCAGCGATTCCGCTGGTCGCCCACGGCGTTCCGTGTATCGAGCTCCTTGGCGCGCAACGCGAATTCGAGCACGTCGTTCACGAAGGCCGCCGAGTCGCCCACGGATACGGGTCAGGTGGCGAACGGACTCACGCACTTCTGGCAGAATAGCAGCACCCTCGAGTTCCGTCCGTCGGTCGGCCTGACGGCCTCCATGAACGCGCGGCAGCTGCTGGACCTGCGCGACTATCGCACCACGTCGATCCTGCCCGACAGCACCGATCGCGGACAGGCGGCCGCCGCGGAGCGATTGCAGCTGCTGGGGACGACCGTGGGGCTCGAGCGCGAACGGTCGCTCACCTCGGCCATCCTGTTTCAGCCCACGCTGGCGGTGTGGCTGCGGCCGCGCATCGACTTCAATTCCACGTTCAACCTGAACAAGGATCCGAACGCGCGCGCGCTGTTGCGTGAGCAAGACGCCGCCGGGGCGTATCGCCTGCCGAAGCGACTGGGGGCGGCGCAGACGGTGAGCACCGGCACCACCTTCGACTTCGGTCGCCTGATCACCACGCGCACCAAGGAGAAGACGCTCGTCAATCGATTCGGGCGGATGTTCGCGCCCATCGATGTGTCGTGGCAGCAGAGTCTCACGTCCAACTACGACAACACGGCGTTCATTCCCGGGTGGGGCTATCAGCTGGGACTGGGCGGCATCCAGTCGTTCCGCGGGCTCGACACCCGCCTGGCCACTACGGCCGGTCGCCTGCGTCGCGCTACCGCCACGGGCTCGTTGAACTTGCCCTTCTCGCTCACGGTGCAGTCGCGCTTCGAGAACGGC
This sequence comes from Gemmatimonas sp., assembly GCA_040399825.1. Classification (GTDB taxonomy): domain Bacteria; phylum Gemmatimonadota; class Gemmatimonadetes; order Gemmatimonadales; family Gemmatimonadaceae; genus Gemmatimonas. The sequence goes on from JBBARJ010000036.1 coordinate 4,836, forward strand.
ACGACCGAAACGTGGACGCGACGGACGTTCGACGGCTTTCAGGCCGTGATCACCAGTACGCAGCTGGTGAAGCCCGACTACTCGGTGCGCTGGAGCTGGCGCCCGGTCCGATTGCGGAAGGTGATCACGATGCTGAACGTGAACGGGCGCTATCTCGTGAGTGAGCAGGAAACGATGATCCCCAACGAGACCGGTGGTTTGGCCGATCGCAGCCGGACCACGGCGCGCAGTCAGCCGCTGTCGGGGGCGATCACCTGGGCTTTTCTGGGCGGACTCACCACGAATGCTTCGCTCGATCGCACGCACCGTCAAGACAGTCGCCCCGGGTCGCTCACCAACGGCGACACCCGGCGCATGGCCTTCGACGTGGCCCGGCGGTTCAAGGTGCCCAAGCGCTTCACCGCGCGGAACGCCACCGTGCGCACGTCGCTGTCGTATCAGAGCGAGCAGTCACAGACGATCGTGCAGGGATCGTCGTCCACCAATGCGGCTGGTGACGTGGTCACGATCCCCCCGTCGGTGCTCACGGATAACGGCCGTCGGGCGTTCAACTTCAACGCCGACACCGATCTCTCGGAGCTGCTCACCTTCAGCCTGACCGGATCGCGGGTCGTGAACTTCGACCGCAACTTCAACCGGCAGACGTCGAACCTGATCTTCAGCGCGGTACTGCAGCTCCGCTTCTTCGCGGGTGACCTGAAGTAGCTTCGGGGTGTGGGACGCATCATATAGATGATGCTGGCGTCGCGCGGGTTACCGCGCCGACGTGGCCGGTCACTACTGTGGCTCCATGCCCACGCCCGCGGAACGCCACGCTCTCCTATTTCTCGCTGCCGTTGCCGTCATCGGCGGTGGTGTGCGGGCATCCGGCACGCGGACACTCGCTCGGGAGGTCGCCCAGGCCGAGTTGGGGGCGGCGCCCAGCGCGGACCTCGCCACCCGGGCCCTCGACGCCCAGATCGCGGCGGTCGACTCCGCCCGCCGACGCGGCCGGGCACCGAAGGGCACCGCTCGTACGGGAGCCGCCCGGACGATTACGGAGCCGACACGCTCTCCAGCACGCCTGCCGAATCCGGTCCCGTCGATCGACGTGAACGCCGCCTCGGCGGCGGAACTGGAGCGGCTGCCTCGCGTCGGACCGGCGCTCGCCGCCCGTATCGTCGCGTGGCGCGAGGCGCACGGTCCGTTCGAGTCGATGGAAGGCCTCCGTCACGTACGTGGCATCGGGCCGGCGACGGCACGGATGCTCACCCCTCTGGTGACGTTTTCCGGACGGCACAGTCCATTTCAAAGTGAGGCTCCTGCCTCGTCGTCCTCGCGCTCGCCGCACGTGTCTTAGCCGAAATTTGTACTCATGGTTGCTCCTGTTTCCCCCCTCGCCGGTCGGGCCGCCGAACGGCTCGGTGACCTCCTCGTCAAAGAGGGGCTGCTGACGCATGACCAGTTGGCGAAGGCGCTGCAGGAGCAGTCTGGCGCGCCGGGCCAACGCATTGGCGTGACGGTCGTCAAGCTGGGGCTCGTGCCGGAAACGGAGGTCGTGCGCATGCTCGCCCGCCAGTACCGTATGCCGGCCGTCGATCTTGCGCGCTTCGAGCTGGATACGCGTCTGCTCAAGCTGATTCCGGCGGAGCTGGCGTCCAAGCACACCGTGCTGCCGCTCAAGCGCGACGGCCGGCAGCTCACCGTCGCCATTGCCGATCCGACCGCCATGTCGGTGATCGACGACCTCAAGTTCATCACGCGTTACGACATCGTGCCCGTGCTCGCGGGCGAGTACTCCATGCGTGCGGCGATCGAGAAGTACTACGAAGCGAATGAAGTGCACATGCAGTCGCTGCTGCTGGACATCGCGGCGGCCGAGGACGACGATGTAGAGATTTTGGAGGCTCAGGAAGAGGCGCAGGACGCGAGTGTGCTGGCGGCGCAGGTCGATGAAGCGCCCGTCGTCAAGCTGATCAACGCCATCCTCGTCGACGCGGTACACAAGGGTGCCTCAGACATTCACTTCGAGTGCTTCGAGCACGAGCTGCGGGTGCGCTACCGCATTGACGGCGCGCTCGCCGAAGTCATGAAGCCGCCCCTCAAGATGCGCGCGGCCTTGATCTCGCGATTCAAGATCATGGCGTCGCTGAACATCGCCGAACGGCGCGTGCCGCAGGACGGCCGTATCAAGCTGAAAGTCGGCAAGAAAGTCATCGACTTCCGTGTGAGCGTGCTGCCCACGCTGTTCGGCGAAAAGGTCGTGCTCCGAATTCTCGACAAGGGCAACCTCACCCTCGACCTCGAGAAGTTCGGGATCGAACCGCGCGCCGAGCGCGAATTGATGGAAGCGATCTCGAATCCGTACGGCATGGTCCTCGTGACGGGGCCCACCGGGTCGGGCAAGACGACCACGCTGTATTCGGCGCTCTCGAAGATCAACAACGGCGATACGAACATCATGACCGCCGAAGATCCCGTCGAGTACAACCTCTTCGGCATCAATCAGGTGCAGGTGCGCACCGAAATCGGCATGACCTTCGCCGCGGCCCTCAAGGCGTTCCTGCGTCAGGACCCGAACGTCATCATGGTCGGCGAAATCCGAGACTTGGAGACGGGAGGCATCGCTATCAAGGCGGCGCTCACCGGCCACATGGTCATGAGCACGCTGCACACGAATTCGGCGCCGGAGACGATCACCCGCTTGCTGGACATGGGGCTCGAACCCTTCAACGTGGCGTCGGCGCTCAACCTGATCTTGGCGCAGCGACTGGTGCGCCGGATCTGCAGTAAGTGCAAGGTGCGGTACGAACCCGACGCGGCCGAATTCGCCGGGGCCAAGGTCAAGGCCACCACCACGCTGCGCGAGCTCAAGTTCACCGACGAAGCGCTCGATAACGCCAAATCACGCGCGACGCCGGAAGCCGTGCCGTTCCTCACCAACCTGTCGCTCGACACCACGATCGGCGAGCTGCCGTACTTCAAGGGCCACGGCTGCGACGCCTGCGGCGGCACGGGACTCAAGGGCCGGCAGGGTCTGTACGAGGTGATGTTCCTGACCCAGACGCTCAAGAAGTTGGTGATGCAGAACGCCGATGTGCAGGTGCTGCGCAACGCGGCCATCGACGAGGGCATGCTGTCGCTCCGCATGGACGGCTGGCTCAAGGTGCTCAAGGGCGTGACCACGCTCGATCAGGTCATCCGTGAAACAGCAAGCTGAGTTCGTGTGACAGTGGGGTTTCCTCTCCACTGGAACGCTCGTCCATTTCCGGGACGCCAATGGGCGCCCCGTTCACGACTGCCCGCGCGATGACTGCTCCCGCTCAGACCCCCGTATCCCTGCGCACTCTGCTCGATGAAATGATCGAGCGAGGGGCCTCCGACTTGCATATTTCCGCCGGTGACCGGCCGAAGCTGCGGGTCGATGGCGATATCGTGAACTCTGGTATCGAACACGTGCTCACGCCCCGGGACACGCTGCAACTGGCGTACTCGGTGCTCACGGAAAATCAGAAGAAGCGATTCGAAATGGAGGACGAGCTCGACTTCTCGTTCGGCATCGCCAATCTGTCCCGCTTTCGTGGTAACGTGTTCAAGCAGCGCGGCTGCGTGAGCATGGTGATCCGGTGCATTCCGTTTCACATCAAGACGTTCGACGATCTCAGTCTCCCACCGGTGATCGCCGGATTTGCCGACCGTCCGCGCGGCCTCGTGCTGGTGACCGGCCCTACCGGCTCAGGTAAGAGCACCACGCTGGCCGCGATGATCGACAAGATCAACACCGAGCGCCGCGGACACATCATCACCGTCGAAGATCCGATCGAATTCATTCATCGGCATCGCAACTGTATCGTGAATCAGCGCGAGGTCGGCGCCGACACCAAGAGTTTTGCGTCGGCCCTCAAGTACGCGCTCCGTGAAGACCCCGATGTCATTCTCATCGGCGAAATGCGCGACCTGGAAACGATTCAGGCCGCGCTCACGATCGCCGAAACGGGTCACTTGGTGTTTGCCACGTTGCACACCAACAGTGCGGCCGAAGCGATCAACCGCATCATCGACGTGTTTCCGGCGCATCAGCAGAGTCAGGTCCGCGCACAGCTGGCGTTCACGTTGGAGGGCATCATCACGCAGGTGTTGCTCCCCAAGACGACCGGTCGTGGTCGCGCGATGGCGGCAGAGATTCTGGTCATGACGCCCGCCATGCGCGCGCTGATCCGCGACGACAAGGTGCACCAGATCTACTCCCTCATGCAGGCGGGTAAAAAGTACGGCATGCAGACGATGAACGATGCGCTGTATCAGCTGTACGTGTCACGTCAGGTGAGTGCCGACGAGTGCACACGCGCGTCGGGCGATCCCAGCGAGTTCCTGCGCATGATCGGCAAAGGACCGACCGACGACAATCTCTCGGCGCCGGGCAAAAGCGCCGGCGATCGCGCGGTGGTCGGTGGCCTGGTTCGCCGATAAGTCCTGCACCTGCACGTCCTGACGCCGTTGTAGTGGTTCTCCGCACTTTGACTCCCTGACACGATGCCTACGTTCACCTATACCGCGCGCAGCACCAAGGGCGAGCTGAAATCGGCCACGATCGACGCGCCCAGTCGCGACGACGCGGTCGCCCAGCTCCGCCGCCAGCGCCTCACGATCATCAAGGTCGACGAGTCGCGATCGACGCCGAAGAAGACCGGTGGATCGATCGGCATGCGCGACATCGTGATTTTTACGCGACAGTTCTCCACCATGATCAACGCCGGTCTGCCGCTGGTGCAGGCGCTCGATATTCTGGCCCGCCAGAGCGAGAACAAGGCGCTGGCCGCCGTGGTGCGTGAAGTCGTGTTCGACGTGGAGTCGGGCAACACGGTGGCCGATGCCATGCGTAAGCATCCCAAGGCGTTCAGTGATCTGTACACCAACATGGTGGCAGCCGGTGAAGCGGGTGGTATCCTCGATACCATCCTGAATCGCCTGGCGATTTTCATGGAGAAGAACGACGCCCTCGTGCGCAAGGTAAAGGGCGCCATGATCTACCCCACCGTCATTCTCTGCGTGGCGGCGTTGTGCGTGGTTATTCTGCTGTGGAAGGTCATCCCGGTCTTCAGCAGCATGTTCGACAGTGTGGGGATGGAACTGCCGCTCCCGACCAAGGTCGTGATCGGGCTGTCGCATTTCCTGACGACCTACTGGTGGGGCATTCTGATCACGGTGGCCGGCTCGGCATATGCTCTGAAGCGCTTCTATGCCACGCCGCCTGGACAGCTGCTGATCGACAAGCTCCTGCTCAAGGTGCCGGTACTGGGCGACGTGCTCCGCAAGTCGGCGGTGTCGCGCTTCACCCGCACACTCGGCACGCTGATCTCATCCGGTGTGAGCATTCTGGACGGTCTCGAAATCACCGCCCGCACGTCAGGCAACCGGGTGGTGCAGGACGCCATCATGGGCAGCCGCGCCAGCATTGCCGGTGGTGATACCATCGCCGGCCCGCTGCAGAAGTCGGAAGTGTTCCCGCCCATGGTCATCAGCATGATCGCCGTCGGCGAACAGACCGGCGGTCTGGACGAAATGCTCAGCAAGATCGCCGACTTCTACGATGACGAAGTCGACGCCGCGGTCAGCGCCTTGCTGTCGCTGCTCGAGCCGATCATGATCGTATTCCTCGGCGTGGTCGTGGGCGGCATGATCGTCGCGATGTACCTGCCGATCTTCGACATGGTGAACGCGGTGAAGTAAGGGCGCCTCGTTGCACTGAGGCGTCCGCGGTGGACGGCGGGGTGCATGTGGATCCGAAAGCGGCAGTGACCATCCAAGGTCACTGCCGCTTTTCGCTGCTCGGTCGCTCCGGTCGGCCCCATCGGGCGTTTCCCGATACAGACCGAACTGTGAAGTGTCCGTGACGTGTCACCGGCAGATCCGGCGCAGTTTACAGATCTATGCTCGTTCGACACGGTCTCGCCATGCCACGCTCTGTTCGACCTTCCCGTCTGTCGTTGCCGACGCTCTACTGCGCGGTGGTCGCTTGCGCATGTGCCGTGCGATGACGGGCAGCACGCTGTACCTGGGAGCGGGCCGCCGCGTCGGCGTCCTCGGCCGCGACGACGTCGTCGCTGCGCGCGCGTCAGGGGACGTTTCCGCCGTGAGGGGCCCGACACGCGGACCCGTTCACCGTCTGAGCGGGGCTGGCCGGATGGTCGCGGTCACCATCGCGCTGCTCGCGCCCGGTCTGTTGACGAGCCAGCGCAAGCCCGCGACGTTGCCGGCGGTGTCGGTCGTGGGAACGACGCCTGGGGCGCTCGAGGGGATTCCCGGTGCCGCGACGGTGGTGGACTCCACACGGCTCGCGCGGCTCGCGCCGCTCAGCGTGAAAGAGGTACTTCGGACGATCCCCGGAGTTCACGTCGTGGATGAAGACGCGTTCGGACTCAACCTCAACATCGGCATGCGCGGATTACCACCGCGCCGCGCACAGCGTGTGCTCCTCCTCGAAGACGGTATGCCGATCCACCTCGGTCCGTACAGCGATCCTTCCGCGCACTACCATCCGCCCGTCGACGCGCTCGAGCGCGTCGAGGTCGTGAAAGGGTCGGCCCAGATTGCCTTTGGGCCGCAAACAGTTGGTGGCGTCATCAATTTCGTGAGACGCGCACCTCCCCTGCGACCCACCGCGCGCCTTACGCTCGATGGAGGCTCCCGCGCGTTCGCCGCCGGACGCCTTGCGGTTGGCGGGACTTGGCGGGGCGTTGGGCTGTCGGCGGATGTGGCCCGTCGTGAGGGCGACGGTACGCGCGAGGGACAGCATCACCGCATCGACGATCTCACGCTCCGCACGGTATTCCCGGTCGGCCCCGCACAGCACGTTGCCGTCACTGCCGGACTCTATCGCGAGGCATCGCGCTACGGTGAGGCGGGACTGTCGCAGGACGAGTTCGACCGGAACCCGTTTCAGAACCCATTACCGAACGATGTGTTCGATCTCACGCGGCAAGCCCTTCAGGCGGTGCACTCCGTAAACATCGGCGGTGCCACCCTACGAACACAGGCATACGCGCAACGCATCGAACGCACGGCGTGGCGTCAGGCCAGCACCTCCGCCGACCGATTGGGCAACGCCGCGTTCGAGCGCGCGTTTCGCTGCGCCATCGGCGCCACGTCGGTGAACCAATGCGGCAATACGGGCCGTCCTCGTACGTACCATTTTGTCGGGCTCGAACCGCGCCTCTCGTTTCCGCATGCGATGCTCGGTAGCCGCGCCATGCTCGAGGCGGGCGTGCGCATACATGATGAGCAGATGCGCCGCCAGGAGCGCGCGGGCGATGGGCCATCCGCGCGCAGTGGGGTGCTCACTCGTGACAACGAGATCGACACACGGGCGTTCTCCGCATTCATTCGCGAGCAGCTGCGCGCGGCGGGCGTGACGATCACGCCCGGGGTGCGCGTGGAACAGGTGCAATCCACCAACACCAACCGGCTACTCGGCCGCAGCGCGACGGACGCGTATACCGAGGTGCTGCCAGGGCTCGGCCTCTCTTGGATGGCGCCCGCGCCAGCGGGCGTTGCGCTCACGGTGCTCGGCGGCGTCCACCGTGGTTTCGCGCCGCCACGTCCGGCCGATGTGCTCAATCCTGTGGTCGGCGAGAGCATTGTGCAGGTGGATGCCGAGGTGAGTTGGACTAGTGAGCTCGGTGCGCGTCTCCAGCTGCGCGATGTCGCACAGGTGGAGGCGACGCTGTTCCGGCTCGACTATGACAATCAAGTCGTGAGCGGTGGACTCGTTGGCCTTGGCCAACGTTTCGTCAATGCGGGTCGCACGCTGCACGCGGGCGCGGAGGTGGCCGCTTCCGTCGCGGTCGATCGTCTGCTCGACAGCGACTGGTGGCCCAGCCGCCGAGGGGCGCTCACGGCCGACGTGGCGTTGACGTATGCGCCCGTCGCGCGATTCGCCAATGATCGCGCCAGCACCGTCGACGCCACCCGGTCGGTGATCGGGCGTCGATTGCCCTTTGCGCCACGTCACGTCGTGCACGCCGGTGCAGGCTGGTCCTCACGGGGCGGTGCCAGCGTGCGCCTCGATGGGGATGTCGTGACGTCGCAGTTTTCGGATGACCTCAATACCCGCGCGCCTTCCGCGCAGGGTCGCCGCGGGCTGTTGCCGGGCTATGTCGTTCTCAATGCCGCGCTTCGCGCCCCACTGCGTGCCGGACGGACGTCGTCGGTGGTCACGGCGACCGTCAAGAACATCGCGAATCGCGTGTACATCACAGACCGCCAGGAAGGGATCATGACCGGCATGCCTCGTCTTCTGACGCTGGGGCTCGAACTGGGCTTCCAGTAGGGCGTTGGCGGGGACCGCGGTCTATTTTGTCGGGGTACCCCTACCAGGATTCCCAATGCGCGTCCGTTTTCGCCGAGTCGCGATCCGCACCGCTCTATCCGCTTCGGTGGCCGTGTCGGTGGCTCTGTCGCTGGCCCAGACCGTCGCCGTGCCCACCCTGCTGTCCGCGCAGCGCCGTCCGGGCGTCGCGATGGGGTTCTACACCACCACCGGTCTGGTGACCGGCGAGGTCGAAGGCGGCTCCGTCACCTCCAGCACGGCACTGGCGTCTTCGCCGTCGTTCGAGGCGTCGTTCCTGCTCACCGCGCCGCTCAAGAAACTGCCCAAGCGCGCGTGGATCGTCGGCGTTCGCGCCCGCGCGCTCGCGCTGGGAGACAACGACTACTGCTCGGTGAGACCTGAGCCCGGCGGCTGCCGGATTCGCCGCTTCGACGAGCGTGCAGCGTTGCTGGCGGGCGGCGCGTTCGACATCCGGTCGACCGTGCTGCGGGCGCTCGTCGGCCCGGCGCTCTTCTCGGTTGAAGAGCAGGGCACGCGGGTCGGCACCCAGGTTCGTCTCGACTTCGCGTCGCCGCGACTGCGCGGCCCGACCCCCACGCTCTTTTACAGCGGCACGTTTCTGGGCAGCCAGCGCGGCGAGTCGGTGGTGATCAGTACGATTGGGGCTGGCTTCCGGTGGGTGCGCAAGCGGTAGATTCCCCGCATGGATCGAAACGCGCCTTGCCCCTGCGGCTCCGAGAAGAAATTCAAGAAGTGTCACGGCGCCGCCGTGCCCCCCGAAGCGGCCGCGCTGCCCGCCGCCGCGCGCGCCGAATGGCTGCGGGGCGACGTGGTGCTGCAGCGCCAGAAGCGTGTCGGGCAGGAACTGCTCGACTGGGCCGAGAGGAAGCTGACCGCCGAGTGGATCGACAAGTCGCTCGATGCGTGGGGCATGAAGGAGGACGAGGACGTTGACGAAGGCGTCGCCGACCTCTTCACCACCTGGTCGCTCTTCAACTACGAACCCACATCACTCGGCAAGACCGTCGCCGCCGCGTGGCTCGATGACGCCGCCGGCAAGCGGGCCGACGCTGACACGCGCGCGATGGTGAGCGCCGCAATGCGCGCTCCGCTCGGCCTGTGGGAAGTCGAAACGGTCGAAGCCGGGGTTGGCGCCACGATCACCGATCGACTCAGCAACACCACTTACTTCGTGCACGAGCCCGACCTCACGCATGACCTTGGTCCCAGCGAGTTCGTGCTGGCGTACGTCATCGAGGCCGACGGCGTGCGCGTGTTCTCCGGACTGCACGCCGACACGCTGGTCATCGTCGACGCGAAGGAGCTGCTGGCCGACGTCTGTGCCGATGCCGGCCTCAGCGCCGCGCCGATTCCCGCTGAGCTGCAGCGGGACCCCGCGTGGCAGGTGCGGCTCTCTCGGCGGTTTTCGGAGACGGCCGAGGCGAGTTACGGCGATGATGCGGGTGATGATGACGTCGAAGACGCCGGGCCGATCGCGCCGGACTGAAGTAACACCCCGACGCGGGCGATACTCTCCGCATGGCGTCGTTCGTGCTGCAAACTCCGATGATTCATTCCGTGCGACGCCTCAGCGCGCCCGGAACGTTTCCCGTGTTCACTTCCGGAGACGGCGTACAGTTTCAGGTGGCCGAAGGCGTCGTTCGTGGGCGCGTGATCGGGCTCGACGCTCAGGCACGGAAAGATCTCCCGCTCGGCGCCCCGTATCGCGTCAGCGTTATCGCGACGCCGCCGCAGAGCGGGTATTCCGCCGGCACCGAGTGCACAATTCGCGCCGCCTGCCTCGAGCTGGATCCGACCGCGCCGGAATACGAGCGCTCGCTGGCCGTTGCCTCAACGGTGGTGGTCGAACCGCGCCGGCTGCCGCCACGTCCCAGCGTCCCCATGTTTCTCGTGGCCTTCATGCGCGAAGGGGGCAACTATCCCATTCAGGGAACCTTGCTGGTGCAGGGCGCCACGCTCGACGCGGCCAATGCGGCGGCGACGCAGTATCTGAACGACGAACTCGCCACCGACGTGAGCGAGGGCAGGGAACTGCCTGAAGCCATGGTGATGCTGCTCAATGCAGCCGAAGTGCCAACGGTCGACGTTGGCACGGCCGTGGTGGCGGCCGTGTCGTGGTAGGCTCGGCACCACGCTGACCACACAACGCGGCGTTACCTGACGATCAGATTGTTTACGACGGTATAGTCCGGCGCCTTTGTTTTGGCGACGACTTCGGCACGGGCCTTCTGCGCTTCGCTCTTCACGCTGCCGTTCAGCGTGACGGTCTTCGAGTCCCTGTTGGTGTTCACATTGATGTCGCTGGCGTCCACCGTGGCATCCGCCATCAACGCCATCTTCACGTCGGCGGTCTCGGCCGCTGCGTCCATCGATCCGCCTACGTTCGCCGCCGCGTCACTCGAGGCTTCGGCCGCGTTCTTGGTGTCTTCCTTGGCACCATCAGCGGTGTTGCCGCACGCGGTGGCGATGGCCATCGTGCTGGCTATCAGCAGGTGGGTGATTCGTGACATCGTTGACTCCGGTTCGCTGAAGGATCGAATACATGCGTGGCCTCAGCGATTCCTTGTGCAACAGCCGTGCCGACGCATCGCCTCTGGCGCAATCATTGCCGGGTCCGCTGCACGCCGCTGAGCGCGAGTATCCCGAGCGCGAGTATACTGAACGGGCACCTTGGCGTGTCTGTGCGCGCTGTCCTCCTCCGCCTCTCTCCTGCTATGCTCATCGATTCGCATCACACGGACGACTCGGTCACCCTCCGCCTGTCAGGCCGTCTGGACGGCACGACGGCGCCGATCTTCGCGCAGGCGCTGGCCCACGCGCTGGAGTCGGCGCTACAGCAGGGGGGCATGACAACGCTGGTGCTCGACCTTGACGCCTGCACGTATCTGTCGAGCGCCGGTCTCCGCGAAGTGCTGCGGGCGCAGAAGCTGCTCGCTGAGCGCCAGGGCCGCGTGCAGGTCACCAACGTGAGCCGCGACGTGCAGCACGTGCTCGAGCTCACCGGCCTCGCGA
>JBBARJ010000037.1:0-16121 GCA_040399825.1 Gemmatimonas sp.
TCCGAGAAGATGAAGCGGCACTGTCTGCTCATGGAGAACTGCTGCTACGGCAACAGTGAGCTCACCGTCCTCCGCATGGTGCGCGAAGGGGTGTTCGGTACGCTGCTGCATGCCGAGGCGGCATACTTGCACGATCTCCGTGAGATCCTGTTCGAGAATAAGGACGAAGGACTCTGGCGTCGTTTTCCGCACACGGAACGCGACACGAACTTCTATCCCACGCATGGGCTCGGACCCGTGGCGCAGTACCTCGGCATTCATCGCGGCGACAAGTTTGAATACGTCGTGTCGATGTCGTCGCCCGAGGCCGGCCTCACCGAATGGCGTGAGAAGACGGAGCCGAAGGACAGCGCGAAATGGCAGGAGCGCTACAAAGCGGGCGACATGAACACGTCGCTCATCAAGACGGCGAAGGGACGCACGATCCTGCTGCAGCACGACGTGGTGAATCCGCGCCCGTACTCGCGGTTGAACAACTTGCAGGGGTCGAAAGCCATCTTCAACGATTATCCTGCTCGCCTGTACATCGACGGCGCCGCAGGCGGAGAGAAGTGGACGCCGCTGGCCGAGTTCAAGGGCAAGTACGAGCATCCGCTCTGGACGGCCATGGGCGATACGGCGCGGAAGAACGGCGGACACGGCGGGATGGACTTCATCATGGCGTACCGTCTCGTGCAGTGCATGCGCGAAGGGCTCGCGCCGGATTTCGACGTGTACGACGCCGCCGCGTGGAGCGTGCCGTATGCGTTGTGCGAGCAGTCGATCAAGAAGGGGAGCGCGCCGGTCAAGTTTCCCGACTTTACCCGTGGTGCGTGGCAGACGTCCACGGCACCGCAGGGACCCAGCACGGCATGATCCGTACGGCCGTCATCATGGCAGGAGGCCTCGGGAGTCGTATGCGTCGCAGTGACGAGACGGCGACACTCGAGGCCTCGCAGGTGGCGGCCGCCGACGCCGGCGTGAAAGGGATGATTCCGATCAAGCGTCCCTTTCTCGACTACGTGCTCTCGGCGTTGGCTGACGCGGGCATCACCGACGTACTGCTCGTGATCGGCCCGGGGCATGACGCGGTGCGACACTACTTCACGGTCGAAGCGCCGCCCCGCCGCGTGCGCCTGCGCTTCGCTGTGCAGCCGTCGCCGATCGGCACGGCCAATGCGGTTACGGTGGCCGCCGATGTGCTCGGCGACGCGCCGTTCCTCGTGTTGAATGCCGACAACTACTACCCGGTCAACGCCTTCCACGAACTCGCGGCACACGACAGCGCCGGCGTGGTGGCATTCGATCGTGACGTCCTCGTGCGCGACGGCAACATCGACGCCGAGCGCGTGCGCGCGTTCGCGGTGCTCGACGTCGGCAGTGACGGCCTGTTGCACGGCATCATCGAAAAGCCGGGCGACGCGTTCGATCTCACGAGTGCGTCGGCGCAGTGGGTCGGCATGAACCTCTGGGCGGTCACGCCGGCCATCGCGGATGCCTGCCGACGCGTGGCGATGTCGTCGCGCGGTGAGTTTGAGTTGCCGGAGGCGGTGGGGCTCGCCCTTCGGGAAGGGGTGCCGGTACGCGCGGTACGACTCCGTGCACCGGTGCTCGATCTGTCTCGGCGCACGGACATTGCCAGTGTCGTCGCACGGCTCACGTCAGTCGATCCGCACCCGTGACGATCGACGCCGTTCCGCCGCTCGACGAACTCTTCGTGCGTCGACGGTTCGATCAGGTTGGCTTCTCGCCGCTGGCCGCGAACGCCTACCGCGCGCTGCTGCGCGATGCGCATCAGGCGCTCGACGATGCCGGCGTGCCGTCGGACAGCCGTCGCGTGTGGATCGTGCCGGGGCGCATTGAAGTGCTCGGGAAGCACGTGGACTATGCGGGTGGACGGTCGCTGCTGTGCACGGTGGAGCGCGGTATCGTGCTGGTGGCCCGCCGGCGCGACGACCGGGTGGCCGTACTGCGCGATGCGCGGCGCCGGGAGACGGTCTCGATTGCCTTCGATGCGCCGACCCGCAGCGCCATGCCGTGGGCGGTGTACCCGCGCACGGTCCTTCGGCGCCTCATCGCGAACTTCGGCAGCGCCGTACACGGGGCCGACATCGCCTTGGCGAGCAATCTGCCTCCGGCCGCCGGGGTCTCGAGTTCGAGTGCGCTCACGGTCGGCCTCACGCTCGCCTTCTCCGCGGTGTCGGAGTTGGCTGCGCTGCCGGCGTGGCGCACCACGATGACCGATCGCGCGGCCCTCGCCGGCTACGTCGGCGCCCTCGAGAATGGCACCGACTTCGGACAGTTGGCGGGCGAGCGCGGGGTCGGCACGCTGGGGGGTGCGCAGGATCAGACGGCGATTTTGTGTAGTGAACCGGAACGCCTGGAGATGTTCCGCTGGGCGCCGGTCACCTACGAGCGCTCGGTGCCCTGGCTGTCGGAGTATGCGTTCGTGATCGGCGTGAGTGGCGTGGTGGCGGCGAAAACCGGGGCGGCCAAGGAGCGCTACAATCGCGCGGCGCGCACGGCGCATCGGCTGGTGGATGCGTGGAATCTCCACGGCGGCGCACACGAGCACTCGCCGGCGCGCACACTGCGCGAGGCCTTCGAGGCGGCGTCCAACGGCCTCGTGACGCAGGTGCCATCGGTGCTGGTCGATGCGGCGCGGGCCGGTGCCGACCACGAGTTCACTGCCAGTCATCTCATCGCGCGGCTCGAGCAGTTCTTCGAGGAGACGTTCGTAATCGTACCGCACGCGGCGGATGCGCTGGCCAACGGCGATGTGCCGCAGTTCGGAGCGCTGGTCGATCGTTCACAAGGCGGTGCCGAGCGGGCGCTCGAGAATCAGGTTGCCGAAACGGTGCATCTCGCGCGCTACGCGCGCGAACTCGGCGCGCATGCGGCCAGTGCCTTCGGTGCCGGATTCGGCGGCAGTGTCTGGGCCATGGTGCCGGCGAGCGAGGCCGAGCGATTTGCGTCGCGGTGGCGGGATCGGTATGTGCGCACGCACCCGTCGGCGGCGCGGCGTGCCCTCTTCTTCCCTACGCGTCCGAGTGCCCCGGCCTGTGAAGTCGTGGACGACCCCGCTCGCGCCCAGGCGTAATCCAGCGAACAGAGGCGTGGGTTAGCGAGCCAGTCGCTCCGCGGTGCCCAACGCCACCACGGTACGGATGACACGTTCCAGGCCGACGTCACTGTCGGTGTCATCGTACCATTCGTTGGCCGTGTGGGCGCCGCTGCCGGTACCACCTGCGCCGATGGCGATGGCGGGAATGCCGCGCGAGAGCGGCACGTTCGCATCGGTGGAGGCCGACGCCGATTGCGGAACGCGTCCCACGGCGCGCGTGGCCGACGCGGCTGCCAACACGAGCGGATGCTGGGCGTCGATCATGCCGGCGGGCCGGTCGCCGAGGACGGTGATGGCGTACTGCAACGCCTGCGCCGGTTGGAGTTGCGAAGCGTCGCGCACGGCCCGCACGACGATGCGCTCCACCTCGCCGCTCATCGTGCGGAGTCGGGCCGGATCGAGCGAGCGCATGTCGAGGTCGATCCAGGCGTGGGTGGGTACGCCGGTGAGATGTTCACCACCCTGCATGCGCGTGACGGCGACCACCCCGTACGGACGGGATGCGTCGGCCAGACGGGCGATGCCCGCAATACAGGCGCCGGCCGCATGTACCGGGTTGGGTGTCAGGGCGTTGGCCCAGCTATGGCCGCCGACGCCGGTGAAGGTGATGCGCCACCGACGTGATCCCACCGCGTGGTGCACGATGGTGCAGTCTCCGGGGCCGTCGATCGCGACCGCGGCCGCCGGCGTGAGGCCGCGCGCCGCGGCGTCGTCGAACCACTGCGTCGCCCCACGGAGATTGCCTTCGCCCTCTTCGCCGACGGTCAGCACGAGTTCGATCGGCCGCCGCAATCGCGCGCGCACCGCAGGGTGCTGCAGCGCGCGCGCCAGCACTGACATCGCCGCCAAGCCACGTCCGTTGTCGCCGATGCCGGGACAGTAGGTGCGCGTCCCATCCTGTCGCACCACCAGCGGCTCGTCGGCGCGGAACACCGTGTCGAGGTGCGCAAGACACACCACCGGCGCCGGCGCCGCATGGGAGACGGATCTGGCGGGTGTCACCCGCGCCATCACGTTGCCGGCGCCATCCCGTGTGACGGCTTGGCCGCAGTCACGCCAGTCCCGTTGCAGCAGCGCCGCGCGCTCGCTTTCGTTCCCGGTGGGTGCGGCGGTGCGGGCGATCGCCACCTGCTGCTCGAGTATCCACGCGCGCTGGGCTCGCCAGGTCGCCAGCAGCGGGGTCAGCCAGTCCTTCCCGGAGTCCGTCGTGGTCATCGCATGAGCTCCAGCCCGTCCAAGCACGACGCGGCGCCGGCCGCGCGCTGGATGCCGACGCGCAATGTGCTGGCGCTCGCCGCCGTGAGTTTTCTCACCGATGCGTCGAGTGGAATCATCGCGCCGCTGCTGCCGCTGTTTCTGGTGGGCACGTTGGGCGCGACGGTCAGCATGGTGGGCGTGATCGAGGGAAGCGCCGAGGCGGTGGCCTCGCTGCTCAAACTGGCCAGTGGATGGTGGTCGGATCGGGTATCCCGCCGCAAGCCGTTGATCGTGGCCGGCTACACGATTGCGTCGCTCGTGCGCCCATTGGTGGCGGTCGCGCAGAGCGCGACGCAGGTGCTGGCCATCCGCTTGGTGGATCGCGTGGGGAAGGGGATCCGCGGCGCACCGCGTGACGCGCTGCTCGCGGCGTCTACGCCGCTGGAATTTCGCGGACGGGCGTTCGGATTTCATCGCGCGGCGGATCACGCCGGCGCGGTCGTCGGTCCCCTGATCGCGCTGGCCTGTCTGCAATGGCTCGGCATGCCGGTACGCCACGTGTTCTGGGTGGCGGCGATTCCGGGCGCGCTGGCGGTGATGGTGGCGATTGCCTTCGTGCGCGAGCAACGCACGTCGCCTGTGGTCGCGCCCGTCGTTGCGCCCGTCGTTGCGCCCGTCGTTGCGCCCGTCATCGCCGTGCCGCCGATTCGGGCCACCGCGCCCGGTCCGGTCCACGCGCTGCCGCGATCGTTCTGGGTCACGATGCTGCCGATCCTCGTGTTCACGCTGGGCAACTCCACCGATGCCTTCCTGCTGCTGCGGGCGTCGCAGCTCGGGGTACCGACCGCGCTCATCCCACTGGTCTGGGTGCTGCTGCACATGGTGAAGAGTGCGTCCAGTACGCCGGCCGGCGCGTTATCCGATCGCGTGGGGCGCAGACCGCTGATCGTGGCCGGCTGGGGGCTCTACGCGGCCGTCTACGCCGGTTTCTCGCTGGCGACCGACCCATGGCATGCCTGGGCCTTGTTCGGCGCGTATGGCGTCGTCTTCGGCCTCACCGAGGGCACGGAGAAAGCGCTGGTGGCCGATCTCGTGCCGGCGGTGCGGCGGGGCACGGCGTTCGGATCGTATCAGGCGACCGTTGGCGTGGCCGCCCTGCCCGCGAGCATCGTGTTCGGCGCCGTGTGGGACCGACACGGCGCACCGGTGGCCTTTGGGATGGGCGCCGGACTTGCCGTCGTGGCCGCGATCATCATGTCGCTGGTGGTCCTGACCCCAGCCCCCGAGGCGTAGTCGCCCCGTGGTCAGCAGCAGCGCGAGCCGGGCTGCTTGTAGCGGTCCACGAGCCGCTGGCGCTCAAAGGCCCGCGCATCGAGCGGCGTACAGCCGGGATGCTTGCGCTGCATATGGGCCAGGTAGGTCTCGTAGTCCGGCGCGCCGATGATCCGATGCACCGTCGCGATCCAACGACGCATCGTGACTTTCCACGGCGTGGTATGCGCTGTCTGTGACATGGCGTGACGAAGAGAGGCGTTGCCGTGACACGAGGGTGACCTCGGTCCCGCTGGCTCGTAGAGTGGGTGAGCACCCGACCGCGGATCGGTCGGTTCGCCACCGGGTGGTAAGTTCGTTCGCGCCCCGACTTTTTGCGAGAGCCAGAGTCCCGACCATGTCCCTGCCGATGTCGATGACGGCGCATCGTCTGCTCGTCCTGACCCTGCTCACGGTTTCGGGCGCAGTGGTCTCGGCCACGGCCGCCAGCGTGTACGCGGCGGGTGACCCGGCCAGACGGCTACCGCCGGGGACTCGCGTCTCCGGGCGGATCGGTCCGCTCTCGCCGCCGCTCACGCCCGCGCTCCTTGCGGAGGCGGCCAACAGCACGCGGCCGTCTGCGACCCGTATGATGCTGCTCGACGCGCTGGCCACCGGCGCCTGCTTCAGCACCCGCGAAATGCTCTTCGGCGCATCCAAGGATCGCTACGCCGCGCTCGATCGCGCGCTCGACGTCATGCCCGGCCTGCCGAACGCGCTGGCCCTCCGGCGAGCGCTGCACCAGCGACTCGACGCCTTCACCGACGGACCAATGGTGAAGGCGCCGGTGTCCGCGCCGAAGGATGCCTCCGGCGTCGCCATGCTGCGCTGGCTGCTCCCCCGCGCCATCGAAGCGCGCGTCGACTACTGCCGAACCGTCCGCTAACGAAACAGGGGGCAACGGCATCTGCCGTCGCCCCCTGTTTCGTGATGCCCGTCGTTCGTCGCTTACGCGTCCACGAGCTGGGTGCGGACGTACGGCGTCTCGCTCGACACGGGCGCCGTGCTGCCGTTCATCACCTTCACCCACTCGATGATCGAGGCCGTGAGAATCACGACCACCGACACGAGGAAGAAACCGGCCACCGCCGCGTCCAGGTGATCGTTGAAGATCATGCGCTGCGCGGCCGCGACCGTCTTGATGTTCGCCGGGAGCGTGCCTGCGGCAATCTGTCCTTCGATCAGTCGCGCATGCGACAGGAAGCCGAGCTTCGGATCGCTGGAGAAGATCTTGAGCAGGCCGGCGGTCGAGGTGACGATCACGAGCCACACCAGCGGGATGATGGTGACGAATGCGTACTTCGCCTTGCCCATCTTCACGATCACGGTCGTGCCGACGCACAACGCCACGGTGGCCAGCAGCTGGTTCGAGATGCCGAAGAGCGGCCAGAGTGAGTTGATACCGCCCAGGGGATCGGTGACGCCCTGATACAAGAAGTAGCCCCACATCGAGACGAACAGGGCGGAGCAGATCACCACAGCGGGATACCAGGACACGCGGCCGAGCGGCTTGTACACCTGGCCGAGCAGATCCTGCAGCATGAAGCGACCCACGCGCGTGCCGGCGTCGAGCGTGGTCAGAATGAACAACGCTTCGAACATGATGGCGAAGTGGTACCACAGCGACATCGCTGCTTCGCCGCCCAAGGCCCGGGAGAACAGATGCGCCATGCCGACGGCCAGACTGGGCGCGCCGCCCGTGCGGGAGAGCAACGAGCTCTCGCCAACCTGGCGGGCCAGCGTCTCGAGATCGGCGGCGGAGATCGTCTTGAACAACGCCCAGCCGTTGATCGTGTCGGCCGCACTCATGGCGGTTGTCCCGATCACGGCCGCCGGCGAGTTGATCGCGAAGTAGATGCCCGGCGTGAGTACGCAGGCGGCGATCAGGGCCATCGTGGCCACCAGCGACTCGGTGAGCATCGAGCCGTAGCCGATCAGGCGGGCATCCGGTTCGCGACGCAGCAGCTTGGGCGTGGTGCCCGACGAGATCAACGCGTGGAAGCCCGAGATCGCGCCACACGCGATGGTCACGAACACGAACGGGAAGAGCTTGCCCGAGAAGACCGGACCCGTGCCGTCGATGAACTTCGTCACCGGCGGCATCTCCATGTCCGGCATCACCACGATGATGCCGACACCGAGTGCCACCACCACGCCGATCTTGACGAACGCCGACAGATAGTCACGGGGCGCCAGCAGCATCCACACCGGGAGCACCGAGGCGAAGAAGCCATACACCATGATCGACAGCGACAGCGTCACGCCGCTGAGTGTGAACACCGGCGCCCAGACGGCGGACTCGGATACCCACTTACCCGCGTACAAGGAGAGGAACAACAGCACCAGGCCGCCCGCCGTCGCTTCCAGCACGCGACCGGGTCGGATCCAGCGCAGATAGACCCCCATCAGCATCGCGATCGGAATCGACAAACCGATCGTGACCGTGCCCCACGGGCTGTCGCGCAGCGCGTTCACCACGACCAACGCCAGCACCGAGATCAGGATGACCATGATACCGAGAATGGACACGAGTGCCGTGGCGCCGGCCACCGTCCCGATCTCTTCCTTCGCCATCTGGCCCAGCGATTTGCCATCGCGGCGGATCGAGGCGCAGAGGATCACGAAGTCCTGTACCGCACCGCCCAGCACCACGCCCACGAGAATCCAGAGGGCACCGGGCAGAAAGCCGAATTGGGCGGCGAGTGTCGGGCCCACCAGCGGGCCCGGACCGGCGATGGCGGCGAAATGGTGGCCGAACACGATCCACTTGTTGGTCGGCACATAGTCCCGACCGTCATCGAGCCGTTCGGCTGGCGTCGACCGGGTGGCATCGAGGCCGAAGATGTCCGCCGCGATGAACCGGCTGTAGAACCGGTAGGCGATGAGGTAGGTGCAGACCGCCGCGGTAAGCAACCACGCGGCGCTGATCGTCTCACCCTTGTTCAGGGCGACGGTGGCGAGGGCGCCAGCGCCGAGCACGGCGATGGCGATCCACGGGACCTGTTTGAGCAGGCCAGAGGCAGGCGAGGGGGAAGACATGGCATACGGTGTACGCTGTCGTACATGCTGCTGTCAATGCAGGGCCGCATAAAATCCCCAAAAATGGGGCAGGCCGTGATCCCGCTTGGGTGTGGCGTTGTCCGCCACGGCCCTTTCCGCCACGTCGCTTCTCTCCCCGCGCGCGCCCGACGATGTTTCCCCGTATGGCAACTCCCGTAACGCTCATCCCCGGCGACGGCATCGGACCGTCCATCGCCGACGCCACGGTACGCATCCTGGCCGCCGCCGGCGCCGACGTCGAATGGGACCGCCAGGTCGCCGGCATGGCCGGCGTGGCACGCTGGAACGACCCGATCCCCGACGCCACCCTCGACTCGATCAAGCGCACCCGCGTGGCTCTCAAGGGCCCGCTGGAGACGCCGGTCGGGGACGGGTTCCGTTCCATCAATGTCGCCCTCCGGAAGACGTTCGACCTCTACGCCAACGTCCGCCCGGCGTACACGATCGTTCCCGGTCGCTTTGACAACGTGGACATCGTGCTGGTACGCGAGAACACCGAAGGGCTCTACATCGGCGTCGAGCACTACGTGAAAATCGGCGACGATCCGAAAGCGGCGGCCGAATCGGTGGCGATCATCACGCGGCACGGATCGGAGCGTATCGTGCGGTACGCGTTCGAGTACGCGCTCGCGAACAACCGCAAGAAGGTCACGCTCGTCCACAAGGCGAACATCCTCAAGTTTTCGCAGGGGTTGTTCCTCGACGTGGGCCGCATGATCGCCCGCGAATACGAGGGGCGCGTGCAATTCGAAGAGCGCATCATCGATGCGATGGCGATGCACCTCGTCATGCGTCCCGAGCAGTTCGATGTCGTCGTGACCACGAACCTCTTCGGCGACATCCTCTCCGACGAGATTTCGGGCCTCGTGGGCGGACTCGGCCTCGCGCCCGGGGCGAACTTCGGCACCAACGCCGCCATCTTCGAAGCGGTGCATGGCACCGCGCCCGATATTGCCGGCAAGAACATCGCAAACCCGGGCGCCCTTGTGTTGGCGGCGTGCATGATGCTCGATCACATCGGCGATCGGGGCCGTGCCACGAGCATCCGGAACGCCTTCGAAGGCACCGTCCGCGATGGCCTCGTGCTCACCCGGGACCTCGGCGGCACGTCGACCACCGACGAGTTCACCGACGCCGTGATTGCGCGCCTTGGCTGACGCCGCGCCCGGCACCGTGCCCGACACCGTGCCCGGCACTGCGCCCGTGCGCGTGCTGCACGTGTCGGACATCCACTGCGGCCATCCGTTCGTGGCCGAACACGTGGCCGCCGCGCTGGATGTCGCGGCGGCATCGCGCTGTGACGCGATTGTGATCTCGGGCGATTTCTCGCAGCGTGCCCGCGTGCACGAGTTCGAGCAGGCGCGGGGGATTCTCGAGCGCTTTCGCGCCCTGGCCCCTACCATCGAAGTGCCTGGTAACCATGACACCGCCTGGTGGCACGCCCCGTTCGGATGGGGCGATGCCAGTCGGCTGCACGAGCGCTATCGCGCGTACATCAACGAAACGCTCGAGCCCGTGGTCCGGGTACCGGGCGTGTGCATGGTCGGACTGAATTCCGCGGCGGGGATGCTGCCACAGGCGGTGACGTGGTATCCGCGCGACTGGCGCGTAAAGGGCGGCCTGCTCCCGGCGCAATTTGCGTCGGCGGGGCGGGTCTTCGCCGACGCCGCGCCGGGCGACTTACGGCTGTTGGTCGTGCACCACAACGTCGTACGGGGGCGGTTATCCAACCGGTGGGGACTCAAGCGCCCGCAGGCCGCGCTTGATGCCCTGGCGGCGCTGGGCGTGCACGTAGTCTGCACCGGACACGATCACGAGGAGCGCGCCGACGTGGTGGAGCGGGCCAGCGGCCGCTTTCTCGTCAGCGCGGCCAACACGCTCTCGAGTCGCATGCGAGGCCACCGGCCGAGCGCACTCAATGTCATCGAGGCCGACGCGACGACGGTGACCGTGCGGGCGTGGACCTACAACGGGGGCGCCTTCGTGCCGGGTGCCACGCAGGCCACGATCCCGCGCACGTAACGGGCCGGCGGTTAGCCGCGCGGTCCGACGAACCGGCACACGAGCGCCGCCGCGTCGAGCGGCGCCAGCGTCGTATGCGAAATGCCCGACACCACGCGCGTGATGTCGTGATCGACGGCACCGGGCGTCGACCAGCGTGCCCCGTCGGCGTTGGTGAAATACACCGAAAACGTATGGTGTCCGGTGCCCGGGCGTTCCCCCACGATGTGCAGCAGGACCCGGGGGCCGCGCTGTCCGGCGAAGAGCTGCTCCCCAGCCATGTAGCCGGCACGGACGCGTCCCGACGTGATCACGACGTGCTCAGGGGCCACGCACCATCCCTGTGCGGTCAGCGTCGCCCGCAGCGCGTCGAGAAACGGCAGCAGATGCCCCGGCTGCCGAATGGCCAGGGCGTTGAGCCCATCGGACACGACGATTTGCGCATCGATGGTCCCATCGCGCTGCGCCGCGAGCGATTGCAGGGTGGTCACGGCCGCGGGCGAGAGCACCTCACCCGATGTCGGGTGCAGGATGAACGTGTCACGGTCGGGGGAGCAGCTCTGCACCGCGACGGCGTGCGGAATCGAGGCAATGAACGCGGGCGACATGGTGGCATGGAACGCGCGGCGGGATTCCGTGCACAGCGTGTCAATCGCCTGCGCGAGCGTTGGCTCGAGATCGTGCGGCTGCGCGCCGTGGCCGGTGACCAGAAACACGCCCCGAGCACGCACGGCGGCGATGGCCGCCGTGCCCTCGGCCCGCAGCACCTCAGCGGGGCGCAGGTCGCCCCGTCGCCGGCGGTAGGCCTCGTACACGTGGAGCGGATCACCAAAGTGCGGACCGGGCGCTCCGGTGGCATCGAGCACGCCCAGCGACTCGAAAAACGCCTGCATGGGCGGATTGATGCGGCGTCCGAACTGGGCGCGCAGTCGCACGTGATCCTGATAGCCCGTGGTGAGATACCCGAGCATGGGATCGACCTTCGTGGGCAGCGCCATCAGATACGCCGGGCTCGCCGGCATGACCTGCTCCAGGCACCAGTCGAGATCGGCCGGCCCGATGTCCATGTGCAGGGTGGCACACACGTCGAGTCCGATGGTCAGGCCGTGCAGCTTCCCCATCAGCAGATCTTCGAGGCAGCAGCGCACCAACTGCTCGCGGCGGCGGAACACTTCGGGCCCAATGAAACCCGCCACGTCGTTCACGTGCACCCACGGGGCGGGGACCTGTCCATCGCGCCGCTGCGCAGCGGCCACGCGCGCCGCCAGTGCCCGCACAAAGCCGTACTTCCGCGACTCGTGCAGCACCATGTCGGCGCCTTGCGCGTGGCCGTTGGTGAAGTCGGCCCCTTGGCCGGTCTCGAGGTACAAGCCGTAGCGCCCCGTGCGCGAATCGGCATGCGCCAGCATCCCCGCGACCGTCACGTCGAAGGTCCGGTTGGCCGCATCGCTGCCCGCCAAACTTTGGAACCACAGGGCGGTCCGGCCGGGGTACAGCGCCTCGACCTGCGCTTGCACGTCGATATGCGCGAGCACGCAATGGGGCAGCACGTCGGTCAGCTCGAAGGCCGACAGCACCTCTTGCAGCGTGTGCTCCGTCCGCGCCACCTGGGCCGGTTCGCTCGAGACGGGGTTGGTGCCGAGCAGCACGTCGCCCACGCCATACGCCCACGCGTCGAATACCTGCCACCGGATGTCGTCGGGATGATCGGTCGGCGAGTTGGGCTGCACCCGGGCACCAAGGTATCCCTCCGCGCCGATCTGGCTTCCCGGCAGCGGCACGTGCACCTTGCCGCTGACGGCACGCAGCTCGTCGTCACTCATGAGCTTCACCACGCAGCCGATGACATCGCTCGACAGCCCGCGCGCCAGGGCGGTAATCGACGCACCGTCTTGGGTCAGCAGCACGTTGCGCAGTTGCCCCATGGTCCACGTCGCGCTCTGCTGTCGCTCCCGGTCGTCGAGGTCCACCCCCAGCAGCGCATGGAGGTCGTCCGCGATGATGGGATGCGCGTCGATGTCCCGAAGACGCGTCGCCGCGAGCAGGGTGCGGGCCAGCATGCGTTCCTGATCGTCGGCCGCCGCCACCCCAATGGCGTGGTCACCTTCCTTGAACGCGTTGGCGGCCCCGAGCAGCTGCAAGTACCGCGCGCGGTCGAAACTGCCCATGGTGCGCTGCAGGTACGCGAAGAGGTCTTCGTCGTCCCGCGGCGTCGTGGCGAGGGGAGGCGTGTGTCTGGCTGAGGCGCGCACATGAGTAAGATATCAGGGAACGGCGCCATCCGCGGGATGGGGCCCGTCGTCGGCATCCAGATACCAAGAAGTTTATCGCGCAGCGGCCCGATACACGGGCGGGAGGGGTAACATCTCGATACCAACAGCGCCTGCTCTGCCGATGCCGCCCGGGGCCTCGCTCGACCCCCACGCGGGATCGGCCCCGCTGGTTGCCGGCACGCCCCTCCACGAGGCCCGCTACGCCGTCGTGCTGGTCCACGGGCGCGGCGGCACCGCACAGGGTATGCTCCCGATTGCGCGGGCCGCCCGGGCAACCGATGGCGCGCTCGTAGCGCTCGTGGCCGCCGGGCAGAGCTGGTACCCCGAGCGGTTCCTCTCCCCCCGTGCCGCGAATGAGCCGTGGCTTGGCAGTGCGCTGGCGTCCGTCGGTTCCGCCGTCGATCGGGTCCGTGCGGCGGGTATCCCCGCCGCGCAGATCCTCCTCGCCGGCTTTTCGCAGGGGGCCTGCCTGGTGCTCGAGTACGCGGCCGTCGCCGCGGCCACACACGTCCGGTTCGGCGGTGTGGCGGCGTTCGCGGGAGCCCTGATCGGTGATCCGGCTGTTCCCCGACACGACCATGGCTCGTTGGCGGGGACACCGGTCCTGCTGGCGTGCGGCGACGCCGATGTCCACATCCCCGAGGAGATCGTCCGTTCGTCCGCGTCGGTGTTCCGGTCGTTGCACGCCGTCGTTGATCTCCGGATGTATCCGGGGGTCGGACACGACATCGTCGCCGACCAGATTCAGGCCCTCGCCGATCTCGCCGCGACGTTGCGCGGAGCCCCGTCGGAGGCGCATCTTCCGCCCCGATGAGTCGCCGGCATGCGCAATTAGGGTTCGATTTTTTCGACGCGGCTCCGGCCGCGTCCGATTCGTCGTCGCCGGTCGCCTCGGTCTCTCCCGCACCCGCGGCGGTGCCCCCGACACCGGTCTCGTCGGTGACGCAGTCACTGACGCAGGCGGTGACGCAGTCGGTGACCACCACCGTGTCGCAGCTGTTCACGCAGCTGTTCTCTCCGGTGCTCACGCCGGCGTTCGTGCCGGTCCCGCCGAAGCCGATGGCCGACGACACGCGACCGTCGCGCGGCCGCACCGCGGTGCGGGCACGCACGGCCGTGCTCTTCTCGCGCCTCGAAGACCTCGGACTGCGCGGCGTCGATGCGCTGGTGCTCATGCGCACGCGCACCGTGATGGTGTCGCTCATCGGTCGCACGTTGCGCATTCACGAAGGGTACGCCGAAGCGCCGGAGTCGGTGCTGCGGGCGATCGTGGCCTTCGCCATCGCACGAAACAAGACGGAGCGCACCACGGCCCGCGAAGCGATCCTGGCCTTCGACGTGGAGCGTGGCCCCTCGGTGCGACGTCAGGAACCGGCGCGTCCCGGTGATGTCGCGGTGATCGCGCAACTCATGGAGGCCCATCGCGAGCTCAACGCCAAGTGGTTTGCGAGCACGCTGTCGGTGATTCCGCTGCGCTTGTCGGGGCGGATGGCCACTCGGCTCGGCCACTACGATCCGGGCTCGCGCCACATGGCGCCCGAGATCGTGATGTCACGCACGCATTTTACGCGCCACGGGTGGCGCGAGGCGATGCACACGCTGCTGCATGAGATGGTGCATCAGTGGCAGCACGAAACCGGTCAGCCGGTGGACCACGGGACCGCGTTCCGGCAAAAGGCGCGCGAGGTCGGCATCGCCCCGGCCGCCAAGCGCGACGTGGCTCCCCTCGAGCGGCGGCGCGCCGGCAAAGCCGGCTAACCGGATCACCCTGCCCCGGAATCCCGGTGGCGTGCTCGGTCCCCCCGCCCGCCGCCATGCACTAGATTGCCCATGTGATCTTTCGCTTCCTCCGCTGACACGCTCCCGTCATGGCTCTTGATCTGCATTCCGCCAGCGCGATTCCCGCGCTGCCTTCCGTCGAGCTGAAGGCGCACGCCGCCGATCTGTTCAACATCGACGCGGCGCTCACCGAAGAAGAGCGCTCGATCCGCGACACGATCCGTAAGTTCGTCGATGAGCGGGTGCTGCCGATCATCGGCGAGTGCTACGTGCAGGGGCGCTTCCCCGACGAGCTCGTGGCCGAGATGGCCGAACTCGGTGTGCTGGGCGCAAATCTCCCCGAGGAGTACGGCTGCGCCGGTCTCTCGAGCGTCGCCTACGGCCTGATCATGCAGGAACTCGAGCGCGGTGACTCGGGCATCCGCTCGTTTGCCTCCGTACAGGGCGCGCTGGTCATGTATCCGATCTTCGCGTTCGGCTCCGAAGCGCAGAAGCACCACTACCTCCCCAAGCTGGCGAAGGCCGAGATGATCGGCTGCTTTGGCCTCACCGAAGCCGATTACGGGTCCAACCCGTCGGGGATGATCACGCGCGCCAAACAGCAGCCCGATGGCAGCTGGATCATCAATGGCGGCAAGATGTGGATCACCAACGGATCCAAGGCGCACGTCGCCATCATCTGGGCCAAGACGGGCGACAGCATCGACGACAGCAGCATTCGCGGCTTCGTCGTCGACACGTCCTTGCCCGGCTTCCATGCCAAGGATCAGCACGGCAAGCTCTCGCTTCGCGCCAGCCACACGTCGGAATTGGTGCTCACCGATGTGCACGTGCCGGCCGATGCGTTGCTGCCGGAGTCGAAGGGGCTCAAGAGTCCGCTGATGTGCCTCACGCAGGCGCGCTATGGCATCTCGTGGGGCGTGCTCGGCGCCGCCATGGCCTGCTTCGAGGAGGCGGTGTCGTACGCGAAGACGCGCGTGATGTTCGACAAGCCGATCGGTGGCTTCCAGATTCAGCAGGTGCGGTTGGCCGACATGCTGACCGAACTCACGAAGGCGCAGCTGGTGTCGTTGCATCTGGGACGTCTCAAGGACGCCGGCAACTTCACGCCCACGCAGGTGTCGCTCGCCAAGCGGAACAACGTCAGCATCGCGACGGATATCGCGCGGGAAGCGCGCCGCCTGCTCGGTGGCAACGGCATCCTCGCCGAGTACAGTGCGATGCGGCACATGGCGAACCTCGAGAGCGTCTACACCTACGAGGGCACGCACGACGTGCATTCGCTGATTCTTGGTCAGGCGATCACGGGACTGAACGCGTTCAAATAGGGGTGAACGGCGCGAGCCAAACGTGACGCTCCCGTCGCATTGCCGGCGGGGGTGCCCGCCCCTAGCTTC
>JBBARJ010000038.1:0-15980 GCA_040399825.1 Gemmatimonas sp.
CATGTTTTACTCGTGGGCCGACGTGAAGTTGCACGAGCGCTTTCTGGATAATCTCGATGACGATAGTGTGCGCGAACGCACGCGACTCGCCACGGTGGCGTTGTTCGACCTCGTGGAGCGGTCACGGTGCCGGCATCAGGCGCTGGTGGCGCACTTCGACGAAGTCATCGGAGCATGCGGGAGCTCGTGCGACGTGTGCACGGGGCATAAGGCCGATGAGCGTATCGCCGAGCTGGTGGCCTCGCAGGTGGGCACGTCGCGCGGTCGCCGTGCCGCCGTGACCGCGGGCCCGAGCGGGCGCCCATCGCGCGGTCCCGATGCGGCCATGCTGGACGACGACGACAAGGAACTGTTCGAGCGGCTGCGCGTGGTGCGGCGCGAACTGGCCGACGAGGCCGGCGTGCCGGCCTACATCGTGTTCGGCGACAAGGTCCTGCTGGAGATGGTCGCGCGTCGGCCGGGCAGTTCCCGTGAACTGCTGCAGGTGCCTGGCGTTGGTGAGGCGAAGCTCGAGCGGTATGGCGCCGCGTTTTTGGACGTGCTGCGGGGGTGATCCATGCAGTTACTGCATGAAACCTACGGCTGCGCGCGTCGCGTGATTCTGGCAACCGCCCACGCCGCATGCTCGCGCACGACATCATGCTCATGAGCGAGCATGGCGTCCAGCACCGCGAGGTCCGCATCCGTGCCGATGTTCCCCAACACCACACACGCGTTGCGCTTGAGCATCCAGAGTTTCGCGCGCTTCATCGCACTGCCTTTGAACGCCGCCGCGTAATCCGCCGCGTCCATCATCAGGATTTCGCGCGCCAACGCCCGCGTACCGTCGTCTGATCCTGCGTCGAGAAACATGTCGCGTGACGCGAACGCCCGTTCACGCAGTTCCATGGTGAACGACACGTTCCACGGACACACCTCCTGGCAGATATCGCAGCCGTACAGCAGTGCGCCGATCTTTTCGCGCAGCGGCTCCGGAATCGCCCCGCGCAATTCGATCGTGAGGTAGCTGATACACTGCGTGGCGTCGAGCACGCGAGGGCCCGTGAATGCCTGCGTAGGACACGCATCGAGACAGCGCGTGCAGCTGCCGCAGCGATCAGCGGCAAACGGGTCGTCGACGTCGATCGCGACCTCGGGCCCCAGCGCCACGAACAGCGACGACAGGAAGAAGAATGAGCCGGCTTTGGGGTTGATCAGCATGGTGTTCTTACCGAACCACCCCAGCCCAGCCCGCTGCGCGAGATCGCGCTCGAGAATCGGCCCACTGTCCACATAGGGGCGCGCATCAATCGGACACCCCAGCTCGGCCTCCAGCCAGTGGTGCAGCTCCCGTGTGCGCTCGCGCAACAGCTCGTGGTAGTCGTCGCCGCGCGCGTAGCGGGCTACCGGGCCGCCGGGTTCACGGCCGCCGTACTGTGTGGCCAGCACGATGGCGTGGGTCGCTCCGGCATGTGGTCGGCGGGTATCCCGTCGTAAGTCGGCCCCCTCGCCGTCCAGATACGCCATCTCGCCCTGATAGCCGGCCTCGAGCCAAGCGTCGAAGGCGGCGCGGGTCGCGGGCTCGCCCAGGGTGGTGATCCCCACCAGGTCGAAGCCCAGGCCGAACGCCTGTGCCTTGAGGCGCCGCGTACGCTCGGCCGTGGTCGTGTGACGGCCCGCTGCGCCGCCCTCACCCATTACGGCTGGCGCCCCACCCAGCGGGCGAAGGCGATCACGTCGTCCGCCGGTGGAACTGCATCCTCCTCCCCGTACGCCGTGTACATGCGCCACTTCACGTAGCTCGCGGCCGGCAATGGCAAGAATGGAAATCGCCGGAACCAGTGTCGATGCCGAAACCGCCAAGCCACGCGCAGCAAGTCGATGGCCAGCAACGGGTTGGTGATCGCTCGGAGCGACAGCACGAGGGACAGGCGGAGCCAAGGCATGTCGAAAATATATACACGCCGCGCCCATCTCAGCGCGGCCATTACTTTTCGGCGGTCCTCAACCCACGATCGCGATGACCCTCGACGAGTATCAGGAACTCGCCGCCCGCACGCTCGGGCGCGACCGCACGCACGAACAGCAACTCGCCAACGCCGCGCTCGGTCTCACCGGCGAGGCTGGTGAAGTGGCCGAAGTGATCAAGAAGCATCTCTTTCACGCCACGCCCCTCGATCAGGACGCGCTCGCGAAGGAACTGGGCGACTGCCTCTGGTACATCGGCGCCTTCGCCACGGTGCTCGGGCTCAGCATGGACGACATCGCCCAGCGTAACATCGACAAACTGCGGAAGCGCTACCCCGAAGGCTTCGACACCGAACGCAGTCGCAATCGCACTGAGTAGTGGGTCGCGGGATCGGCGTCGCCGGATGGACTCACGTGAGTTTGGAGTGGTGACTGGAAGTTTGGAGTCATGAGTGAGCCGACTGTTTTGGCTTGCCTCACGACTCGGAACTTCAACTCAGTACTCGAAACTCATCGGCTGCTAGGCCACCGCCGCCCCCTTCGCCCCCGCTCAGCCCAGGAACGACCGGCCGTCGAAAGCGATGTCGGACGTCACGCCCAGCAGATCCAACGCGCTGGGTACGACGTCGGTCGTGCGTTGCGGCAGTCGCGTAACCGGACCATCCAGGATCAGCGGGACCAGCATCTGTTCGCGCAGCAGCGCACCATGCGTGGACACATGCGGCGTCGGCTCATAGCGCGCCCGCAGATCCCATCCGCGGGCCGCTGACACCACGATGTCGCCCGCTCTCGGCGACGGCACCAGCGTGGAGAGTTGCACGAGCGCGTCGGCGTACGGCGAGGCAGCGCCAGCCAGCCAGGCGTCGTTCGCGTCGAGATTGGCCAACGTGCCACCCAGATGCAGTGGGTCACCCGCTATGGGCTGATAGGACCAGCGTGCATCATGCCCCGCGTGCGAGCGCACGACGTCGGCGACGCCGTCGTGTTGGTGAAAGACGCGCACCGTGCTGGCGCTGAGGGCCACGGCGAGCAATCCGGTGGACGCGCGCTCCAGCAGCGCGTCGAGCGTTGGCTGCCACTGCGCGCGTAGGGCGGGCCACCATTGGCGCGCGTTCCGTGCGGGATCGAGATAAACATGCCCCATGGCATTCCCGCCCACCATGAGCGCGATATCGGCGCCGCGCATGCCAAGCTTCGGGTGCGCGAGGACCCGATGACCGCGCTCCGAGAGCCAGCCATGCAGGTCTTCGTGCTCCGCGACGTCGGCATGGCCGTGATCGCCCACAACCCAAACGCGTAGCCCGTCGGCCCATCCGCCGGCGGCGGCAATCGCCTGTGCCCGAGCAATGGCCGTATCGACATCACCGATGGCCGTGCGCACCACCGCAGAGTCGCTGCCGAAGGCATGCGACAGCTTGTCCGGACTGAGAATGCCGAGCATCGACAGCGTGGGACGCGTGCGCGTGAAGCGCCGCATGAATTCGCTCACGGCGGCCTGCTCCACGCGACGCCACGCGCGCGCGTCGCCGCGGAAGTGCGCCCATCCGGCGCGCAACGACCAGCCGATGCCACGACCTACACGACCGTGCGTCGCGCCGCGCGCGATCATCATCAGGCCGGCGAGCGATGGTTGCACGAGATCGTACAGCGTCGGACTGCGTGGATCGAGATCACCGTCCACATGCCAGATGTCGATGCCCGAATAACTGCGGGCCTGCGCGTAGGACCACGGCAACGAACGCGCGCGATCGAACCAGCGGAGCCCCGGCATTCCCACGGATGCTGGATGCCTCCCCATCACGAACG
Organism: Gemmatimonas sp.; assembly: GCA_040399825.1. Lineage (GTDB taxonomy): Bacteria > Gemmatimonadota > Gemmatimonadetes > Gemmatimonadales > Gemmatimonadaceae > Gemmatimonas. Next base: position 3,754 of record JBBARJ010000038.1, read on the forward strand.
GCGCGTACGCGGGCCCCGTGACCGACGGGAACGACGTGCTGATCGTGTGCAGCCCACCCTTCTCGCGAAGACGCGCCATCGCCGGGAGATTGCCGCGATCTAATTCCTCGGCGAGCACGTCGGGGCGCACGCCGTCGGCTACGACCAACAGCAGTCGGGTGGCCACGGTGGTATCATCAGACATCAGTCCTCCCAACTTCCACGTGCTCCTCATGGCGAAAAAGCGTCCGTCACCGCCTCGTACGGCAACCGGCAAGCAGGCCTCAGCCGTCACGCGCGCGCGAGCTGAGCAGGAATCTCGCGACGGGTTGGTGGAACGTACCGAGGAAGGGCACCGAAAAGCGGGTCGTGAGCCGAGCGCCGAAGCGCCGAGGGTGTCGAGCGGAGCACGGGCCGTGCGCCGGCCTGAGCCACGTGTGATCGATCAAGACATCCGTGACCGACCAATGCTCACGGAGGACGAGAAGTTGCTGCAAAGTCCCAAGGACGACATGGGCGCGTTTACGCGCTCCGATCCGTGGCGCGTTATGCGGATCACGTCGGAGTTCGTGGAGGGGTTCGACGCGTTGTCCGAGATCCACAAGGGCGTCACGATCTTCGGGTCGGCGCGCACCGGGCCGGACGATCCGCAGTATGTGGCGGCGCAGGAAACGGCACGCCTGCTCGCCCTCGAGGGATTCTCGATCATTACAGGGGCGGGACCGGGCATCATGGAGGCGGCCAACAAAGGCGCCAAGCAGGGCGGCGGTCACTCCGTCGGGTGCAACATCGAACTGCCCTTCGAACAGGGGGCCAATCCCTACGTCGATACCCTGGTGAACTTCCGCTACTTCTTCGTGCGGAAAACGATGTTCATCAAGTACTCGAATGCGTTCATCATTTTCCCCGGCGGCTTCGGCACGCTGGACGAACTGTTCGAGGCGCTCACGCTGATTCAGACCGGCAAGATCTATCAGTTCCCGGTCATCCTGTTCGGCCGGCACTACTGGGCCGGGCTGGTTCGCTGGATCACGTCGCGCCTGGTTGGCGAAGGGAAGATCTCCCCCGGTGACCTCGATCTGTTGCTGCTCACCGACGATCCGGCCGAGGCGGCGCAGGCCGTTATCGACGCCCATGAAGCACAAACGGCTACCAAACAGGCGGCAAAGTAATCCCAATTGACTTTATCGGGATTGACATGTTAGCCTGAGAGAACGCTTTATGAGAATCGTTCTCAACAAAATTCATGTTCTTCGCTTTCGTTCTCGCCACCGTCGTCGCCACCGCTCCTGCCGTGCAGGATAGCGCTCGCAGCCCCCGCACCGCGGCGGACTCGGCTGCAGCCCAAGCGCTCTCGGCGGTACGCGTGTCGGCCGACCGTGCCTCACGCACGCAGTACCGGGTCACCCACACGCGCTCTTCCACCCGCACCCTGACGCCGCTGCGCGAGGTACCGCAGTCCATTACGGTGCTTGGCCCCCAGGTCCTGCGCGATCTCGCGTTGCAGACGATGGCCCGCGCCATGGAGTACGTGCCGGGCGTGACGATGGGGCAGGGTGAAGGACACCGCGATGCGCCCACGATCCGAGGACAAAGCACCACCGCTGACTTCTTCGTGGATGGCGTGCGCGATGACGCGCAGTATTTCCGCGACAGCTACAACGTGTCGCAGATCGAAGCGCTCAAGGGGCCCAACGCGCTTGCCTTCGGTCGAGGCGGCGGTGGTGGCGTGATCAATCGGGTCATCAAGCAGGCCGAGTGGACGCCGACGCGCAGCGGTCGCCTGCAGTCCGGTTCGTACGACGAGCGTCGTTTGTCACTCGATGTCGGGCAGGGCATTACCTCCCAACTCGCGGCGCGCGTGAACGCCCTGCACGAGACGAGTGGCTCCTACCGCGAGTTTGTGTCGCATAAAAAGCGCGGCATCAATCCAACGGTGGCGCTGCTCGCAGGCAACACGATGGTGCGTGCCGGCGTTGAACACTTCGTCGATGCGCGCACCGTCGACCGCGGCATCCCGTCGGCCAGCGGACGTCCGTCGGCCCTCGACCGGCGTACGTTCGTGGGCGATCCGGACCAGAATCGCTCCACCATGATCGTGAACGGCGCGCACCTGCTGGCCGAGTACGCGACGAGTCGTGGCCTGACGTTGCGCACCCACACGCGCGCCGTTCGGTACGACAAGTTCTATGAAAACGTATTTGCATCGAGTGCGGTGAATGCCGCCGGCACGCAGGTCAATCTCGGTGCGTACAGTGCAGCAACCGACCGCCGCAGCCTGTTCAATCAAAGCGATCTCGTATACACCGCGCGCTATGGTGCGATCCGACACACCCTCGTGACTGGTACCGAGTTCAGTCGCCAGGCCACCGACAACGTGCGGCTCACCGGCTACTTCGACAACGTGTCCAGCACGCGGACCGTGCCCCTCAGCGGAACCGCTGGTCCCACGCCCGTCACCTTCCGGGCCAGCGCCACCGATGCGGACAACGATGCCGTCGTCAATGTGGCCGCCGCGTTTGCGCAGGAGCAGCTGCATCTTGGCGAGCATGTCCAGTTCGTGCTCGGCGTGCGATACGACCGGTTCGCGGTGCGCGTGCGTGATCGTCGCACGGACGCCATCACGCAGCGTGTGGACTATCTGCGCTCGCCGCGTGGTGGTGTCGTCTTCACACCGCACCGTACGCTGTCCCTCTACGGAACGGTTGGCGTCTCCTCGCTGCCCAGTGCCGGCGATCAGTTCTCTTCGCTTTCGGTGAGTACGTCATCGCTCAAGCCCGAGCAGTTCCGCAATCGCGAAGTCGGCGTAAAGTGGACCCCACGCGAGGCGCTGGAGTTCACTACCGCCCTCTATCGCCTGGATCGCACGAACAGTGCGGCACCGGACCCGGCCAATGCGACGTTGCTGGTGCAGACCGGTGCGCAGCGAACGCGTGGTGTCGAGCTCGGCGTCACCGGTGCCGTGACGACGCGCTGGAATGTCGTGGGCGGGTTGGCCGTGCAGGACGCACGTATGCTGACACGCACGTTGTCTGCGCGCGCTGACGCCTCGGTTCCCCTGGTCCCTCGCACCACCGTCTCTCTCTGGAACAAGGTCCGCGTGACGTCCCGCACCTCACTCGGTGTCGGCGTCGTGCACCAGGGCCAGCGCTACGCCGCGATTGACAACAGCGTGCGATTGCCGGCCTTCACACGGCTCGATGGCGGGCTCTTCGTGACGCTTCCCCTCGCGCTGGCGATGCAGGTCAACATCGACAACGTGCTCGACGCGCGCTACGCCGCGACGTCGCACGGCAACAACAACATCATGCCAGGAGCGCCGCGAACAGTCCGGCTGTCCCTGTCGGTGGCGCCATAGTACAAGGGGGGACATGCCGCCGACGGTGTGATTCCTGGCGTACGTCTTGAACCCCCACCAAACCATGCCATATTTCATGGGTGCATACGCGCCCGGCCCGAAACGGCCGGGCGCGCGCCTTTTCTGTCCCGCTTCCGTGGACCTGCGCATGTTTCAGGAACTCATCGCCAAAATGGCGCGTGAAGTCGAGAAGCTCTCGTACGAGCTCAACGTCACGCTCCCCTTTGAAATCCGGAAGGCCGTCGAACTCGGCGACCTGAAGGAAAACAGCGAATACAAGGCGGCACTGGAGCGTCAGCAGTTCGTGCAGGCGCGCCTTGGGCAGCTCACGCAGCGCGTGACCAAGCTCGCCAATATCGACATCGCACAGATCTCGACCGACCGGGTGGGGCTCGGCTCGCAGGTGATCGTCGAGGACGAGGAGTCGAAGGTGCGCGAGTCGTACGAACTGGTATTCGGCGATGCGGGCGAACTGCAGGATGGGCATGTCACCATGGCGTCGCCGATTGGCTCGGCGCTGCAGGGGAAGGCCATTGGCGAGCAGGCAATTTTCAAGCTGCCGAAGAAGATCCGCCGGCTGATCATCGTGGAGCTCAAGACGATTCACGATCGCCGTATCGACGAACTCGCCTGATTCCGATGCTTCCCGTCGCTGGAGTACGCTGATGCAACGTGCCGAATACACCGCTCGTGGCCCCGTGCCGCAGGACGTCATCGAGTGCGTGGAGCGCGAGACGCCGACGCAGCAGGTCGGTGAGGTGTTGCTCGAGATGCTGGCGGCGCCGATCAATCCGTCGGACGTGCTGACGCTCACGGGCCAGTACGGGATGCTCCCGCCGCTTCCGGCGGTCGGCGGCAACGAAGGCATTGGGCGAGTGGCCGCCCTCGGTGAGGGCGTCACGTCGGTTGCCGTAGGACAGCGCGTGCTGTTACCCGTGGGTTCCGGCACGTGGGCGTCGCATCTCGTGGTGCCGGCGGCGGGACTCATGCCGTTGCCGCCCGTTGGCGACGCGCTGCAATTGGCGATGATGACGGTGAATCCGCCCACGGCCTCGCTGTTGCTCTCCGAGTTCGTTACGCTGGCGCCGGGCGACTGGGTCATCCAGAACGCGGCGAACAGCGGCGTGGGCGAGTACGTCATTCAGCTCGCCAAGCGTCGAGGCATCCGCACGGTCAACGTGGTGCGGCGACAGGATGCCGTGGCCCCGTTGCAAGCGCTCGGTGGCGACGTGGTGTTGGTAGACGGGCCTGATCTCGCCACGCGGGTGGCCGAAGCCACCGACAACGCCAAGATCCGCCTGGGCTTCGATTGTATCGGCGGCAGCGCCACTGATCGTATTGCGCGCAGTCTCGCCATCGGCGGCACCGTGGTGAACTACGGTGCGCTCAGCGGTGAGGCGTGCAAGATCGCCCCGGGATCCTTTGTGTTTCGTGACGTAACGCTGCGCGGCTTCTGGCTCGCGTTCTGGTTCCGGAATTCCACGCCCGAGCAGCAGCGCACCGTGTTCGGGGAGATCGCGACGCTGATCGCGTCGGGGGCCCTCGCGGCCACCGTTCAGGAGACCTTCCCGCTGTCGCGCATCAAGGACGCCGTCGCCACGGCCGCGTCGGGTGGCCGTCGCGGCAAGATCCTGCTCGTTCCTTAGGCTCGGGGCCGTCGCCGGCCCTGGTTTTGTTTCCACCGCACGCGAAACACCTCACCGCCAATTGACACGAATCGTCGCTGATGAACAGCAGAGTCACCGACTGCGTGGCTTACGCGACGCCGAATCCGTGTGATGTTCGCGGTAATCTGCGGTAAAGCTTCGTTTGAACCGCAGACCAACTGCCTTACCGCCGTGCTGCCTCCTGCACGTGCCCTACCCCGCGCTAAGTCCGCCGTCGATCGCCAGCGCGTGTCCCACCATGAACGCGCTCCCCGAACTGCACAGATAGAGTACCGTATCGGCCATCTCCTCGGCGGTGCCGAGTCGGCCAAGCGGTACGCGCGCCGTGAGATCGCTCTCATCGAGCCCCGCGTCGAGCATCTCCTGCACCATCGGCGTGCGCGTGAAGCCGGGGCACAGGGCGTTGATGCGAATGCCCTTGCGCCCGTATTCCAAGGCGGCCGTGCGCGTGAGCCCCACCACGCCGTGCTTGCTGGCGGCATACGCCGAGTGCCGTGGAAAGCCGCCCAGTCCCGCCACCGACGCCACGTTCACGATCGTGCCGCGCCCGGCCGCGAGCATCACGGGAATTTCGTGGCGCATGCACCGCCAGACGCCGGTGAGATTGATGTCGATCACGGCGTCCCACACGTCGGTCGGGTACTCGGCCGTGCGGACTTCGGCGCCACCGACGCCGGCCGCGTTGATGGCGATATCGAGCGTGCCGAAGTGCGCTGCCGTATACGCGACGGCCGCGGCGATCATGCCGTCGTCACGCACGTCGCAGGGCACGGCGATGCCACCCACCTCGCGTGCCACCGACTCGGCACGCTCGAGCTGTACATCGCCCACGACGACCTTCGCGCCCTGCGCGGCAAAGGCACGCGCCGAGGCCGCTCCGATGCCGGATGCGCCACCGGTGATGAACACGACACGATCTGTGAATTCAGACACAAGTGAGCACGGAAAGGGTGAAGCGTGGTGTCTAGACGTCGTCGATGTCGAACAGCCGGGCGACGTCGCGATCGTAGGCGTCGAGCTCCTGCGCCATCGCCGCTGGGGACCACTGAAGCAGTGCGGCCATCAGCGGCGCGATACGCCTCGCGGCCGCGCGGCCGTTGTCGCGCGTTTCGAAGGCCACGTGCGTGCGTCGCACCAGCACGTCGGATAACGAGGCGGCCATCTCGCGCTCCACAGCGTGCGCCACTTCGGCCAGCAGGTACGGCAAGTCGTTGGAGAGGCGATGCCCGAGCGAGGCATCGCGCTGCACATAACTCCACACGTTCCGCCAGCGGCTGCCGTAGGCCAGCGCCAAGCGTTCACCCACCGCCGCGTCACGCACCGTCGCGCGCGCCGCGGCCACGATCGCGTCGCGTGACACGATATCGCCACCAGGCAGTGGCGTCGATTCACTCGGCCACGCCTCGTGCGTCGGTGTCGGCGCGCTTCCGGACTTCGGCAGCTCGTTGCGCGCGTGGGCCAGCACATCGGCGGCCATTGCGCGGTACGTGGTGAGCTTGCCGCCGGTGATGCTGACCAGACCGTCAGCGCGATGGGTGATGGCGTGCTCGCGCGATGCGGCATTGGCGCTGTGCTCGCCGGCACGCACCGCGGCCAGTGGGCGGATGCCGCACCACGACGACACCACGTCATCCATCGTGAGCTGCGCGAACGGGAAGCACCGGTTCACCGACTGCAGCAGATACGTCACTTCCGCCCGCGTGGAACGGATGTCGTCGGGGCCAGCGTGTGCGGGACGCTCGGTGGTGCCGATGATCGTGTGCACACCGGCCGGCAGCACGAACATCACGCGCCCGTCGAGCGGTGACACGATGGTGACCGCGTCGTTGTTGCCCACCCGATTGCGCGGCACCGCGATGTGCGTGCCGGCAGACCCGAACAACTGCGACCCCTGCGGCGAGCCGGTGAGCGCGGCGGTGGCATCGCTCCACGGGCCGGTGGCATTGATGACCACCCGCGCCTGCATGGAAAATGTGGCGCCGGTGAGCGTATCTTCGACCACCACGCCCGTGAGCCTGCTGGAGGAGCCGCTGGAGGAGCCGCTAGCGTGAATCCCGGACACCACCGACACGTGATTGGCCACCGTCGCGCCGGCCTCGCGGGCCGCCAATGCGCTGGCCAGGGTAAGGCGGGAATCGTCGGTCGCCGCGTCCCAGTAGCGTGCCCCGCCCACCATGCCGTCGGGGGAGAGCGCCGGTTCGGCGGCCAGTACGCCGCCGCGGTTCAGGGCGTGGTGCCGCGCGTTTCGAAACAACGACAGCGCGTCGTACAGCGTGAGGCCGGCGCGCACCTTCCAGAGCGGCACACGGGCGCCCCGATACACCGGCCACGTGAAGGCCAGCGGTCGCACCAGATGCGGGGCGAGCTCCAGCAGCAGGCGCCGTTCCCGGCTCGACTCGAACACGAGTCCGATGTGGCCGTGCTCGAGATAGCGCACGCCCCCGTGCACGAGCCGCGATGAGCGGCTGGAGGTGCCGCTCGCAAAGTCGTCGCGCTCCACCAGCGCGGTCCGAAATCCCGCCAACGCCGCCTCGCGCGCCACCCCCGCTCCCGTAATGCCACCACCCACGATGAGCATGTCGAATGGCTCAGCCGCCAGGGCCGCCAGCGCCGCCTGTCGGGTCGTCACCGCCACTGGGCTCGGAGATGCTGGAGTTTCCTTCGGTGCGGGCATTGTTGCAGAGATGCCCTCGGAACCCTCGCCGCGCTAGGGGAGTGACCATTACCTTCGGCGGATGCCCACCTTTGGAACTGGCCGTCGTGTGGCCATCGTCGCCGGCGTTCGGACGCCGTTCGCGCGCTCGGGAACGGTCCTCAAGGACTACACGGCGATCGACCTCGGCAAGCTGGCTGTCGCTGAATTGGTGCAGCGGACCGCGATCGACGGCGGGTCGGTCGACCTGCTCGTGTTCGGGACCGTCGTGCAGTCGGTCGTCGCGCCGAATATTGCCCGCGAAGTGTCGCTGCTGCCGCACTTTCCGAAAACGCTGCAGGCCTATGCCGTGTCGCGCGCCTGCGCCTCGGCGAATCAGGCCATCACCGATGCCGCCGACCAGATCACGCTGGGGCATGCGCACGTCGCCATCGCCGGTGGCGCCGAGTCGCTCACGCAGGTGCCGATTCTGCATTCGCGCGGCATGAGCGACGTGCTGGTGGCTGCATCGAAGGCCAAGTCGCTGTCGCAACGTCTGGGGATCCTCGCGCAACTCCGGCCGAAGGACTTCATCCCGATCACGCCGGCGATCGCCGAGCCGAGTACCGGCGAGTCGATGGGGCAGTCGGCCGACAAGATGGCAAAGTTGAATGGCATCACGCGCGAATCGCAGGACCGGTTTGCGTTGCGCTCGCACATGAATGCCGCCGCTGGCACCGGCGACGGACGGTTGACGGCCGAGATCGTGCCGGTGCCGGCGCCACCAAAGTTCGAGAACATGATCGCCAGCGACAACGGCGTGCGACGCGATTCCACCTACGAGCAGCTCTCGGCGCTCAAACCGGTGTTCGATCGCCAGTACGGCACTGTGACGGCCGGGAATGCGTCGCCGCTCACCGACGGTGGCGCTGCCGTGCTCCTCATGTCCGAGGAGCGAGCCATGGCGCTCGGCTACACGCCGCTCGCCTACATCCGGTCGTACGCGTACGCGGCCGTCGACCCGGCCGAACAGCTGTTGCAGGCACCGGTGGTGGCCGCACCAATCGCGCTGGCGCGAGCCGGACTCGCGCTTGGCGATATCGATCTGATCGAGATGCACGAAGCATTCGCGGCGCAGGTGTTGAGCAACATTCAGGGATTGGCGTCGAGCACATGGGCGGCGCGCGCTGGCTTGAGCAAGCCGGTGGGTGAGGTGGATTTCGACACGCTGAACGTGATGGGCGGTTCGCTGTCGATTGGACATCCCTTCGGCGCCACCGGCGCCCGCGTGCTCACCACGCTGTGCAACGAGCTGGCGCGCCGCGGCAAACAGTTCGGCATGCTCACGGTGTGTGCCGCCGGCGGGATGGGTCACGCCATGATCGTGGAGCGCGCATGAGCGATACTCGCATGAGCGATACTCGTATGAGCGATACTCGTATGGGCGTCGTCCTCATGGAAGATGCCGCCACCGGTGTGTCGCTGTCGGTGCACGACGGCGTGGCGACGATTCGCTACGACCAGCCGCACTCGCCGGTGAACACGCTGAATACGCGCGTGGGGCCGGTGTTCGAGCAGATCTTCGCGCGTATTGAACAGGATGCGTCGATCATCGGCGCGGTCCTGGTGAGTGGCAAAGCTGACACGTGGATTGCCGGCGCCGACATCGACGAGCTACGGCGCGTCACCACGCCGCTGGAAGGCGAAGCGCTGTCGCGTGGCGGCCAGCAGCTGTTGAATCGTCTGGCGGCGATGCCCAAGCCGTTTATCGCGGCGATTCATGGCGCGGCGCTGGGCGGCGGTCTCGAGATCGCGCTGGCCTGTCGCTATCGCATCGCGACCGATCATCCGAAAACCGTATTGGCCCTGCCGGAAGTGCAGCTGGGATTGCTGCCCGGTGCCGGTGGCACGCAGCGGCTGCCGCGCACGGTCGGCCTGCAGGCGGCGCTCGACATGATTCTCACGGGCAAGAATATCCGCGCCAAGAAGGCATGGCAGATGGGACTCGTGCACGAACTGGTGCATCCGTCCATTCTGTACGAGGTGGCCGCGACACGCGTGCGCGCGTTGGCCCGTGGAGATGCCCCGCCAGTGCGCGCGCGCACGCGCGCGGTGAGGGACGTGCTGCTCGAGGACAACGCGTTGGGTCGCACGATCGTGTTCCGGCAGGCGCGTGCCACGGTGCTCAAGAAGACGCGCGGACAATATCCTGCACCGTTGGCGGCCCTCGCGGCGATCCAAGTCGGCTATCTGCACGGTCAGGAGGCCGGACTCCTCGAGGAAGCGCGAGGCTTCGGCGACCTGGCGGTGAGCGAGGTGAGCCGCGAGCTGGTCTCGATCTTCTTCGCGACGACGGCGCTCAAGAAGGACACCGGACTCCCCGATGGTGTGACCGCCGATCCCGTGCGCGTACGCAAGATCGGTGTGCTCGGTGCCGGGTTCATGGGGGCCGGTATTGCCACGGTGGCGGTGCAAGTGGGCACGCTTGTGCGCCTGAAGGATGCGTCGCTCGATCGTGTGGCGGCGGGCTGGCGCGCGGTGCGCGAGGTGCTGCGCGAACGTGTGAAGCGTCGGCAGCTCACGCGATTGCAGATGGACGACACGCTCTCGCTGGTGGGCGGCACCATCGACTACAGCGGCTTTGCGAACGTCGACCTCGTGATCGAAGCGGTGTTCGAGGATCTCGCGGTGAAGCATGCGGTGCTGCGCGAAGTGCAGGCCGTCGCACCGCGGGCCATCTTCGCGTCGAACACGAGTACGATCCCGATTCGCGACATCGCGGCGGCGGCGGCGCACCCGGATCGGGTGGTGGGCATGCACTTCTTCTCGCCCGTCCATAAGATGCCGCTGCTCGAGGTCATCGTGACGCCCGAGACGAGCGCGCAGACCACGGCCACCGTGGTCGCGTACGGTCGGCGAATCGGCAAGACGGTGATTGTGGTCCGCGATGGACCGGGATTTTATGTGAACCGCATTCTCGCGCCCTATATCAACGAGAGTGGTAAGTTGCTCGACGAAGGCGCGTCGATCGATGCGGTCGACGAGGCGCTGGTCGCTTTCGGCTTTCCGGTGGGTCCGATCACACTGCTCGATGAAGTCGGTCTCGATATTGCCGGCAAGTCGGGGCCGATCATGGCGGCGGCGTTCGGCGATCGCATGAGCCCGTCGTCCACACTGCAGCGCGTCATCGAGAGTGGTCGACTGGGACGGAAGGCGAAGCGCGGCTTCTATCGCTACGACGCCCGGGGCAAGCGACAGGGCGTCGATCAGGGGGTGTACGCCCTCACGCCAGCCACCGGATCGCGCCGTGCGGTGGCGGCCGAGGAGATTCAGCGGCGCGCCGTGCTGCCCATGCTCAACGAAGCCGTACGCTGCCTGGAAGACGGCATTATCCGTTCACCGCGCGACGGCGATATCGGTGCGGTGTTCGGCATCGGGTTCCCGCCGTTCCGTGGCGGTCCCTTCCGATTCCTCGATGCGCTCGGCGCGGCTACCGTCGTCGCACAGCTCGACGCGCTCAATAGCCGCTATCCGGGACGGTTCGAGGCGGCCGCCCTCCTGCGCGCCAAGGCCGCCGCAGGCACGCGATTCCATCCCTGACCCACGATTTTCGGCGCACTGGGGTCGGACATGTAGGTATATTCCGTTGTCGTTCGGTGACGTACCGGTGGTGTTCCCGCCGGTCAACCGCGATCCCTCCCTGCTGAACTCCGCGTCTCTGCTCCGCAATGCTTCGTTCCTCCCTCCTGTACCTGTCGCGCCAACAGCGCATTTTCGATTTCGTCAAGAACGTCGGTTTTGCGCGCAAAATGGCGTCGCGATTCGTGGCGGGCGAAACCATTGCGACCGCCCTTGCCGCCGTCGAGCAGCTCAACGCCAAGGGCATCACCGCCTCACTCGATTTGCTCGGCGAGTCGGTCTCGAGTGAAGCGGAAGCCCGGGACACCGGACGGCAGTATCTCGAAATTCTCGATCGCATCGAGCAGAAGAAGCTGCAGGCCAATGTGTCGGTGAAGCTCACCGCGCTCGGACAAGACATTTCGGACGACCTCGGTCTGAACGTGGTGCGCCAAGTGCTCGATCGCGCGAAGCAGTACAAGAGCTTCGTACGTCTCGACATGGAGTCGAGCGCGTACACCGATCGTACGCTCGACACTTTCGAGAAGACGCTCTATCCAGACTATCCTGAGAACGTCGGCGTGGTGCTGCAAAGCGCATTGCGTCGCACGCTCGACGACGTGGAACGGGCCAACCGCTTGAAGTGCCGCGTGCGCATCTGCAAGGGGGCGTATCTGGAGCCGGCTACGGTGGCGTTTCCGGACAAGGCCGATGTCGATCGCAACTACGTCGAGGCCATGCATCGCCTGATGGAGCACGGCAACTATCCCGGCATCGCGACCCACGACGAACTGATCATCAACGAGGCCAAGCGCTTCGCGAAGGAACGCGGCATCGCGTCCGATCGCTTCGAGTTCCAGATGCTCTACGGCGTACGCCGCGATCTGCAGGAGCAGATCGTGAAGGAAGGGTATCGCGTGCGCGTGTACGTGCCGTTCGGCAGTCAGTGGTATCCCTATCTCATGCGACGGTT